>NZ_JAWJBK010000024.1:0-161960 GCF_032842915.1 Oceanimonas sp. CAM02
CAGGATGTGCTCACGGGTTTGCGGCATGGGGCCGTCGGTAGCAGCTACTACCAGGATAGCGCCGTCCATCTGAGCAGCACCGGTGATCATGTTTTTCACGTAGTCAGCGTGACCGGGGCAGTCAACGTGAGCGTAGTGACGAGCTTCGGTGTCGTACTCAACGTGAGAAGCGGCGATGGTGATACCACGGGCCTTTTCTTCCGGTGCGTTATCGATCTGATCGTAACCACGGGCAGAGCCACCCATTTTTTTGGCCAGAACAGTAGTAATGGCAGCGGTCAGAGTGGTTTTACCGTGGTCAACGTGGCCGATGGTACCAACGTTAACGTGCGGTTTCGTACGTTCAAATTTTTCTTTAGACATGCTCGTCCCTCTAACTGGTTGGGTGGTGAGCTATACCACGCGAATCACAAGCAGGAAGTATATAACAAAAAAGGCCTGAGGGTGTTGTAGTAAAGAAGTGGTGCTGATACCCAGAATCGAACTGGGGACCTCACCCTTACCAAGGGTGCGCTCTACCATCTGAGCTATATCAGCACTGGAGCGGGCAGCGGGAATCGAACCCGCATCATCAGCTTGGAAGGCTGAGGTAATAGCCATTATACGATGCCCGCGGGGGTCTTTACTTGAACGACCTCAAACCGCTTTTTAATGCCCGTCTCGGGACGAACACTGGAACTTGGTGGAGGGAGCTGGATTCGAACCAGCGAAGGCGGAGCCGTCAGATTTACAGTCTGATCCCTTTGGCCACTCGGGAACCCCTCCAGATTTTAAATGGTGCCGGCAGAAGGAGTCGAACCCTCGACCTACTGATTACAAGTCAGTTGCTCTACCAACTGAGCTATGCCGGCACACGAGCGGGACGAACTATAGGGCATGGCCATGCCTGTATGCAATACCCTTTTGCAAAGTTTTTATAAGGGCCGGAACCGTTCGGGCAAAAAAACATCAGAAGCTGCGCTTTCACTGCCCATCTGTTATATCCGCGTTAATGAGAGCGGGTGCACATAACCATCACCAACGGACTCGTTGTTGCCTTGTTGTACCCGCTGGCTTTGGTGTATGGTCGAGCGGCGACTCACAGGATACCCCTTGATGAAGACAGACACCCATTCTCCTTATCTGACCTTTTCCCGCCAAACCTGGTCAGAACTGCGCGAGTCCGTGCAACAGCCCCTGAGCGAAGACGAACTGATGCGTCTGCGCAGCATGAATGATCGTATTTCGCTGGAAGAAGTGCGCGACATTTATCTGCCCCTGTCCCGCCTGCTCAATCTTTATGTCAAGGCCAAGCAGCGCCGCTGCAAAGTGCTGGATCAGTTTCTGGGCAATGAACCTCACCGCGTGCCTTATGTGATCAGCGTAGCCGGCTCGGTGGCCGTGGGTAAAAGTACCACATCCCGCATTTTGCAGGCCCTGCTGGAGCGCTGGCCCCAGCACCCGCGCGTTACTCTGGTCACCACAGACGGCTTTCTTTACCCCAATGCCGAGCTGGAACGACGGGGCCTGATGAAGAAAAAGGGCTTTCCTCAATCCTATGACATGCGCCGGCTGGTGCAGTTTGTATCCGATATTAAATCAGGCAAGCAAAATGTCTGTGCGCCGGTTTATTCTCACCTCAGCTACGACATTGTACCCGGTGAAAAAGTCGCGGTAGAGCAGGCCGACATTGTCATTATTGAAGGCTTGAACGTGCTGCAGAGCGGCATGGACTACCCTCACGATCCCCACCGCGTGTTTGTATCGGACTTTGTGGATTTTTCGGTTTATGTGGATGCCGACGAGCGACTGCTGAAAACCTGGTATGTGGAGCGCTTTCTCAAGCTGCGTTCCGGTGCCTTCGCCGATCCCGACTCCTACTTTCATCACTATGCCCGTCTCAGCGAAGAAGAAGCGGTGGCCACTGCCAGCCGCATCTGGCAGGAAATCAACTACAAGAACCTCAAGCAAAACATACTGCCCACCCGGGATCGGGCCGAGCTGATCCTGACCAAAGGGCATCAGCATCAGATAGAGCAGATACGGCTGAAAAAATAATGCAGGCACAAGACGAGTTGTCAGCGGCAAGATAGCAGTCTGAACTAGACTGTATACAGATGAAAAAGCAATCAGGAGGGTGCCTGTGGGTATTTTAAGCTGGATTATCTTCGGGCTGATCGCCGGTTTTCTGGCTAAGTGGATTATGCCGGGCCGGGATGGCGGTGGTTTTATTATGACCACACTGCTGGGTGTGGCCGGTGCCTTTGTGGGTGGCTGGATCGGTGTACAGCTGGGTTTTGGCAGTGTAACCGGCTTTAATCTAGGCAGCATTGTGACTGCCGTTATCGGTGCCTTGTTTCTGCTGTTTGTTTATCGGTTAATCAGCCGATCCTGATCCTTGTATATTAAATTCGCCGAAGCCGGTCTGGCTTTGGCACAATATCTTTTCACTTATCCAGCCAGGGAAAATTCATGAAGGCACCGAAAGTTGGCGTTATCGCCGTGGTCTGGCATCAGCAGCAAGTGCTGCTGGTGAAACGCAAACACGCTCCCCATGCCGGCCATTGGGGCTTTCCCGGCGGCAAGCTGGAATGGGGTGAAACCATGAGCGCAGGTGCTGCCCGTGAGCTGCAGGAAGAAACCGGCATAGTGGCAAGCATGGAGTCACCTTTTGCCTGTTACGACGTATTGGCCGAAGAAGCCGGAGAGCTGGCTCATCATTATGTGATGGTGGCAGTACGCGGCCACTACCAGAGCGGCACCCCCGTAGCCGACGACGACGCCGATGCCGTGGCCTGGTTCAGCCCCGAGGCCCTGCCTTTCCCGCTGTGCCCGGATCTGCAAGACATTATCGAACGCTCGCAGCGGGGCTGATCCCGCTCTTACTCGTCGTCGCTCCCACGCAGGCGGGAGCCTATTCCAACGGCAGCTCTCACGGCTTTAACGCTTCCACCCTGGCGCTCTACGCGCAAAGCACTCACCTTTTCAACATTCCCCTCACTCCCGTTATCCCGCATTTATCCCTTTAAAATCAGTGGTTTTTGTTAGCATCAGCTTTTCAAATGTAATTGTAATGTTAATAATATTTTACCGATGCTGTGTCGCTCCGTACTCTTGATGGCAACAAGAGGAAACAGGCCGCCACGACCGACCTGACACAAACCGTTATTCAAGAAGGACAGCGACATGACCGTGGAAAAAATCGAAACAGATACTCTCGTTGTAGGCGCCGGTCAGGCCGGCGTGGCCATGAGCGAACACCTCACCAAGCTGGGTGTGCCCCATCTGGTGCTGGAGCGCAACCGCATCGCCGAGCGCTGGCGTACCGAGCGCTGGGATTCCCTGGTCGCCAACGGCCCGGCCTGGCACGACCGCTTTCCCGGCCTGGAGTTCGATGACCTGGACCCGGACGCTTTCGCGCCCAAGGAGCGCATTGCCGCCTACTTTGAAGCCTATGCCGAGAAGTTCAACGCCCCCATTCGCACCGGAGTGGAAGTGAAAAAGGTGATTCGCAACCCCGATCGCCCGGGCTTCACCGTGGACACCTCCATCGGCGAAATTCAGGCCAACCGGGTGGTGGCCGCCACGGGTCCGTTCCAGCGCCCGGCCATTCCGCCGATTGCGCCCAAGGACGACAATCTGCACCAAATCCACTCATCCCAATACCACAACCCCGAGCAATTGCCCGAAGGTGGCGTACTGGTAGTGGGTGCCGGCTCTTCCGGTGTGCAGATCGCAGACGAGCTGCAGCGGGCCGGCAAGACCGTTTACCTGTCGGTAGGTCCTCACGACCGTCCGCCCCGCGCCTACCGCAACCGCGACTTCTGCTGGTGGCTGGGTGTGCTGGGCGAGTGGGACGCCGAAGCCATGAAGCCAGGTACCGAGCACGTCACCATTGCCGTCAGCGGCGCCCGTGGCGGCCACACCGTGGACTTCCGCAAGCTGGCCAGACAGGGCATCAAGCTGGTGGGTCGCACCGGTACCTTTGCCAACGGCAAGGTCACCTTTGAACAGGATCTGGCGGAAAACATTCGCAATGGCGACGCCAACTACCTGGCACTACTGGATGCGGCCGACGCCTACATTGCCCGCAACGACCTGGATCTGCCGGAAGAGCCGAACGCCCGTGACCTGCTGCCGGATCCCGAGTGCATGACCAAGCCGACTCTGGAGCTGGACATGGCCGAGGCCGGTATCAACTCCATCATCTGGGCCACCGGCTTCACCACGGATTACAGCTGGCTAGACGTGAACGCCTTTGACGACAAGGGCAAGCCCCAGCACAAGCGCGGCGTGTCCACCGAGCCGGGTGTGTACTTTGTGGGTCTGCCCTGGCTGTCCCGCCGTGGCTCCACCTTTATCTGGGGTGTGTGGCACGACGCCAAGCATATTGCCGATCACATCGCCACTCAGCGCAAATACGCCGCCTACAAGGACGCCGACCAGCGCGACGCCGACAAGATCAGCGACATTCGTGACGCCAAAAAAGAAAGCGTCGCCTGAAACTAAGCTATTAATCCGGGCCGGCACTGTGCCGGCCCCTGTTCGTTTATTCACTCAGCATTAACCGGAGCGCCCCATGGCCACTCATACTCGCATTCGCATGTTCAACACCAAGGAAACCTACCCCAACCAGACCCTGGACAACGATCTGTGCCAGGCCGTTCGCGCCGGCAACACAGTGTATGTGCGCGGCCAGGTGGGCACCGACTTTGAAGGCAACCTGGTGGGGCTGGGCGATCCCCGCGCCCAGGCCGAGCAGGCCATGAAGAACGTCAAGCAATTGCTGGAAGAAGCCGGCTCCGACATGAGCCACATCGTCAAAACCACCACCTTTATTACCGATCCCCGTTTTCGCGAGCCGGTATACCGGGAAGTGGGCAAGTGGCTGAAGGGCGTTTACCCCATCTCCACCGGCCTGGTGGTGGCCGGTCTGGCCCAGCCCGAATGGCTGATGGAAATCGACGTGATCGCCGTGATCCCGGAAGACCAGGAGTAAGGAGACCGACATGACCTTTTCCGTTGCCGGGGTATGCCCCGAAACCGGCATGATGGGCTGCGCCATCACCTCATCCAGCATTGCCGTGGCCAGCCGTTGTGCCTTTGTGCGCAACGGCGTGGGCGTGGCCCTGACCCAGAACGTCACCAACCCCGCGCTGGGGCCGCTGGCCCTCGACCTGCTACAGGAAGGCGTGGCCCCGGAAGAAGTGCTGCGCGCTCAGGCCGGTGCCGATGCCAACGTGGAGTGGCGTCAGCTGGGGGTACTCAATGCCAAAGGCGAAAGCGCCACCTTCAGCGGCGAGCAGTCTCTGGGTATTCACGCCATGGCCCAGGGCAAAAACTGCCTGGCCATGGGCAACCTGCTGGCCAATACAGACGTGCCTCAGGCCATGATCACCGCCTTTGAGCAAAGCACAGGTCATCTGGCCGAGCGCCTGCTGCAGGCACTGGAAGCGGGTCTGGCCGCCGGCGGCGAGCTGGGACCGGTGCGCTCTGCCGGCCTGCTGATGAGCGCCGAGCCGAGCTGGCCTGTGGTGGATCTGCGGGTCGACTGGCACGTTGCGCCCATTCATGACCTGCGCCTGCTGTGGCAGGAGTATGAGCCCCAGATGCAGGCCTACATTACCCGCGCCGCGGATCCGGCCAGTGCCGACTCCTTTGGTGTACCGGGAGACGAATAATCGTGAATTCCCGCGGGCACACCGACCAGTGCCCGCGGCTTGTGTTGATTCTGGCCAATATGGAGAAGTAACCAATGGAACTGTTCAAATCCCTTTCAACCGTCGCTACCGCCGCCTCGTTCGCCTGCCTCGCCACCGGCGTTCAGGCCGAAACCTGGAAGTACGCCATCGAGGTATCACAGGGTGACATTCAGGACATGTACGCCCAGGAATTCAAAAAGCGGATTGAAGCCAAGACCGACGGCGATGTTGAGGTCAAGATTTACTACGGCGGCACCCTCGGCACCTCGGCAGATGCCACCGAGCTGGTAGCCGACGGCGCCCTGCAGTTTGCCAACATTTCCCTTGGCCACCTCGGCACCTTTGTGCCCGAGATCCAGCTGTTTTCCATTCCCTTTATCCTGTCGGAAAACAACGAGGTCAACAAACAGCTGATGACCGACTCCAGCACCGTCTATCAGGGCATGGAGCAAAGCTTTTCCAGCACCGGCCTGCGCCTGATGAGCATCTACTCCGAAGGGGAAGACGCCTGGGCCGCCAACCGGGAAGTGCACGCACCGGCGGATCTCGACAACTTCAAGATGCGCATTCTGGTGTCACCGCTGCAGGTGGAAGCCTTCAAGGATCTGGGCGCCAGCCCCACTCCCCTGCCCTTTGGCGAAATCTACGGTGCTCTGCAGCTGAAGATGATCGACGGCGTGGGTCAGCCCATTTCCTCGGTATATCAAAGCAAGTTCTTTGAAGTCACCGACTACCTGATCTCCGCCCGTCACCAGCTTTTTACCAGCTCCATCATCACCGGTGACGACTGGTTCCAGGATCAGCCCGCCGAGCGTCAGCAACTGATCCGCGACACCATGACCGAAGTGACCCACTACATGATGGACGAGGTGCCGCGTCTGGAGCAGGAGTTCCTTGCGCGCATTCTCAAGGAAAAGCCGGAAATGACCTACATCAGCCTGAACGAAAGCGAGCGTAATGCCTTTCGGGCCCGGGCCGAGCAGACCCGCAAGAAGTTTGTCGACATGACCGACGGCAAGGGTCAGCAAATCCTCACGGATTTTCTGGCGGAACGCGCCGAGCTGGAACAGCGACTGAACTGATCCTTCCCTCACCGCCGCCATTCAGCACAATGGCGGCTCTATTCGAGGATGATGCCATGGTGCACTTGCTTGAACGTGGCCTGATCCGGCTCGACCGTGGCCTGCAGGGGCTGGAAATTACCTGCCTGGCCGGTGGCGTGCTGCTGATGGCGCTGAACACCATCATTAACGTCTTTGGCCGCTACCTGTTCAGCCAGAGTCTGTACTTTTCCGAAGAGCTGAACCAGATCCTGATGGTGGTGATCACCTTTATGGGCCTGGGCTATGTCACTCGCCAGGGCCGCCATATTCGCATGTCGGCCTTTTACGACATGCTCAGCAACCGCCACAAAAAATGGCTGATGCTGGTGATCACCCTGAGCACCGCCGCCACCCTCTATCTGCTCAGTTATTACGCCTGGCTCTATGTGGCCAAAATGGCCAGCCGGGGCATGCTCACCGCCGCCCTGCAAATTCCCCTGTACTGGACCCTGCTGGTGGTACCCCTGGGGCTCTTTATCGGCGGCCTGCAATACAGCCTGGCCTTTATCCGCAACCTGCAAAGCCGTGATGTGTTTCTGTCGTTTCACGCGCTGGACATCTACGACGACTCGCACCCGGAACAATCGCTCTGATCGTTATCAGAGAAGGAGATCTCCATGACCACGGTAATGCTGAGCACCATGCTGGTGTTGTTGCTGCTGGGTTTTCCCATGCTGATGCCGCTACTGATCGCCACCCTGGCGGCGTTTTTTCTCTACTTTGACATGCTCAACCCCACCATTATCATTCAGCAGATGGTGGGCGGGGTAAAACCCACGGCGCTGACCGCCGTGCCCATGTTTATTCTGGCTGCCGACATCATTACCCGGGGGCACTCGTCCGATCGTCTGCTCGATCTGGTGATGCGCTTTGTCGGTCACTTCAGAGGCGGGCTGGCGGTCACAGTGGCCACCACCTGCACCCTGTTCGGTGCCGTGTCGGGCTCCACCCAGGCCACAGTCGTGGCGGTGGGCGGCCCCATGCGCCCGCGCATGCTCAAGGCCGGCTACAGCGATCACTTCACCATGGCGCTGGCCATTAACGCCTCCGACATCGCCTTTCTGATCCCCCCCAGCATCGGCATGATCATCTATGGCGTGCTCACCGGCACTTCCATTTCGGAGCTGTTTATCGCCGGCATCGGTCCGGGCCTGCTGATTTTGCTGATGTTTTCCGCCTATGCGGTCTACTACGCCTGGCGCCACAAGATTCCGGTGGAACCCAGGGCTAGCTGGGCCGAGCGCTGGCAGGCCATTCGCCGGGCCATCTGGCCCACCGGCTTTCCCATCATTATTGTGGGTGGCATTTATGGCGGCGTGTTCAGCCCCAGCGAAGCCGCCGCCGTGTGCGTGCTCTATGCCATGCTGCTGGAAATGGTGATCTTCCGCTCCATTCAGTGGAAAGATATCGGCGCCATTGCCCTGTCCACCGGCCTGGTCACCGCCGTGGTGTTTATTCTGATCGGCGCCGGCACCGCCTTTTCCTGGGCACTGTCCTATGCGGAAGTGCCGCAAACCATTATTGAGGGGCTGCACCTGGAGCAGGCCAGTCCGATGACGGTACTGGTGTGCATTGCCATCGCCTTCTTTGTGGGCTGCATGTTTGTCGATCCCATCGTGGTCATGCTGATCCTGATCCCCATTTTTCTGCCGCTGATCCGCTCCTCCGGGCTGGATCCGGTACTGGTGGGCACCATGATCACCCTGCAGGTGGCCATCGGCTCCGCCACGCCCCCCTTTGGCTGCGACATCTTCACCGCCATCGCCATTTTCCGCCGGCCCTATATGGACGTGATCCGCGGCACGCCGCCCTTTATCGTCATGCTGCTGATCACCGCTGTGCTGCTGGCGCTGTTTCCGCAGATCGCCCTGTTCCTGCGCGATCTGCTGGCCACCTGACAAGGAGTATCACCATGAAAGCGTTACAACCTGCGTTCAGACATCTGCTGGTGGCCCTCGACGACTCGCCGGACGCCGAGGCCGCCCTCGACATGGCCGCCAGCCTGGCCAAAAGCCATGACTGCCGGCTGACCCTGATCAGCGTGTACCGGCACTTTTCCTATACCAACAGCCGCTACACCCAGATCCGGGTTGGTCCCATTGAGGATGCCAGCCCGGTGGAGCTGAGCCTGAAGTCCCTCGCCGAAGAAGTGCTGGAACGGGGCCGAAACCGGCTAGCCCGGCAGGGACTGCAGGCCGAAGGACTACTGCGCCGGGGCTCGCCGGCGACGGTGATCATGGAGCAGGCCGAGCAACTGGGGGTGGATGCCATCGTGATTGGCAGCCGCCCCAAGGGCGACATGCAGGGCCGGCTGCTGGGCAGTATTGCCGACAAGATCAGCGCCCAGGCGCACTGCAGCTGTCTGCGGGTACGCCGGCCGGCCATGGCCCCTGAATAAATTTTGTCTATCCAAGGCAAAGTTTAATAATACTTTCCACATACAAAAGCATTACATACCATTTACATCCAGAACCCGGACCGCGCTCGGTTGAGCGGTCGCAACCCAATCGGAGACGTCATGGCCAGCGCCCTTACCCTCGATATTCTGCAACAGCTTATCGGTTTCGATACCACCAGCGCCCACTCCAACCTGGCGCTGATGGACTACATACAGCGCTATCTCAAGGAGCAGGGCGTCGACAGCTATCTGGTGCACGACGAGGCCGGCAACAAGGCCAACCTTTACGCCACCCTGGGCCCGGCCGCCAAGCCCGGCGTCATGCTCTCCGGCCATACCGACACTGTGCCGGTAACCGGCCAGCAGTGGACTCTGCCTTCACACCAGCTAACCCTGGCCAATGAGCGCGCCTATGGCCGTGGCACCGCCGACATGAAGGGCTTTCTGGCGGTGGTGCTGGCGGCGGTACCGGTGCTGGCCAGGGCCGAGCTGCATACTCCGGTGCACCTGGCGTTTTCCTACGACGAGGAAATCGGCTGCGTGGGCGTGCGCCGGCTGATTGAGAATCTGGCCGAGCTGCCCATCAAGCCGGCCCTGTGCATTATTGGCGAGCCTACCGAAATGAAGGTGGTCACTGCTCACAAGGGCAAGCTGGCCGCCCGGGTGCGGGTAACCGGCAAGGAATATCACTCCGGCATGGCTCCCTATGGCGTCAATGCGGTCAACTATGCCGCCCGCCTGGTGTGCTGGCTGGAGCAACTGGCAGCGCAAAAGCGCGAGCAGGGTCCGTTTGAAGACGGTTATGACATTCCCTATACCACGGTACATACCGGCACCATTCACGGCGGCACCGCCCTCAACATAGTGCCCAACCACTGCGAGTTTCTGTTTGAGATCCGCAACGTGGCCGGTGAAGACCCCCGTGCCCTGCTGGCCCGTTTTGGCGACTACGCCGAGACCCTGGTGGCCGAAATGCGCAACACCGCTCCCGAGTGCGCCATCGACATCGCCATCACCACCGAATATCCCGGTCTCAGCACCGCCAGCGATGCCGAGGTGGTGGCCTTTGTGCAGCGCCTGGCCCAAACCGACGGCTGCCACACCATTGGCTTTGGCACCGAGGGCGGCCTGTTCAGCACGGTACTGGGCGTGCCCACCGTAGTATGCGGTCCGGGCAGCATGGCCCAGGGTCACAAGCCCGACGAATTTATCGAGATCAGCCAGCTTGAGCTGGGCGAGCGCTTTATGGCCCGCCTGCTGGAGCAACTGAGCCTTCCCCACGGGGAATAAGCCCCCAACCCGGCCGGCGCCGTTCACACCCGTTGCGCGCAGGGATGCGTGAGCAAAGCCCGGCCAGATCGCACATTCAGGAGTAAAGGAATTATGTCCGAAAATGTCACCATGACCGTCGCCCCCGGCGCGGTCGCAAATCATCAAAAAACCGGCTTTGGCCGAACTCTGGGCCTGGGTTCGTTACTGGCCGTGGCCGTGGGCCTGGTGGTATCCCAGGGTGTGATGGTACTGATGCTGCAGGGCGCCGGCATTGCCGGCCTCGGCTTTATCATTCCCCTGGCCATTGGTTACATACTGGCACTGACCTATGTGGCGTCCTTTTCCGAACTGTCGCTGATGATCCCCCGCGCCGGCAGCCTGAGCAGTTATACCGAGGTGTCCATTGGTCACTTTCCGGCGATTCTGGCGGTGTTCTCCGGCTATATCGTCGTGGCCATGTTTGCCCTGTCGGCGGAGCTGCTGCTGCTCGACTTTATTATCGACAAGATCTACCCGGGGGTGTTTCCGCCCATGAGCATCGGCATTGGCCTGCTGGGCGTGTTTACCGTACTCAACCTGATGGGCATTGACCTGTTCGCCAAACTGCAGTCGGCGCTGGCCTTTATCATGGTGCTGGTGCTGCTGGCCCTGGGCCTGTCCGCCCTGGGTGGCGTGGCCAACCCGCACACCGCCGGCATTGATCTGACCAGCGACTGGAACCCACTGGGTACCGGTGTATTTGCCCTGGTGGCGCTGGCCATCTGGGGCTTTGTGGGCGCCGAGTTTGTGTGCCCGCTGGTGGAAGAGTCCAAACAGCCGGAGCGTAACATTCCCCGCTCCATGAGCCTGGGGGTGACAGTAATCTTTGTGACCATCGCCATCTACTGCCTGGGTGCGCTGTTTTACATTCCGGCAGACAAGCTGGCCGGCTCGGCCCTGCCTCACTACGACTTCGCCCAGGCGGTGTTTGGGGAGACCGGTCTGACCTTCCTGGCCATTGCCGCCATTACCGCCACCTGCAGCACGGTGAATACCTCGCTGGCGGCCATTCCGCGCATGCTCTACGGCATGGCGCAAAACGGCCAGGCGTTTCCCCAGTTCAAGACACTGAGCCGTACCACCAAAACCCCCTGGGTGGCAGTACTGTTTGTGGCCGCCATTACCGGCCTGCCCATGCTGATCATGGGCGATGACCCGGATGCCATCGGCCTGCTGCTGATCTCCGCCGCCATCGCCTGGCTGCTGGCCTACATCATTACTCATGTCAACGTCATGGTACTGCGTCGCCGCTACCCGGACCTGAAGCGTCCCTACAAGACGCCCTTTTATCCGCTGCCCCAGATTGTCGGTATTGCCGGCATGATCTACGCCGTGTACTACGCCTCTCCCGCCCCCGAGCTGAGTGGCCAGATCTTCGGCGCCGCCGGTGTGGTGCTGGGCATTGTCTCGGTGATCGGCGTGTTCTGGGTCAAGCTGGTGATGAAAAAGAAACTGTTTGAGCCCGAGCCCATTGAGAAAGTGCTGAACGCCAAATAACCCCTGCTGATACCTGCAACGGCGGCCTCTGTGGCCGCCGTTTTTATTTTGACCACATGCTTACAACCATACCCTCACCCTGTACACAAACTCCTGTTTTTACCTCTTTCAGCCCTGCCCGATGACCCTTAACAGGGGCCAGCTCACATTTTTACGATTACCCCGAATTTTCAACCACGTAACAAACCAGGACAACCTGAAACTTTTTTGTGATCAATCGCTCAAAATATAACGGACTCAAAAAATCACAAATCATTATTAATCATATACTTACAAAAAAATTCATCGAAATCCGAGCTCTGAATTAAGTTTATTAATCCAAGGGAGGCAAAAAAGATATTTTAACAATAGCGCAATAACTCTTAACATCGGTTCCATAAGTTTTTCATCACGGTTCAGCCTGAACCACGACTTCCAAGGGAAGTCCCAGGATGCCGGTAACGGCAACAAGGCACGTTCAAAGGAGCTATTGAAAATGTCCAAACCTACCAACCCCAGCATGCAGCAAGTGTGGCAACAGGACCGGGATCACTACATTCACCCCTGGACCGACTTCTCCACTTTCAAGGAAACCGGCTCCATGGTACTGGCCGACAGCGACAACGTGCACGTGGTCGATGGTGACGGCAACCGTTACCTGGACGGCATCGGCGGACTCTGGTGTGTGAACATCGGCTACGGCAACGAAGAAATGGCCGAGGCCATTGCCGAGCAGGTGCGCAAGATCCCCTACTATTCCTGCTTTGGTCACCACACCACAGTGCCTGCCGCTCAGCTGGCCGCCAAACTGGCCGAGCTGGCCCCGGGCAACCTGAACCATGTGTTTTACGGTTGCGGCGGCTCCGTGGCCAACGACACCGCGGTGCGCATGATCCACTTCTACTTCAACCAGCTCGGCAAGAAGAGCAAGAAGCAGATCATCTCCCGCATCGACGGCTACCACGGCAGCACCTATATGGCCATGTCGATCACCGGGGTGAAGTTTGACCATATTGGTTTCGACATTGAGGAAAAACTGGTTCACCACATTTCCTGCCCCAATCCCTACCGTCGTCCGGCCGGTCTGAGCGTGGAAGAATTCTGCGACCAGAAGGTACAGGAGCTGGAAGACAAGATCCTGGAGCTGGGCCCGGACAACGTGGCCGCCTTCTTTGCCGAGCCGATCATGGGTGCCGGCGGCGTTATCGTTCCGCCCGAGGGCTACCACAAGCGTACTCTGGACGTGTGCCGCAAGTACGGCGTGCTTTATGTGTCCGACGAAGTGGTGACCGCCTTTGGTCGACTGGGCCACATGTTTGCCTCCGGTGATGAGTTCGACTTTGTGCCGGACATCATCACCTGCGCCAAGGGCCTGACCTCCGGTTACCTGCCCCTGGGTGCCACCATCATCTCCGACGACATCTACGAGGTGATAAGCCAACCCCAGGCAGACGGTGCCATCTTCACTCACGGTTTCACCTACTCCGGTCACCCGGTCAGCTGTGCCGCCGGCCTGAAGAACATCGAAATCATGGAACGCCTTCGCCTGTGTGACCATGTTCGCGACATGGGTGCCTACTTTGAGAATCAGCTCAAGACCCTGCTCGACCTGCCCATCGTGGGTGACGTGCGCGGCCGCAAGTTCATGATGTGTATCGAGAACGTGGCCAACAAGGAAACCAAGGAGCTGATCGCCCCCGAGGCCAAGGTAGGCAACCGTATTGCTGACCACTGTCAGCAGCGCGGTCTTATTGTTCGTCCACTGGCGCACATGAACGTACTGTCGCCGCCCCTGACCCTGACCAAGGAGCACATCGACTTCCTGGTTGCCACCCTGCGCGAAAGCATCGAGGCCACCATCAGCGATCTGCGCCAGGACGGCTTCCTGTAAGCCCGAAGCCAGTATGTAACACACACGGGTTGCCAGTCGGCAACCCGTTCTCAACCTCACGGAGCGAAGCCATGTTGAGAAGAACCGGACTGGTCTCCAATGAAAAGTACTTCTGGTACGACAGCCTGAATCAGGCCTTTCCCCCCTTTTATATCGAGCCGGGTGCCAACCCCGATCGCCCGGACATCAAGAAGCGGTTTTATAACCTGCTGTCGGCCTTGGGTGTGCTGGACCAGCTCACCGCCATCAAACCCCGCCCCGCCACGGCGCAGGAAATTCTGCGAGTGCATTCTTCCGACTACCTTGAAACCCTGACCCGCCAGAGCAGTACGCCGGTGGGTGTGGCCGGCCCGGGTGCGGTGTTTGCCGAAAACAGCTTTGATATTGCCCTGCTGTCTTCCGGCGGCGTCATGGCCGCGGTCGACAGCGTGATGAAGGGCGAGGTGGATAACGCCTATGCCCTGGTGCGTCCGCCCGGCCACCATGCCGAAACCGACCGCGGCGCCGGCTTTTGCGTACTCAACAACGCCTCGCTCGCCGCCCGTCACGCCCAGAGCTACCCCGGCATTGAGCGGGTAGCCATCGTCGACTGGGACGTACACCACGGCAATGGCGCCCAGCAAATCTTCTGGCAGGACAGCAGCGTATTGTCACTGTCCATTCACCAGGACTATTACTTTCTCGAAGAAAACACCGGCACACTGGACTACCGGGGTGAAGGCGACGGCCAGGGTTACAACCTCAATGTGCCGCTGCCCCCGGGCTCCGGCAACGCCGTATACAAGGAGGTGATCAACCGCGTGGTGGTACCGGCGCTGGAAGCCTTCAAGCCCGACTTTATTATCGTGGCCTGTGGTCTGGATGCGGGCTGTTACGATCCCCTGGGCCGCATGGCCGTCACGCCCAGTGGCTTCCGCGCCATGAGTGAAGCCGTGGTCAAGGCCGCCGAGCGGCTTTGTGACGGTCGCCTGGTGATGTGCCAGGAAGGCGGCTACGACCTGGCCTCCACTCCCTATATGGGGCTGGGTGTACTGGAAGGCCTGTCCGGCGCCGAATTCATGACCGAAAACCCCTTTGAGGTCTTTGGCAGCACTTTGGGTTACACCAATTCGGTGCTGCCCCACCAGGAAGAAGTGATTCAACAGGCTCGCGAGCAGGCCCTGGAAATCAAATAAACCATGCAGCGGGCCGGTCACCGGCTCGCTATTGAAGGCATGAGTTATCGGTGCAGCACGCGGCTCCCGATAACTGATTAATTCAACAGTAAAAACATCAAATACCACCGGGCAACCCGGGCACTGGATTTAAAAACTTCTGTTAACCGGGCCATGTATACCCGCATGGCCCTGCGGGCCAACTCGTGCTCAAAAACGGCGGCTGAGTCATTTAATGATTTCAAATGCCGGTATTTGTTACTTAAGGAGAAGTTGAAAATGATAAAAGGAAATTATCTGAATAAATCCATTCTGGCACCGTTTTCCGCCATTTACGGTGTGGGCTTGGCTCCGCTGCTGATATTGCCCTTTATTTTTACCTCGGTAATGGGCGAGTTCGGCGTGGGTGAGTCCGCCGCCGGCAGCCTGATCACCTATTACATCGCCACCATGTGCATCGCCTCACTGGCGGTGGCTCCCATTATCGGCAAGGCACCCCGCCGTACCCTGACTTTGGTGGCCACCCTGATTGCCATTGCCGGCAGCCTTGGGGTAATGGCGGCCGACAGCTACGACCAGGCCGTGGCCGCCTTTGTGTTTGCCGGCATCGGCAGCGGCATTGCCCTGTCCTGCGGTAACGCCGTGGTGGCCGGTTATAAAAAACCGGACGAAAGCATTCACAAAATCGTGCTGATCGGCACCATTCTGATGGTGGTGCTGCTCAACCTGGTACCCTCCGCCATCGGTTACTGGTCACTGGCCGGCGCCATGGCCGTGCTGGCGGTGGTGCACGTGCTGCTGCTCCCCTTTATTCTGATGCTGCCCCAGCATCCCGACCCCGCCAGGCAGCAGGAAAACGAAGCCCGGTCTACCCTCTCGGTACTGCTCAAGCCGGTGTCCCTGGCCATTCTCGCCATGGTGGGTTTCTACTTTATTCGTGACACCATGGTGTGGGTCTTCGCCGAACACATTGGCACCAGCCGCATCGGCATGAGCCCCGACTCTCTGGGCTTTCTGTTTGGCATTCATGGCACCACTTCCTTGCTGGGCCCGGTGATCCTGCTGTGGGCCGGCAAATATCTGGGCCGGGGCACCCTGCTGGTACTGGGGATTGTCGCCAGCGGCGTGATCACCCATATGGTCACTCAGACCGACAGTTATCCGGTTTACACCGCCATAGTGGTGCTCTGGTCCACCGCCCACTTCTTTACCTACAGCTGCATGATGGCCCTGGCCAGCGTGGCCGACACCAAGGGACGCATTGCCGCCGCCGCCGGCTCCGCCGTGATGGCCGGTACCGCCGTGGCCCCGGCACTGGCGGGCTATGCCTTTGACCTGGGCGGCTATGGTACTCTGGGCTATTTCGTCGCCGCCGCCGTGCTGCTGACCTTGGTCTCCGGCCTCTATGCCCTTTACGCCCTGCGCCGGGCCGAGGCCGGACAACCGGCTGCGGCCATGATGCAGGCTGACTGAAGAGAGGTCGCCAGCCGCTTTGCTTGCTTGTAACATGGCCGGCATGAATCCGCCCTTGAGCGTTTCGTGCCGGCCTTCATTCTTATCGTGCTGAATGCCGATGAATTACATAAACCGAGGTAAAAAATGAGTTCAGAAACCACAGTGGTACAAGAGAAAAACACCGAAGGAATTCGCATTGAAAAGGATTCTCTGGGCGAGCAACGGGTACCGGCCCAGGCCTGGTATGGTGCCCAGACCCAGCGCGCCAAGCAGAACTTTGATATTACCGGCGTTCCCATCAGCCACTTTCCCGAACTAATCCGCGCTCTGGCCATGGTTAAGGCCGCCGCCGCCCGCGCCAACCACCGCCTGGGCCTGCTCACCGATGAAAAAGCCGATGCCATTCAGCACGCCTGTGCCCAGTTGCTGCGGGGCGAGCACCACGAAGCATTTATTGTTGACCTGATTCAGGGCGGTGCCGGTACTTCCACCAATATGAACGCCAACGAGGTGATTGCCAATCTGGGTCTGGCCAGACTGGGTTTTGCCAAAAGCGAATATCAGCATCTGCACCCCAATAACGACGTTAACCGCTCCCAGTCCACCAACGATGTTTACCCTACCGCATCCCGCCTTGCCATAGTTGAAGCCGCTCAGGGCCTGAAGCTGGCGGTAAAAGAGCTGCAGCACAGCCTGGCCGCCAAGGGCGCAGAGTTTGCCGATGTGCTCAAGATGGGCCGCACTCAGATGCAGGACGCCGTGCCCATGACCCTGGGTCAGGAGTTCGACGCCTTTGCCTATAACCTGGGGGAAGAAGAAGCCCGCATCAATGCCGCCTGCGCTTTGCTGTGCGAAGTGAACCTGGGCGGCACTGCCATCGGCACCGGCATTAATGCTCCCGCCGGTTATGGCGAAATTGCCGTGACCGAGCTGGCCGACATCAGCGGCCTGCCGGTGTCTCAGGCGGGTAATCTGATTGAAGCCAGCTATGATATGGGGGCTTTTGTTACCTTTTCCAGCACCCTCAAGCGGCTGGCGGTAAAGCTGTCCAAACTCAGCAATGACTTGCGCCTGCTGTCCAGCGGCCCGCGCACCGGCTTTAATGAAATCGATCTGCCCGCCATGCAGCCCGGCTCTTCCATTATGCCCGGCAAGGTCAACCCTGTGATCCCCGAGGCCATGACCCAGACCGCCTTTCAGGTAATGGGTACCGACACCACCATCACCCTGGCCGCCGAGGCCGGTCAGCTGCAGCTCAATGCCATGGAGCCGCTGATCATCTATAACCTGCTGAATAACTGCCGTATTCTGAGCAAGTCCATTCGCATGCTGGACCGGCTGTGCATTCGTGGCATTGCCGCCAACCGTGAGCAGTGTGACCGCCACGTGCAACAGAGTATCGGCATCGTCACCGCTCTGGTGCCTCATATCGGTTATGACAATGCCAGCCGCATTGCCGGCAAGGCGCTGCTGACCGGTAAAGGCGTGGCCGAACTGGTGCAAGAAGAGCAGCTGCTGAGCAACGATCAGTTGGCCGAGATCCTGTCACCGCAAAATATGGTGCGTCAGCAGGCTTAACTCCTGACTGCCTCCTTAACAAGATGCCGGGCTTGCCCGGCATTTTTGTATCTGGTTGGCGGGCACAAAAAAACCGCCACCGGCAGGCCGGGGCGGAAACAACAAGTAGTACTGCCGTGACGGAATTAAAAAAACGGAAGGGTTACTTCAGTTTCACCCAGGAGGTCTTGAGCTGAGTGAACTTGTCGAGGGCGTGCAGGGACAGGTCCCGGCCAAAGCCCGACTGCTTGTAGCCGCCAAAAGGCGTGCTGAAATCCAGGGCATCCATGGTGTTGACCGAAACGGTGCCCGCCCGCAGTTTGCGCGCCACCCGATGGGCCCGGCTCAGATCATTGGTCCATACCGAGGCGGCCAGACCATAGATGGAATCGTTGGCAATGCTCACCGCCTGCTCTTCACTGTCAAAGCCGATCAACGCCACCACGGGGCCGAACACTTCATCTCGGGCAATGGTCATATCGGGAGTGACCTCATCGAACACGGTGGGCTCCATGCGAGTGGTGCCGGACTCGCCTTCACCACCGGCCAGCAGGCGGGCGCCTTCGGCCTGAGCCTGACGCACGCAGGCGCGTACCCGCTCGGCGTGATTAACGTCTATCAGCGCGCCCACCTGCGTATCCGGCTCCAGTGGATCACCGACTTTCAGAGATTTGGCCTTGGCCAGAAACTTGTTGACAAACTGTGCCTTGATACTGTTATCGATCAGAATACGGGAGTTGGCCGAGCAGACCTCGCCCTGATTGAAGAAGATACCGTTGATGGCATTGTCGACCGCATCGTCGAGATCGCAATCGGCAAAGATCAGGTTGGGACTCTTGCCACCGGTTTCCGGCCACACCTGCTTCATGTTGGACTCGGCCGCATAGCCCATGAACAGCTTGCCGACCCGGGTAGAGCCGGTGAAGGCCAGGCAGTCCACATCCTGATGCAGACCCAGCGCCTTGCCCACCACCTGACCGTCGCCGGTGACCACATTGAGCACGCCATCGGGCAGGCCGGCCTCTTTGGCCAGCTCGGCCAGACGCAGGACGGTCAGCGGCGACTGCTCGGCAGGCTTGAGGATCACCGAGTTACCGCTGATCAGGGCCGGTGCCAGCTTCCAGGCGGCAATATCGAGCGGGAAGTTCCAGGGCACCACGGCCGCCACCACACCGAGCGCCTCTCGGGTAATGGTGGCAATGTTGTTGCCGTCGGTGGGGGCCACCTCGCCGTAGAGCTTGTCGGCCGCTTCGGCGTACCACTCAAAGCAGGCCGCCGAGCCGGGAATATCGATATTGAGCGAGTCCTGAATGGGCTTGCCCACGTTCAGGGTTTCCAGCAGCGCCAGCTCCTCGGTGTTGTCCAGGATCAACTGGGCCAGCTTTTTGATCACGGCCTTGCGCTCCCGGGGGGACGCCTCGGACCAGACACCGGATTCAAAAGCGCTGCGCGCGGCCGCCACGGCGGCGTCCACTTCAGCCTGACCACAGGCGGCAATGGCCGCAACGGTCTCGCCGGTGGCGGGATTGACGATGTCGTAGGTCTCGCCGTCGGCGGCGGCAACGAATGCGCCGTTGATGAAGGCCTGCGTTCTCAGCTCGGTATTTGCGAGCTTGTCCAGCCAGTATGACTTTTGCTGTGCTGCCATGATGATTCCACCTCTCCCTGTTCTCAAAAACTCAGTGGGCGCCGTTGCGCCCGGAACACTCAGCCTAAAAAACCGCCCTGAATATGTAAAATATATTTATCATTTCGTTTTCATAAATTTTACCTATTCAATAACCGGCTTATTTCAGGCTGCGGTAAAAACGGCTGTCGGTAAACACGGTGTCGGACAGCTGCTTGGCTTCCTTGGTCAGCTCCTCGATAAAGGCTTCCGCCGCCGGAGTAAGCCGGAACTGGGCCAGCCGGGCCACCCCCATACGCAGCGGCCGCAGCTCACCGGTTACCGGCACATGGGTCAGGCCTCGGCCGTCCAGTGCCTGAGTGTTGATCAGCGGCACGTTAAACAGCGAATAGCCAAAACCGTTGGCCACCAGGCCACGCACCATGTCCATGGACTTGGCCTGAAAGGCAAAGTTCGGCTCCACTCCCTGACTGAGAAACAACGAGAAAAAGTATTCCCGGCTCATGGGCCAGTCGAGTACCACCATGGGATGCTCCGCCAGCTCCTGCAGCGACACCTCATCGCGGTCTGCCAGCGGGTGATCCTGAGACATGACCGCGTAGGGGGGAAATTCCATCAGCGGCTCAAATTCGATATGGGACGGTATCTGCAGATCGTAGGTCAGCGCCAGCTCGTAGCGGCCTTCGTGCAGTCCCTGGATCACGTCCTGCTGGGATTTTTCGTCACACTGCACATTGACCGCCGGATACATGTCGTTAAAGCGACGAATAAGCCCGGGCACCAGAATGGGAGTAAAGGTGGGAAAGCCCACAATGCGCAGCGAGCCGGCCACGTCCTGCCCCAGGGTGGTGGCGTAATGGGCCAGACCATCTGCCTGGCCCAGCAACTGCTTGGCCTTGACGATAAACTGCCGCCCCGAGGGGGTCAGCGACAGCCCCTGAGCATGGTGGCGCACAAACAGCTGCAGCCCGGTGACTTCTTCCAGGTGCAGAATGGCCGAGGAAATGGAGGGCTGGGAAACGTGCAGCTCCTGGGCCGCCCGGGTGACACTGCTGAATTCACCAGCCACCACGAAGTAGCGCAATTGCTTGAGGGTAAAACGCATGATGTTTGCTTCCTGCACAAGGGCGGACACGCCCTTCGTTCATCAAAATATTATTGGTTCAAAATAACATCTCGATAGAAAAAACAAATGCAGTTGTATATAAACTGGGAGATAAATCGTAAAAAAGTTGTATCTGTCTGTTGAGCGGACTGGTTTGACACCCTCCCCTGGCAAGGGGAGGGTTGGGGTGGGGTTGATGGTTACAGCGCTGCCAGCAATTGCCACAAATCCGCCTGCACGGCGGCGGCGGTGACTTCCCGGCCCGCTCCCGGGCCCTGAATGACCATGGGGTTCTGGCGGTAGTGGCGGGTTTCAATGGCGAACACATTGTCGCCGGGGCGCAGGGGCACAAAGGGATGGTTGGCGGGCACAACTTCCAGCCCCACACAGGCTTCATGGGTGTCGGCGTTAAAACGGGCCACATGGCGCAGCACACCGCCCTGATGCTGGGCCTCTGCCAGCCGCTCGGCCAGTGCCTCATCAAGCTGATGCAGGGCATCGAGCGCGCTTTCCTTGCTCAGTGCCGCCAGTTCCTCGGGCACCAGACTGGCCACCTTCACCTGCTCCGGATCCAGATCAAAGCCCGCTTCTCGGGCCAGAATAACCAGCTTGCGCTTCACATCCTGACCATTGAGGTCGTCTCTGGGATCCGGCTCGGTCAGGCCCTGTTGCCAGGCCTGCAGCAGCAGCTCGGAAAACGGCTGACTGCCGTCAAAATGCTGAAACAACCAGCTTAAGGTGCCGGAAAACACGCCGCTGATGGCACGAATCTGCTCGCCCGACTGGCGCAGCTGATGCAGGCTGCTTTGCACCGGCAGGCCGGCACCTACAGTGGCGTTGCTGAGAAACTTGACCCTGTGCTCGGTCAGCGCCTGTTTAAGGGTGGCATAAAAGCCCGAGTCGGCAGCGCCGGCCTGCTTATTGGCCGCAATCAGGTGAATGCGTTGCTGCACCATGGCCGGATAATACTGCACCAGACTCTCTGATGCGGTGCAGTCCAGTGCCACCATGGTATCAAAGCCGTGCTCTTCCAGATCTTCCAGCCAGTCGGGCCATACCAGCGTCTGGGGCTGAAAGTTATTCAGCGCTGTGTCTGCTTCCACACCCTGGCTGGCCAGCATGGCCCCTTTGGTATCAAACACGCCGTATAGGGTCAGGCGCAGGTTCAGCTCCTGCTCCAGCCGTGCCTTCTGCTCTTTGTAAAGCCGCAGCCAGGCCTTGCCGATATTGCCCCGGCCAAACAACAGCACTCCCACCCGGCGGGGCCGGCTGAACAGACTCTGGTGCAACCGCA
This sequence comes from Oceanimonas sp. CAM02, assembly GCF_032842915.1. Classification (NCBI taxonomy): domain Bacteria; kingdom Pseudomonadati; phylum Pseudomonadota; class Gammaproteobacteria; order Aeromonadales; family Aeromonadaceae; genus Oceanimonas; species Oceanimonas sp. CAM02. Next base: position 22,053 of record NZ_JAWJBK010000024.1, read on the forward strand.
GCAACAGAGGATCCAGGGCGGTTTTGCGCACCACACCCACCAGACTCAGGCCATTTTTAGCCGGCTGAATAAACTCCAGCGGTTGTTCGTTCAGGGCATGATAAAATTGCAGGCACTGCTCGGCCTGGCTGGTCACATTTTTGCCTACCAGCGCCACCAGCGAAAAGCCTTCACGCTGCTGCAGCCCTTCAAAGCCACCCGCCGGCTGATGATCCCGCAACACCAGAAAGGCCTGCTCCGCCTGCTCACGGGTATAGGCAATCTGCCACAGTTTACGGTCGGGCCGGCGCTTGCAGGCCAGCGGTGCCAGACCACGCTTGCCCAGCCAGTCAGTGAGGGCATCCACCCGCTCCTGATAACGGTCGGAAATGGTCATTTCCACCAGCACGGTATCGTCCACTGCGGTCACAATGCGCGCACCCTGTTCCCGGCGCGGGCGGCGCTCGATGCGGGTGTGGCCGTCATCAGGGTGATAACTGCAGCGCAGCATCAGTTGCTGGCGGCTGGCCGCCACCGGACCGAGGGTGCGGCTGTGCAGCACAGGCGAGCCCAACCGGGCCAGCTCGGCAGCTTCTGCCAGCGCCAGCCGCTTAAGCAGATGAGCTTCGGGAATCCGTCGCGGATCGGCACTGAACACACCGGGCACATCACTCCAGATAGTGGTATGAGAGCTGTCGGCCAGCGCGCCCAGCAGAGTGGCGCTGAAGTCGGAGCCATTGCGCCCCAGCAACCGGGTGCGGCCCTCTTTATCGGCGGCAATAAAGCCCGTCACCACCTGCATTTGCTGCGGGTGCTCGGCCAGAATGTGTTCCAGCAGGCGGCGGGACTCGTCTTCTTCCACCTGCACCGGCGTACCCGATACCCGCAGAAAACGCCGGGCATCCAGACTGTGTGCAGTTACTCCCTGCTGCTGCAGCACTGTGGCCAGCAGGCGGGATGACCAGACCTCACCAAAGGCCTGAATATAGCCGCGCTGATAGTCATCCAGCCGGTCATGCTCAAGCACATAAGCAATGCTGACAATGTCTTCGCCAAGAGCCGCCAGCAAAGGGGCCGCCGCCTCGGCAGGCAGCGTGCTTGCTATCAGATGGCGCTGAAAGGCATGCAGGCCGGCCAGGGCTTCGGGCGCGGCGGTATCACCGCTGGCAAACAGATTGAGCAGCTCAATCAGCCGGTTGGTGGTTTTACCCGGTGCCGAGACCACTATCAGGGCGTCAGGCTGCTGCAGCTGATGAATAATGCCGGCTACCCGGTGAAAACAGGCGGCATCGGCCAGGCTGCTGCCGCCAAACTTGTGTACCGGTCGGTGTGCGCCGGGCTCGGGCTCAAGAATAGTCATTTACTTGCTGAGTACCTTAAATGCGTTTTCCAGATCCTTGATCAGATCGCTGCTATCCTCAATACCCACCGACACCCGCAGCAGCTGCTGGCTGATGCCCGCCTCAATCAGAGCTTCCGGGGTCATGGCAGCGTGGGTCATGGTGGCAGGATGGTTGATCAGGCTTTCTACGCCGCCCAGCGACTCGGCCAGGGAGAACAGCTGCAGCTCATGCAGGAATGCCTTCATGCCGGCTTCGTCTGCATCCAGCTCAAAACTGAGCATGGCACCAAAGCCTTTTTGCTGGCGGGCGGCGGCTTCATGGCCCGGATTGCCCGGCAGGCTGGGATGATACACCGCCTTCACTTTTGGCTGGCTTTGCAGAAATGCCACCAGCGCCTCGGCGTTCTCGCAGTGCTGACGCATACGCACTCCAAGGGTACGCAGGCCGCGCAGGGTCAGGTAGTTATCAAACGCTGAACCGGTCAGCCCCAGGCAGTTGGCCCACCAGCGCAGCTCTTCTGCCAGGCCGGCGTCGGCAGCCACCACGGCACCGCCAATGGCATCAGAGTGGCCATTAATGTATTTGGTGGTGGAGTGCAGCACCAGATCGGCACCCAGCTTGAGCGGCTGCTGCAACGCCGGTGACAAAAAGGTGTTGTCTACCACTGTGAGGGCACCCACTTCTTTGGCGGCGGCACACAGCGCCTGAATATCCACCACCCGCAGCAAGGGGTTGGAAGGTGTTTCAATCCACAGCATACGAGGCTTGCGCGCCATCACTTCAGCCATGGCGGCGGCATCGGTCTGATCCACATAGGCCAGTTCAAACAGTCCCTTGGCGGCCAGAGAGTTGAACAACCGCTGACTGCCGCCGTAGCTGTCGTGGGGCACCACCAGCAGATCTCCGGGTTTAAGCTGTGAGGTAACAATCAGATTAATGGCCCCCAGACCGCTGGCAGTCACGGCAGCACCGCCCCCTTCCTCCAGATGGGTCAGGGCGTCGATCAGGGTCTGGCGGGTGGGGTTACCGGAGCGGGCATAATCAAACTGACGCTTTTCATTAAAATCGGAAAAGGTGAAGGTGCTGGTCAGATAAATGGGCGGCACTACGGCGCCATGCTGCGTGTCGCTCTCAAGGCCGGTACGAACGGCGTGAGTCTGAGTCTTGTAATTTGGCATGTCCTTCTCCTTTGCACACGGCAGCCTGAAACACAATTCTGAGGAAGGCACAGTAACTCGAACAAAATAAGCCGTCAAGCCACCTAGACATCTATAAGGCTTTGCTGTTGGATTGCCAACACAAAATGCAGGGGTTACAATTCGCCGGAAAATCATTTCCGAACGCAGGTGCATAATGAAAACTGAATGGAACGGCGACTACATCAGCCCTTACGCCGAGCACGGCAAGAAAAGCGAGCAGGTCAAGAAAATCACCGTCTCCATCCCGCTGAAGGTGCTGAAAGTGCTGACCGATGAGCGTACCCGCCGCCAGGTCAACAACCTGCGTCATGCCACCAACAGCGAGCTGCTGTGTGAGGCCTTTCTGCATGCCTACACCGGCCAGCCCCTGCCTCAGGACGACGACCTGCGTAAAGATGTACCCGATCAGATCCCTGCTCAGGCACGGGAAATCATGACCGCCCTGGGTCTGGAAATTGAAGACTTCGGGCAGGACGACTAAGACACAGCCATAAGCGGTAAGCTGTCAGCAGCCAAGAGCAGTCTGAAGTCCCCGAGCTGTGCCTGCCTATTCACAGTCATTTGCAGGCACAGCTCAGGGTTCACTAACACCACCACTTACAGCTGACAGCTTATGGCTGACAGCTTTCAGTTCGCTTCAGGCTTTAATATCTCCTGCCAGGGCAGGCTTTCATCTCCGAGGGTAATAAAGTTCGGGTTAATCATGCTGTCGCGCTGGTTATAACTGAGCTTTTCCAGCCCCAGGTCCAGAATACGGCCGCCGGCTTCTTCCACTATGCATTGCGTAGCCCCTGTGTCCCACTCACCGGTGGGGCCGATGCGCATATACAAATCGGCTTTTCCTTCCGCCACCAGACAGGATTTGAGCGAACTGGAGCCCAGTGGCACCAGCCGGTAATCCAGCTTATCGGTCAGGCGGGAGCGCACCCACTCCACATTTTGCCGCCGGCTGATGGTAATACAAAGGCTGTTCACCTGTGTCCGGTAGTGGCGGGCATGAATCTGGCGTATTTCGCCGCCGGCTTCTTTAAAGGCACCCTGCCCCCGTACCGCGTAATACATCACATCATGCACAGGCCCGTACACCACCCCCAGTACCGGCCTGCCGTGCTCAACCAGAGCGATCATGGTAGAAAAATCACCACTGCCGGCAATAAACTCCTGTGTGCCGTCCAGCGGATCCACCAGCCAGTAACGGGGCCAGGCATTGCGCTCTGCCAGCGGAATATCTCCGCCCTCTTCCGACAGCACCGGAATATCCGCCAGCTCCCGCAGGGCACGGTTCAGATAATCATGAGCCGCCAGATCGGCACTAGTTACCGGACTGTCGTCGTCTTTATTTTCAGCGATGTAACGGCCACTGTTATACATAGACAGAATTAATCTGCCGGATTCTCGGGCTGCCGCCTTTACACCCGGTAGCAGGGCACAGGTATCCATGCTTATTCCTCTTTGTTAAGCCAGTCCTGTAACAAAAACAGACCACAGATGCTGCGGGCTTCCGAAAAGTCAGGCCGGGCCATCAGCTCACCCAGCCGTTCCAGAGGCCAGGGAACGACTTCCAGCGGCTCCGGCTCATCACCTTCACGCTGCTCGGGATACAAGTCCCGGGCCAGCACAATATCCATACGGCTGCCAAAATAGCCGGGGGCAAGACTTACCTGCTTGAGTGGTATCAGGGTGCGGGCACCGTAGCCCACTTCTTCCATCAGCTCCCGGTTGCCGGCTTCCAGAGCCGTTTCTCCGGGGTCGATCAGCCCTTTGGGAAAACCCAGTTCATAACTGTGCGTCCCGGCAGAGTACTCCCGAATCAGTAAAATGGTGTTGTCATCCAGCATGGGCACCAGCATAACGGCACCGCGTCCGCCGCCGCGCATTCTTTCATAAATGCGCTCAACGCCGTTACTGAAACGAAGGTGCACAGATTCAACCCGAAAAAGGCGGCTTTCTGCCACCAGCTCGGTATGCAAAATGGTTGGCTTCTGTTTGTCGTCGGTCATGGCCGGTCCCGTTTAAAATCGCCCTTGTATGAGGTTATCGCAACTGACCGCCAACGTCTGCCGCAGATTGATCACAAAATGTGAATTGGTCCTGTCTTGTATGCCAAAGGGGGTCATCTGATATAATTACATATTCGATTTTGACCGGGGCAACCACCATGAACGCAAAAACGGATATCGTGCGGCTGGACAAGTGGCTGTGGGCCGCGCGCTTTTACAAAACCCGCAGTCTGGCCCGAGACATGATCGATGGCGGCAAGGTGCACTACAACGGCCAGCGCACCAAGCCCGGCAAACAGGTGGAAACCGGTGCCACCATCCGGCTGCGTCAGGGCCACGATGAACGGGAAGTGATCGTACAGGCGTTGTCAGACAAGCGCGGCAAGGCAGAGCTGGCCCAGCAGCTGTACCGTGAAACCGAAGCCAGCCTGGCGCAACGAGAGCATAATGCCAGGGCACGCAAGCTCAACAGTCAGTTTGCCCCAAGCCCGGAGCGCAGGCCCGACAAAAAAGAAAGACGCACCCTGCTCAAAATCAAGCAGGGCCACTGAGCCCAGACAGGATCTATTTTGATGAACAAACCCGACCAACTTCATCGTTATCTGTTCGACCATTATCAGGTGCGCGGCGAGCTGGTGCAGCTGCAGCAAAGTTTTCAGCAGGTGCTTTCCGGCCAGGCCTATCCGGTGCCGGTGCAGCGGCTGCTGGGCGAGCTGCTGACCGCGACCAGCCTGCTGACCGCCACGCTCAAGTTTGAGGGCCATATCACAGTGCAGCTGCAGGGTGACGGCCCGGTCAGCCTGGCGGTAATTAACGGTAACCATCACCAGCAAATGCGCGGTGTGGCCCGCTGGCAGGGCACAGTGCCCGACAGTGAGCGGCTGGCCGATCTGGTGGGCACCGGCTATATCGCCATTACCATTACCCCGGAAAACGGCGAACGTTATCAGGGCATAGTCGAGCTGAACGAAAACTCACTGGCCGCCAGCCTGGAGAACTACTTTGCTCAGTCGGAGCAGCTGGCCACCCGCATCTGGCTGTTTACCGGCCTGCAGGGCGATCATCAGGCCGCTGCCGGCATGCTGCTGCAGTCGCTGCCCAGCGAAGCGGAAGGACAACAGCAGGATTTTGAACATCTGGAGGCACTGACCGGCACGGTAAAGGCAGAAGAGCTGCTGCAGCTGGACGCACAGGAAGTACTGTACCGGCTCTATCATCAGGAGGCAGTGCGCGTATTTGATCCGCAGCCGGTCAGTTTTCAGTGCACCTGCTCAAAAGAAAAGTGCGAGCAGGCCCTGCTGCAGGTAGGCCAGCATGAAGCCATGGAGCTGATTGAAGAAAAAGGCAAAATTGAAATGCACTGCGACTATTGCGGCCATCATTATCAGTTTGATGGCAGCGATGTGCAGACGCTGTTCAGCCAGACACTGCACTGAACAAAATAGCATCGAATTATTCGGGCCGGCCATTGCCGGCCCGTTTTATTTTTTAACGTTTGTCTTACGCTCTCTGCTCAAGTTACGCTATTTACTCATTAATAAACAAAATAATGGCACAGTATATTAACATCAACTCAGCATAATAAACTTAAATTTCACTTACATCCTCTTAATTCGTGTCGCAAAATTATAAATTTTGAACCAGATCCCCTATTTGACACTGAATTCTTGATAAACTCGCATTTCAAAAAATTCAAAATAACCAAGTAACCCCTCTGTACCAAATCCAGGAGTGAACAATGACGCCCAAGGCGCAACAACTCGGCTTATCCCGCTACGGTATCAATGACGTTACCGATGTACTGTATAACCCTTCCTACGAGCAACTGTTTGCAGAAGAAACCCGTGCCGACCTGGAAGGCTATGAAAAAGGCGTGGAAACCAGCCTGGGTGCCGTGGCCGTAGATACCGGCATTTTTACCGGTCGCTCCCCCAAGGACAAATACATTGTTCGCGACGACGTCACCCGTGACACCGTATGGTGGGCTGATCAGGGCAAGAACGACAACAAACCCATGACGCAGGAAACCTGGGAGCAGCTCAAGGGGCTGGTGACCACTCAGCTGTCCGGCAAGCGCCTGTTTGTTGTTGATACTTTCTGTGGTGCCAACGCCGATACCCGCCTGGCCGTGCGTTTTATTACTGAAGTGGCCTGGCAGGCGCACTTTGTAAAAAACATGTTCATTCGCCCGAGTGACGCAGAGCTGGAAAACTTCGAGCCTGACTTTGTGGTCATGAACGGTGCCAAATGCACTAACCCCAACTGGAAAGAGCAGGGTCTTAACAGCGAGAACTTTGTTGCCTTTAACCTGACCGAACGCGTGCAGCTGATTGGCGGCACCTGGTACGGCGGCGAAATGAAAAAAGGCATGTTCTCCATGATGAACTACCTGCTGCCGCTGAAAGGCATTGCCTCCATGCACTGCTCAGCCAACGTGGGCAAAGACGGCGATGTGGCCATCTTCTTTGGTCTGTCCGGCACCGGTAAAACCACCCTGTCTACCGATCCCAACCGTCAGCTGATTGGCGACGATGAGCACGGCTGGGACGACGACGGTGTGTTCAACTTTGAAGGTGGCTGCTATGCCAAGACCATCAAGCTGAGCAAGGAAAATGAGCCGGAAATCTACGCCGCCATTCGCCGCGATGCGCTGCTGGAAAACGTGACTGTCCGTGAAGATGGCACCGTTGACTTTGACGATGGTTCCAAGACCGAAAACACTCGTGTCTCTTATCCCATTTACCACATCGACAATATCGTCAAGCCGGTATCCAAGGCGGGTCATGCCAAGAAAGTGATTTTCCTGACTGCCGACGCCTTTGGCGTACTGCCGCCGGTAGCCAAACTGACCCGCAGCCAGGCTCAGTACCACTTCCTGTCGGGTTTCACCGCCAAACTGGCCGGTACCGAGCGTGGCATTACCGAGCCGACTCCTACTTTCTCCAGCTGTTTTGGTGCTGCTTTCCTGAGCCTGCATCCCACTCAGTATGCTGAAGTACTGGCCAAGCGTATGGACGCTGTCGGTGCTGAAGCCTATCTGGTGAATACCGGCTGGAACGGCACCGGCAAGCGGATTTCCATCAAGGCCACCCGCGCCATCATCAATGCCATTCTCGACGGCTCCATTGAAAACAGCGAGTTTGTTGAGCTGCCCTACTTCAATGTGGCTATTCCCACCAGCCTGGCCGGCGTGGAAGACGTGTCTATTCTGGATCCGCGCAACACCTATGCCGACCCGGCCGAATGGGACGCCAAGGCACAGGATCTGGCTCAGCGCTTTGTGAACAACTTCGAGAAGTTCACCGACACCGACGAAGGCAAAGCCCTGGTGGCCGCCGGCCCGCAGCTGTAAACCTGCGGCCACACAAGTAAGATAATAATGAGACCCCGGCACTTGCCGGGTTTTTTTATTACTGCAACGGCCTGTGCTGATTCCACTCCGCCAGCCATTCATCAATGGCTCCGGCCGGCATGGGATGAGAAATACCATAGCCCTGCACATAGTGGCAGCCCAGCTGCTGCAGCCGGGTGCCCAGCTCTGGGGCTTCCATCCCCTCGGCCACCACCAGCATTTGCAGTGCAGCAGCAAGCTGCACCACCCCTTCTACCATGCTGACATCGGTGGGATTGGTTAATAAGTCAGTAATAAAGCGTCTGTCTATCTTGATCACATCTACCGGTAAACGGTTCAGGCTGACCAGTGACGCATGCTCGGCACCAAAATTATCAAGAGAAATCGTCAGCCCCAAACGCCGGCAATGGTTCAGCACCGCAGACAGCGCCGGCAGATCATTGCGCACCGCCCCCTCCTGAAACTCAAGCTCAAGTCGCTGCGGCGGCACAGCGGCATACAGGTTCAGCAGGTGCTCCAGATTGCTGCAGAAATCCGGATGCAGCAGCTGTCCGGCACTGGCATTAAAGCTGGCCTGATAATCGCGGCCGGCCTGCTGCCATAATGTCATTTGCTCTAACAAGTGACGGATCACCCACTGGCCCAGTTCAAACTCCAGATCACTATCAAGCACGGCCGGTAAAAACTCTGCCGGTGTCAGCAGCCCTCGCGCAGGATGCTGCCAGCGCAGCAGCGCTTCAAGCCCGGTCATGGTGCGGCTGAACAAGTCAATTTTAGGCTGGTAATGCAGCAAAAATTCATTATTTCTCAGCGCTTGCAGCAGCTCGGCATAAAGCCGGTGCCGTTGCTGATCTTCCGAATGCAGCGCCGGCTCAAAAAACACATAACGGCCTTTGCCCTGACTTTTGGCTTCATACATGGCCTTGTCGGCATGACCCAGCAGGCTCTCTCCATTTTTGGCATCTTGTGGATACACTGCGATGCCAATGCTGGCAGACACCCGCACCTGATGTCCCTGCAAATTAAACGGATGATTAATGGCGGCCAGCATACGCTCAAGAATATCCGTACATTCCAGTGCACGCTGCAGGCCGGTGATCATCAGCGCAAACTCATCGCCACCGAGCCGGGCCACAGCATCACAGCTGCGCACCAGCAACGCCATGCGCTCTGCAACTTCAATTAATAGCTTGTCACCAGCGGCATGACCCAGGGTGTCATTGACCTGCTTAAAACCATCCAGATCCAGATAGCATACCGCCACCATGGTGCTGTTACGCTGGGCCTCCGCCATGGCCCGATCCAGCAGCTCACTGAATAACTGGCGATTGGGAATTCTGGTTAACGAATCGTACAGCGCCTGCTGACGCAACTCCGCCTCGTGTTGCTTGATATGGCTGATATCGGTAAGCAGAAACACATGGTTCTGCACCACATCATGTGCATCTCTGACCACAGACACAGACAGTAGCAGGTTGCGCTCTGTGCCATCCCGGTGCCGAATCACACACTCTCCCTGCCAGTGCTCCGGATCATTTGCACCCGCCGGCACCGGCGGGCCCTTTCCTTCCTGATGCTCAAACAAGGTAGAAACCTGACCGATTACCTGCTCCGGTGTGTAGCCGGTAATACGAGTAAAAGAAGGGTTTACTTTTATTACCCGGTTGTTGGCATCCGTGAGCATAATGCCATCGTAACTGGCTTCAAAAACGCTGGCTGCGAGTTGCTGCTGCACTTCAAAGGCGCGCTGCTCGGTAATGTCGTGACCCACACAGATCATATCGCCGTTGGGCAACATAATGTTGGCCCAGAGTGTGGTCAGCCGCTCTCCCTGGCGGTTTACCGGGTGCCATTCTCTGAACTCGGAGCCATGTACTTCTCTGAAGGTATGCAACAGCTGCTGCTGCTCTTCAGGATCAGGATAAAACAGAGTAATGGGTGCCTCATGCTGCTCCAGCTCTGCAAAGCGCCAGCCAAAGACCCGTTCACATTCATGATTCCACAGAATACAGCGGCCCTGTGCATTAAAACCGTTGATCAAAATGGGCGCATGCAGGAACAGCCCTTTCAGCCGGTTAAGCAGGCGCCCGGATGCCAGGTTCAGATCATGTTGCCTGGTTTCCAGCTCCTGCTCCTGCCACAACAGAGCACCATGCTCCGCCAGCAGAGCAAGCTGGTTTTGTGCCAGCGCATTCAGCTCTGACACCGGCTCATCAAATTCCAGCAGCAATAACCCCTGAACCTGCTTGCGACTCAGAGGCACTGCCGAGTAAAGTCTGGTGATACTCTCGGGCAGCTGACTTGCACTCAGCGGGGTATAAAAAACCCCTTGTTGCCAGGCTGCAAGGTAATGCTGATCCTGCCAGCCTCTGAAGCCATCACCCATCACATCCGCAACTGCACTTCCGCCGTGCAGAAAAAAGACAAAGCAGGCCCGGCTGGCCCCCGCACTGTCAGCCGCACTTTTACACAAGTGAAGCCAGATATCAGTGTTGTGCGCATCGGCTGCCTTGCCGAAGATAGCTTCCTTTTTATTCTGCGCTCGCATGTAATGGCTGTCCTGATCGTTTTCGGCATTCGCTAACGTTCAAGCATAGAGCATGTGCTCAGAATACGCGCGACTCAGGCCGCTGCCACAGCTCAGCAGCCACCTCAAAAAACCCTTTGGCGAGCAGACTGGTCCGGCCATCACTGCCCATCACCAATGCGCCAAGCCGCGACATGGCAGGCAGCGCGAGAGGCCGGCATTGCACCCCAGGCAGCTCACTGAACAGCACGCTGCCCGCTGGCACCAAAGCGCAGCCCAGCCCCGCATGCACCCAGCGCATCAGCCGGTATACCGAATTGGAGGTCAGCACCGGCTGCAGCGGCACCCCTGCCTGCCCGAACCGGGTATCCAGATAATGGCGAAAGTACATACCGGTTTTGGGCAAGCACAACGGCAGCCCTGTCAGACTGCGGGGCGTGAGCTGGCTCGGCAGCCGTTCACCCCAGCCTGCGCCATAAGCCAGCACCACACCCTGCTCGGGCAGAGCCAGGCTACGAAAACGGCTCAGCACCTCGGGCTCAAAGAAACCACCGCCAATATCCAGGGTATTTTGCTCCAGACCGGCCAGTATGTCGTCGGCGGTCATATCATTCATTTCAAAGCTGACACCTTGATGCTGCTGCCGCATTCGCGCCAGCACCGGGCTCAAGTCCATGCAGCTCAGCGGCACCAGCCCCAGACGCACCGTGCCCGTAAGCCGCCCCTTCATGGCGTTAACTTCCAGCCGCAGGTTCTGATACTGACCCAATAACACGCGCGCCCGGGCCAGTACCATCTCCCCTTCGGGCGTAAAACCTTCAAACTGTTTGCCACGGCGCACCAGTGCCACACCCAGATCCTGCTCCAGCTGGCGCAACCGCATCGACAGGGTTGGCTGAGTGACACAGCAGGCCTGAGCGGCCCGGCCAAAGTGCCGGTGCTCCGCCAGCGCACATAAATAATGCAATTGTTTAATGTCCATCAGACCACGCCTTTCATCACAATTTAAAATTGAAAAGTCTATCTGTAATCAATTTTTTCTATTGCAGTATCAGGCCTTTCAATTAGAAAGACAAAAGCCCGCTCCCTACACTGAGAAACATATTCGTTATTCGGACAGCCGTGATGAGTAAAAAGATCAAACCTTATCAGGGAGCAGCCGGTGGCTGGGGTGCCCTGGCTTCAACTACCCGCTTTGTACTGGGCAGTAAAAAGCCCGCTGCCAACATTCGCAACCTGCTGCGGGCTAATCAGGTGAAGGGCTTTGACTGCCCGGGCTGCGCCTGGGGCGACGAGCAGGGCAAGCATTTTTCCTTTTGTGAAAACGGGGCCAAGGCCATCAGCTGGGAGGCCACCCGCCACCAAGTCACGCCGGCGTTTTTTCGGCAGCATTCGGTAAGCCAGTTGCGCCAGCACAGCGACTATTTTCTGGAATATCAGGGCCGCATTGAGCAGCCCATGTATCTGAACCGGGAAACCGACCACTATGAGCCCATTTCCTGGAACAACGCCTTTGCCCTGATCAGCCGGCACCTGAGCCGGCTGGAGCACCCGGATCAGCTGGAGCTGTATACATCCGGCCGCGCCAGCAACGAAGCAGCCTATCTCTATCAGCTGTTTGGCCGCAGTGTTGGCACCAATAACTTTCCCGACTGCTCCAACCTGTGCCATGAGGCCAGCGGTGTGGCGCTGAGCCGCGCCATTGGCGTGGGCAAGGGCACCGTCACTCTGCAGGACTTTGACCGGGCCGATGCCATTTTTGTGTTTGGCCAGAACCCGGGCACCAATCATCCGCGCATGCTGCACAGCCTGCGTAATGCCTCCCGCCGGGGAGCTGCCATTGTCAGTGTGAACAACCTGAAAGAACGGGGTCTGGAGCGCTTTGCCGATCCGCAAAGCCCGGCAGAAATGCTCACCACTAAAGATTCGACCATCTCCAGCCTGTATCTGTGCCCGCGTCTGGGCGGCGATATGGCACTGGTGCGGGGCATGGTGAAGCTGTTGCTGGAGTGGGATGCCGAGGCGACAAGGCGTAATGAGCCCGGCCTGCTCGACCGGGACTTTATTGCCGAGCACACACAAGGTCTGGAAGACTACATAGCAATCGTGGCCGCCACCCCCTGGCAACAAATAGAGCAGCAATCGGGGCTGAGTCGAAATGAGATAGAGCAGGCAGCCAAAGTGTACGCCAGCGCCGGGCGGGTGATCTGCACCTGGGCCATGGGCATTACTCAGCACAAGCACTCGGTGGCCACTATTCGCGAAATCACCAATCTTCAGCTGCTGCGGGGCCAGCTTGGCAAACCCGGCGCCGGCCTGTGCCCGGTACGCGGCCACAGCAATGTGCAGGGCAACCGCACCGTGGGCATTAATGAACAGCCTTCCAGTGAGTTTCTCGACCGGCTTGAAGCCCATTTTAACCGGCCCATGCCCCGCCAGTCCGGGCATAATGCTGTGGCCGCCATTCAGGCCATGCTGGACGGTAAATCAAAAGTGTTTATTGCTCTGGGCGGTAATATTGCCGCCGCTGCGCCCGACACTCATGTGACCGCCGAGGCGCTGGCCAATTGTGATCTTACCGTGCAGATCAGCACCAAGCTTAACCGCAGTCATTTAATGGCGGGCCGTGAGGCGCTGATTTTACCCTGCCTGGGCCGCACCGAGGCGGATGTGCAGGCAGCAGGCCCTCAGTTTATTACCGTGGAAGACTCCTTCAGCATGGTGCATGCCTCACAGGGGGTGGGCAAACCCAACAGCCCGCACCAGCGCTCGGAAACCGCCATTATCGCCGGCATGGCTCAGGCAACCCTTGGCGATAAGCCGGTTAACTGGCTGGACCTGGCCGACGACTATAACCGCATTCGCGAGCATATTGCCGCTACCCTTCCCGGCTTTGAGAATGTTAATGAACGGCTGCAGCAGCCCGGCGGCTTTTATCTGGGCAACAGCGCCGCCGACTACCACTGGCAAACTGCCAGCGGCAAGGCCAACTTCTCGGCAGAGGCGCTGCCCGAGCAGCTGCTGCCCGCCAGCGCTGAGGGCGAGCCGGTATCTGTGCTGCAGACCCTGCGCTCCCACGATCAGTACAACACCACCATCTATGGCATGAATGACCGCTATCGTGGCGTGTATGGCCAGCGCATGGTGCTGTTTATGCACACGGACGAAATGCGCCGGCGTGGCCTGCACGAAGGGGATGAGGTGGAAATCATCTCCCTCTGGCACGACGGGGCCGAGCGCAGAGTGGGCGGCTTTAAAGTGGTGGCCTATGATATTCCCGATGGTAACGTCGCTGCCTATTATCCGGAGACCAACCCTTTGGTGCCTCTGCACAGCACCGGTGACGACAGCCATACCCCCACTTCCAAGTCCATCGCAGTATTGATCCGCCGCCAGGCCAGCCAGCGAATTGTCTGAGCACCAGAAACACCAAAGCCAGCCCCGAGTGGCTGGCTTTTTGTGCCCTTTACGAACTTGTGGTTCGTTTCTCTGCGCTGTTGCCCTTCTGTTTAAAGTGCCGCGCTTGTGGTGCGCCCCGAACTGATAATCCGGCTTGCGACAGGGTCCGGTGATGCCGGTCTGCTGTTCCCGTTAAGGTGTAAACATAGTAACCCCAAGCCGTGAGTGAGTGGTTGCGAAGTCACCCTTTGAAATCATCCTTTTCGCAATCATTCACCCCATATACACTATTAATTGAATAGTTGTTGTTATGGAGTGTGAATGTGAGCAAACTGATACAACTGGATCGCACCGACAGGCGCATTCTCGACCTGATGCAACGCCATGGTCGCATCAGCAATCTGGAGCTGGCCGAGCGGGTTGGACTATCGCCTTCGCCCTGCTCGCGCCGGGTAAAGGCGCTGGAAGACGCTGGCCTGATTGCCGACCATGTCACCCTGCTCAACGCCGCCAAACTGGGGCTGACGCTGCAAGCCTATATTCATATCTCCCTCGACCGGCACACGCCGGAGCGTTTTGAAGCCTTTGATGCTGCCGTGCTGAGCTTTCCTGAAGTGCTGGAATGCGACCTGATCACCGGCACCGAGGCGGATTATCAGCTCAAGGTAATAGTGCGCGATATGGAGCATTATCAGCAGTTTTTGCTGGGCAAGCTGACCCGGCTGGAAGGAGTGACCGGCGTACGCTCCAGCTTTGTGCTCAGGCGCATCAAGCACGATACAGCGCTGCCGCTGGATCATCTGGCTTGAAGTCGGGGACTGGTGAATAGTGAATAGTGAATAGTGAATGGTGAATGGTGAATGGTGAAACAATTGCAGGCAACGAGTATGCATACAAAGAGGTTAAAGGGGGCTATTTCGCGACCGATCAAATGCCAGGGATGGCATTTGCCGAGCGACATAGGGAAGTGCTTGAAGCGTGTCGAGAAATAGCACCCTTTGGCCGGCTTATTGCGGCATATCAGACAACTTGAAGCTCACTGCCAGTCGAGGATTACCTTGCCGGACTGGCCGGAGCGCATAATGTCAAAGCCCTGCTGGAAATCATCCACCTTGAAATGGTGAGTGATGATGGGGCTGAGATCCAGGCCGGACTGGATTAAGCTGGCCATTTTGTACCAGGTTTCAAACATCTCGCGGCCATAAATGCCCTTGAGCACCAAGCCTTTAAAAATAACCTGAGTCCAGTCAATGGCCATATCAGACGGCGGTATACCCAGCATGGCCACCTTGCCGCCATGATTCATCTTGTCCAGCATATCCTGAAACGCCACCGGCACACCGGACATTTCCAGGCCCACATCAAAGCCTTCGGTCATGCCCAGCTCGGTCATCACATCACTCAGCTTTTCGGTGGCCACGTTTACCGCCCGGGTTACTCCCATCTTGCGGGCCAGCTCAAGGCGATATTCGTTTACATCGGTGATCACCACATGGCGGGCACCCACATGGCGGGCTACGGCAGCGGCCATAATACCAATGGGGCCGGCACCGGTGATCAGCACATCTTCACCCACCAGATCGAACGACAGCGCTGTGTGCACCGCATTGCCAAAGGGGTCGAAAATGGCGGCCAGATCGTCAGACACTTCATCGGGCAGTTTAAAGGCATTAAAGGCCGGAATAACCAGATATTCCGCAAAGGCACCGTCACGGTTTACACCCACGCCCGAAGTATTACGGCACAGGTGCGTGCGACCAGCACGGCAGTTGCGGCAATGACCGCAGGTAATGTGCCCCTCGCCTGATACTCTGTCGCCAATAGCAAAGCCACGCACTTCCTGGCCAATGGCCACCACTTCGCCCACATATTCGTGGCCGGTAACCATGGGCACCGGAATGGTATTTTGTGACCATTCATCCCAGTTGTAGATATGAATATCAGTGCCGCAGATGGCGGTTTTACGAATTTTGATCAGCAGATCGTTATGACCCAGCTCGGGCTCGGGTACGTCGGTCATCCAGATGCCGGGCTCGGCTTTCAGTTTTGCCAGTGCTTTCATGCCTTTTCTCCTCAAATCACGCCCAGTTCACGGCCAACGTCGGTAAAGGCCGCAATGGCCTTGTCCAGCTGCTCGCGGGTGTGGGCCGCCGACATCTGGGTGCGAATACGGGCCTGGCCTTTGGGCACCACCGGAAAGGAAAAGCCAATAACGTAAATACCTTTTTCCAGCAGCTTGTCGGCCATTTGTGAAGCCAGCGCCGCATCGCCCAGCATTACCGGAATAATAGCGTGATCCTTGCCGGCCAGGGTAAAGCCGGCAGCGGTCATTTGCCCTCTGAAATAAGCGCTGTTTTCTCTCACTTTTTGCCGCAGATCGTCACCGTTTTTCAGCATCTCCAGCACCTTGATGGAGGCAGCTACAATCGCCGGTGCCACCGAGTTGGAAAACAGATAAGGCCGGGAGCGCTGACGCAGCCAGTCGATCACTTCCTTTTTGCCCGAGGTATAGCCGCCTGAGGCACCACCCAATGCCTTGCCAAGAGTACCGGTAATAATATCGACGCGGTCCATCACTCCACAGAACTCATGAGTGCCCCGGCCCTGTTCACCCACAAAACCCACAGCGTGGGAGTCGTCCACCATCACCAGCGCATTATATTTGTCGGCCAGATCGCAAATGGCGCTCAGGTTGGCAATCACGCCGTCCATGGAGAAAACACCATCAGTGGCAATCAGCTTGAAGCGGGCACCATCGGCCTCGGCCTGTTGCAGGCAGCTTTCCAGCTCGGCCATGTTGTTGTTGGCATAGCGATAGCGTTTGGCCTTGCACAGACGCACACCGTCGATAATGGAAGCGTGGTTAAGCGCATCGGAAATAATGGCGTCTTCCGGGCCAAGAAGAGTTTCAAACAGGCCAGCGTTGGCATCAAAGCAGGAGGTATAAAGAATGGTGTCTTCCATACCGAGAAAAGACGACAACTCGCTTTCCAGCTGTTTGTGCAGATCCTGAGTGCCGCAGATAAAACGTACCGACGCCATGCCAAAACCATGGCTGTTCAGCCCCTGCTGTGCGGCTTGAACCAGGGCAGAATGGTTAGCCAGACCCAGATAGTTGTTGGCGCAGAAGTTGATAACCTCCTGCTCACCCACGTGAATGGCAGCACTCTGGGGTGAACTGATCACCCGCTCCTGCTTGTAGAGACCTTCTGCCTTAATGTTTTCCAGCTGCTCAGCTAAATAAGCATAAAATGCCGACGACATAACAAACTCCCGTTTTCCATGTGGCTATCTGGGTTTAACTCAGACCATTTTACTACCTCCGTGTAGCATACTCATAACTTATCCTGCTCAAAAGCACTATTTGTGAAAGGGATCACCGGAAGGAGGCACCAGAGGCACACTGATAACGCCTTTGCCGCCTCTGTGAGTGATAACTAAATAGTAACACAGGCCCACTGTTAGTTTTTCGCAGCACAGGCGTGATAAACTTGCGGCAAAATTTCTTCGAATTGCCGGACACCCACTCCGGCCAGCAAGAGGCAAACAAGCATGATCATTGTAACTGGCGGTGCCGGCTTTATCGGCAGCAACCTGGTAAAAACCCTGAACGAGCAAGGCCGCACCGACGTGGTGGTGATCGACGACCTCACCGACGGCACCAAGTTCGTCAACCTGGTTGATCTGACCATTGCCGACTATCTCGACAAGGACGAGTTTCTGCACCGCATTGTGTCCGGCGACGAGTTCGAGGAATGGGGCGGTATTGAAGTGATCTTCCACGAGGGTGCCTGCTCCGCCACCACCGAGTGGGACGGCAAGTTCATGATGGAGAACAACTACGAGTACTCCAAGGATTTGCTGCACTACTGCCTGGAGCGGGAAATTCCGTTTATCTATGCCTCTTCCGCCGCCACCTACGGCGGCCGCAACGACAACTTCATTGAAGAGCCGCAATACGAGCAGCCGCTCAACGTGTACGGCTATTCCAAGCAGCTGTTCGATCAGTATGTGCGCCGCCTGATGCCCGAGATTAACTCTCAGGTAGTAGGCCTCAAATACTTCAACGTGTACGGCCCCCGTGAGCAGCACAAGGGCAGCATGTCGAGCGTGGCCTTTCACCTCAACACTCAGTTGCACAAGGGAGAAAACCCCAAGCTGTTTGAAGGCTGCGACGGCTTTGGCAACGGCGGCCAGATGCGCGACTTCATCTATGTGGGCGACGTGTGCAAGGTGAACCTCTGGTTCTGGCAGAACCCGGACGTGTCCGGCATCTTCAACTGCGGCACCGGCCGCGCCGAACCCTTCCAAAACGTGGCCGAGGCGGTAATCAAACACCACGGCAAGGGTGAAATTGAATACATTCCCTTCCCCGACCACCTGAAGGGCCGCTACCAGAGCTTTACCGAGGCCGACCTGACCAAACTGCGCGCCGCCGGCTACCCCCACGAGTTCAAAACCGTGGCCGAAGGGGTGGCTGAGTACATGGCCTGGCTGAATAAGTAAGGCACACCATGAACATTTTAATGGCGTTGTCTCAGCTGGAGGTGACCGGCGCAGAGGTTTACGCCACCACCGTGGGTGATGCGCTGACCGCACGCGGGCACAGGGTATTTTATGTCTCCGACACCCTGACCAAGCCCCACCAGGGGGAGTTTTTTAAGCTGCGCTTTAACAAGCGCAGCATTCCCCGCCGCTTCTGGCATGTGGGCTACTTGGTTTACCTGATTAAAAAACACCGTATTCAGCTGGTGCATGCCCACAGCCGCGCCTCCGGCTGGAGCTGCTACGTGGCCTGCAAGCTCACCGGCACTCCCATGATCACCACAGTGCATGGCCGCCAGCCGGTGCATGCTTCCCGCAAGAAGTTTCATGCCCTGGGTGATCGCGCTCTGGCAGTGTGTGAAGCAGTGCGGGAGCAGCTCATCAGCGGATTGGGTGTGGCACCCGAGCTGATTGCCATCGGCCGCAATGGCATAGATACCGGGCACTACCAGCCGGTGCCGGCACCCGCCAATGACAAACCGGTGATCAGCATTGTCGGCCGGCTCACCGGCCCCAAGGGTGAGCTGTGCTACCGGTTGCTGGATCAGTGCCTGGATCTGGCCCACTATCGAGTACAAATCGCTTCCGGCTCTCAAATACCCGAGCGCTTTGAACGCTTTAAGAAAAAAGTCGACTTTCTTGGTTATGTGCAGGACGTGCCCGGACTGATGGCACAATCCGATCTGGTGATCGGTGCCGGCCGGGTGGCAATGGAAGCCATTCTGATGCAGCGCCCGGTGTTTGCCGTGGGCGAGGCCGAAGCCGTTGGTCTGGTGACGTCCGACAACATTAATGCTGCCATGGCAAGTAACTTCGGCGACATTGGGCCGGACGATCTCAATATCGACTTTGCCGCCCTGCCCGCTCAAATTAAAGCAGCACTGGATACTCGCTTTGACAGCGCGGCTCTGGCCAGAACGGTTAAAAATGCCTACGACCTGCAGGCGGTGGCCACAGAGCTTGAAGCCCATTATCAGAGCGTAATTGTGCACCGGCTGCGGCGGGAAGTGCCCATCATTATGTATCACCGCTTTATTCGCGATGACAGCGAAAAAGGGGTGCACGGCACTTATCTGCATGTGAACATGCTGGAAAAACACTTCAAACTGCTGAAGCGGCTGGGCTATGAAACCCTCACCTTTGCCGATCTAGCCGACAAAGGGCTGGCCAGCCGGCTGGAAGCCGGTAAGAAGTACATCATGATCACGGTAGATGACGGCTACAAAGATAACTATGAGCTGCTGTTTCCGCTGCTGAAAAAATACGGTTTTAAGGCGGTGATCTATGCCGTGACCGGTGAAACCTTTAACCGCTGGGACGTAGAGAATCCCGAAAACCCGGAAAAAGCCGTGGAGCTGATGACCCCGGAGCAGATAAAGGAAATGGCCGATTCCGGTCTGGTGGAGTTTGGTGGCCATACCCTGACTCACCCCAAACTGGACCAGCTCGACCGCGAACAACAACGCACCGAAATTGCCGAAAACAAGGCACAGCTTGAGCAACTGCTGGGGCACCGGCTCCACTCGTTTGCCTATCCCTTTGGCATTCACAATAACGACAGCAAACAACTGGCCAAAGAGCTGGGTTACCCCTTTGCCGTGGCCACCGACAGCGGCCCCCTGGCCATGCACGAGGATCGCTATCAGATCCGCCGCATCGCCATCTTTCCCCGCACCGATGTATTTGGGCTGTGGCGGAAGATCAGGGGGAATTATGTGTTTAGAAAATATAAGTAAGAAGCGAAGCATCATGAATTTATTTTTAATAAACTCCCCATTCCAGTTAATTTGCGCATTAGAAGCCAAAATGGAATATGGTTTGGAAAATAACATCTTAGCTATTACAAAACAAGCTACAGAGAAGAGCCAAAAACAACTTAATAGCCTGGTAAATAACGAAGATTGGGATAAGATAGTTAACCTACCCGGGAGAAGTAAGGTATTTAGTGTCCCGTTATTCATATCCAGAGTAAGGAAGATGAATAATGGGAAACCATTAAACAATATAATTTATCCTGACTACTTATGCTGGAGAGCTAATTTAATTTTAAAAAATATAAAACATCAAAAAAGTATAATGATAGACGATGGAGCTATGACAATAACCCATTATCTAGACTACCTGAAGGATAAGAAAAGTTTTTCTAGACCTAAAGGAGTCAAAGATGTCATTATTAGACTAATGAGTCTAAAGCCTGTGAAAAATATGGATTTTAGAGAAAATTTTGAGCTATACTCAACTTTCAGCTTTCCAAAAGAATCATTCATCGAAAAAAGAAACAAACTGAAAATTTTAAAAAGAAGTATAAAAACAAAAGGGATTGTTAATGAAAGTTCACCTGCAGCTTTTATTGGTCAAGGCTATATTGGAAGCATAGCAAAAATTGAAGATTACATAAAAAAAATAGATTATTTCCATAAGAAAGTTAATAGAAAAATTATCTACTTCCCACATAGATCTGAATCTCTAGAGGTAAAAGAGGCAATATCTAATCTTGACTATATTACTTATCACGATTCTGAATGGCCAATAGAGCTTGAGCTTTCAGAGAAAGCTATATCACTATCTTGTATTGGTGGTATAATGTCCACCGCGCTTTATACTCTATCGGTGATATATAGTGATATTGATATTTATAATATCACAACTGCACCGGATTATTACTTTGATGAAAGTGTACATAAAGAAAGCTTATATGTAGAAGAATACTATAAAAGCAACAACATTATATCAATATAATATGGCCACCTAATTTTGGCGGCTATATAAACTGTTGTTTAAGTCACCCCTCGTGAAGCTAATAAATATAAATCGGCCACTTCCCTTAACTTAATAAAAAAGTGGCCCATTTAAAATCTATCTCTGTATCTATATCAACCGAACTTATCTTGTCCATTACATAAGCATACGTGCAGCTCTTTAAAAAAAAACTTTTCTCCTGTAAGAGCTTATCCGTTTTACAAATATATATAGCTCCATTTAATCGATAATAAACTGGGAGATCTTGGCTACGTGAGTTTTTAACTTCATCACGAAGAAACTGACTCATGTTGCCGTCTATAGGTAACGTATTACTCCAAAGCGGATTATGATCGTTTTCACACACAGACACCAACGCAGCTGCTTGCAGGTTTTCCAGCTTGGTTATAGCCTCAAAAATATGTGTGGCTGTTCGTAGCGGACTCGTAGGCTGCAACAGCACTGTGTATTCATAATTAGGGTATTGTTTTAAAGCATGGTCTATAACATCAAAACTCGTTGCCGTGTCTGTGGCAAGGTGATCAGGTCTCAAAAGAAGCTCTACAGGATACTGGCTGGCGACGCTTAGAATCTTATCATCATCGCTGGTTATAATAACTTTATCTATCTCTTTGCAAGCCAGTGCAGCCTCTATACTCCAAGCTATCAAAGGTTTTCCAGACAATGGCAGAACATTCTTGCCTGGCAGACGCTTACTGCCCCCTCTCGCAGGGATTATTGCTAGATATTTACTTCTTTTAGTCATAATAACCATCTAAAAATAAGCCTCTATATCTCGCTGAGCTTTTTGGTAATCTTTCATTTGCCCAATATCCAGCCAGTAATCGTAGCTAGTATATGTACCAATACGTTTACCTTGGAGGCGATGTTTCTCTAACAAAGTTGGCAGATCAATATTTTGCTCCGGCTGTACACTTTGTACTATTTCAGAATTAAGTATGTAGATACCAGTATTAATTTTATAACGATAAGTCGGTTTTTCCACTACACTGGTAATCAGTTGATTTTCCGTTTCAATTACACCAAATGGCACGCGGTGCTCATCCTCACGTACACATACAGTAGCATCGAAGTTATTCTTTAGATGATGCTGTAATAAGTGCGCGTAGTTCAGTTTAGTAAGCACATCGCCGTTCATCATAATGATGGGCATATCGGGCAGATTTTTAGGCAAAAGTCCTAATGCGCCACCTGTCCCCAATGGCTGGCTTTCATGCACATAGTAAATGTTAACCTGCCACTTGCTGCCATCACCAAAATAACTATGTATTACCTCAGGCAAGTAATGAGTAGAGATATAAAAATTAGAAAAGCCTAAGCCAATAAACTGAGTGATAAGATGCTCCAGCATCGGCTTGTCCCCAACGCGCAGCATAGGCTTGGGGCAATGATCCGTTAGTGGCTGTAAGCGTGTACCAAAGCCGCCGGCCATAATAAAAACCGGATTATTGCGTTTTAGGGGTGTCATAGCCTGGTGCAATGTTTCCAACCCTATCACTATATTATTACTATCAACAATCGGCAAAGCAGTAAGGTCATGCTGATTCATTAGCTTTAGACGCTGCTCTCGCGAACTGGTTTTATTAGCGGTAATAGGCTGTGTACTCATCACCTGATGGACCGAATCTTCCATGTGGGCATTGCGCAATAAAGCGCGGCGAATATCACCGTCAGTTACAGTCCCAAGTAGTTTGTTGTTTTCGTCAACCAGCAAGCAAATACGCAATGAACCCTTGTCAAGGCTGCGCATTGCTTCACGTATGGTAGAATTAGGCTGAAGAGAAATTTCACCAAGTTGCTGCATTATGACTTCCATATTGGATTTTTTAGCTGCCATAGACCCTGAGAGTTTTTTGAGAAAATTTCCGGATTATAATGGCTCTCAATGATCTTCCAAAACTCCTGTTCGTTGTAGCCGATAAAGGAGCAGAACTCTCGTACAGTGCGAGGATCAAGATCGTGATCGTGTTTACGAACCAGTTCAATTGCATCTTCTCGGGTCAACTTGCCATAGCGTACCATTCGTGCAGCGTAGTCTGTGGCGGAAGCATGACCAAATTTTGGATATTTCATCCAAGGGTGGACCAGATAGCCTGGTGATTCAATCTGGTCAAACTGCTCAACGTGATGAGTGCGCTGCCATTCATGAGTTAAATCATGAAAACCGTTGCGTTTGGATATTTCATAATTAGTAAAACTACTCCACTCTATGAAATAACTTAAGTAGATTGGATTTAATTTTTCTAGTTTATCTTCGGCAGGTGGTTCGAAAAAGTTAAGATTTTTACGATCAATACCCAAATCAACAAACTCTTGCAAACCTATTCCGCTACCTACCCCATTATTTATTTGATCTTTTGCGGAGTAGGTTTCTACAGCATTGGCCCCACCATATTCATAAGCCACATTTTCACCGTACACCAGCAAAGGAGTATTAAACTTTAATGCCATATGCAAAGGATAACTATAAATATAACGATCTATCAGATACGTTGGCTTACCATATTTTTCAAATGCATAACGCGAAACTTCTTTTTGAACTTTGATGTTTGGTTTCATTGAAATAATGTCACAACCAAATGCTTCAGATATATTTTTAAGATTGTGTATTCCAGCTTGCGTCATAGGGAAGTTATCTTCCACTGATACCAAAAGTGGATTCATACCCAGTTTTTCTTTAAAGGTATACACCTGAAAGTGGCTGTCCTTACCGCCTGATACTGCAATCATGCAGTCATATCCATACGGTCCATTACTACCACGGTATTGTTCGCAAATCGCTTCTAATTCTTGCCAGCGTTTTTGATAATCAACGTTTTTTCTTTTAGCAAAACTTTGACAAGCAGCACAGACACCCTGCTCATTAAAAGTGATCCCAGGACGCGTACTTGGCATAACACATCGAGAGCAATATTTCATAATCTATACCTTAACAATCGAAGAATTGTTTTTTTAATAAATCATCTAACTTCACCTGCTTTAACACAGGGATAATGTCTTTACTGGCACAGCCTGTACCATAAGGATTGCTGACTTGTAGCAGCTGCTGTTGAAACTCAGGTGCGTAGAGCTGGTTAATGGCCTTACGAATAGCTCTTCTGTTCGGAAGACAGTCAATAACACTATCAGCTTTAATTCGTCCTTTTTGGCGATCACCAATATTGATAGTGCCTATTTTAAAACTGGGCGCTTCAGTTAAACCACTAGAGCTGTTTCCTATTACAGCATCCACATACTGCAGTGCGCTGAGATAGCGCAGTTGGCCAAGAGAGGTAAAGCCGGCCGCTTTAGCTGGATTATCTGAAACATAATTGTCGATCATCTGGTTGATAATACGGCTATCAGTATCGGAGTTAGCCTTGGTAAAAATCAGATGGGTATCGACTAGTTCATCCAAAGCCGCTAATAACTCTGAAAACTGCTCTCTTGCGGTCGTATCTTCCAGTGTTACTGGATGAAAGGTAACAAGCAGATTTTTACGAGCCAGCTTAAAGTTAATTGCATTTTCAAAGTCTCCTTTGTTCAGCAGAGTTAAGCGATGAATATTTTCTATACCCATGCCACCTACATTAAAAACACGATCAGGCTTCTCGCCTAGCTGAATCACCCGCCGCCGATAATCTTCTGTGGCCGTAAAGTGCAAGTGACTCATTTTAGTAATACTGTGACGAATAGCCTCGTCAAATGCACCCTCCGTAGTTTCGCCGCCATGCAGATGAGCAATCGGAAGCTGGGCAATCATGGCGGCACTGGCAGCGGCAAATATTTCATAACGATCGCCTAACAACACTACTAAACCAGGCTGTAACTCAGCATAAGCTTCAGCAAAGCTGATTTGGGCAAGCCCCATAGACTTGGTAATACCAATAGCCGTATCTGAAGACAACAATATTTCTATTTTTTTATTTATCTGAAATTCTTTGTCAATGTCTTGATAGGTTAGGCCAAACTCTGGACTTAAATGCATACCAGTTACAATGAGTTGTAATTCAAGTTCAGGTTCGGCCTGGATTCCTTTCAAGAGCCAGTATAAAAGCCCGAAATCTGCTCGTGTGCCGGTCACTACACAGATAGTTCTTTTACTCATATCAGTTCGTCTTCTGCATAATTACGCTGTGCAATCGTACCTAGTATTTCATCCCAGCGCATGGGACTGATACCGTGCCCAGGGCGCTTAATACACAAATTATCTTCCGTAAAAATATCGCCTTTTTTAATGGTTTTTTTAGCAACTAATGATTTGCGAGCAATAGGTTTATTTTTATTCTCACTAAGGCTGGGCTGTTTAATGGGGCTGCCTAATGCCTGCTCTATATTACGAATCGCACAGACCATGGCTTTAAGCTCAGCCGGCTCTATACTAGCTTTGTGGTCAGGGCCTTCCATATTTTTATCTAGGGTAAAATGCTTTTCTATAACACTGGCACCTAAGGCCACAGCTGCAATCGGCACTTCAATGCCCAGAGTATGGTCGCTATAGCCCACTGCCACATCAAAAGCCTGGCCGATAGTTTGCATTGCCTTTAAGTTAACATCTTGCATGGGCGTGGGATATTCAGTGTTGGCGTGCAAAACAGTAATCTTTTCCTCAGCTGTGCCTGCCTGTACCAACACTCGCAGAGCGGCCTCTATCTCACCAAGATTTGCCATTCCGGTAGACAATATTACCTGTTTATCTAAACGACCAATGTGGCGCAAATAAGGAAGGTTAGTAATTTCACCGCTAGGAATTTTAAACATTTCCATTCCTAACTGATCGAGCAATTCAATGCTGTGATGATCAAAAGGAGTAGATAAAAACAAAATATTTTTTTTCTGGCAGTAGTCGATCAGCTCATGATGCATAGCTTCGTTAAGCTCCAGCTTTTTGAGCATATCAAATTGGCTTTCACTCTTTTCTGTGTTCTGTTTTTGATAGTCGGCTTTTTGCGCGCTTTTACTAACTAAGTATTTTGCCTGAAAGGTCTGAAACTTAATTGCATCAGCACCGGCTGTGTATGCCGCATCGATAAGTTTTTTAGCGAGCTCTAGTCTACCATTATGGTTAACGCCAGCTTCAGCAATAATGAATGTATGAGTCATTTATGTAACCTGCCTGCTTTTACAAAAGAATGAACCTGTGCGCCCTGTATAATCACTGAATTGCTGCCCACAAAAATATGATCTTCTACCTGAGCGCCACCATTAATTATAGCTGCAGTAGCAATATGGCAATGGTTTCCCACTTTAGTATCATGCTCTATCAATGCCTTGCTATTAATAATGCAGTTAACACCTATCCGAGCATTGGCATTAACCAGGGCATGGTGCATAACTACTGTACCCTCACCAAGCTGTGCATATCTAGAGGTATAGGCTAACGGTGAAACAATAGCTGGTAGCATAAAGCCAACATTTTTCGCTGCCTTAAACAATTTAATACGTAAGGCGCTGGATTGAATATGTCCGACGGTTATTAAGGCATTAGTGCACCTTTCAAATAGCTGGGGTAAATCTTCATCAGAGCCTAGCACTGGATATCCTAAGACCGTGCTACCAATCCTGCTTGAGGTATCAACAATGCCATAAATTTGATACTGGTTTTGTAGTTCCAGTACATCAATTACGCTGTGACAGTGGCCGCCACCACCAATAAGTAGAATTAACGGCTTACTCATAACCGCACCGAACTTGGGATGTTAACCGCTCTTTGCTCCAACCACTTGGCATTACTTAAACTGCCATGCTGGCAGTGTTTAAACATTTCCAACTCATTCATTAACCGCCAAATGGGACGAGTCATTACGCCTTGTGCATTAGTTGCTTTGAGAAAGCAGTCACGCTCCGCCTGACTATTTAAAATAACAGTCTGCAGCCAGTAATTTGCTTGGCTGTTGCTAGGCTCTGCTACCCAATGCATATTTTTTTTAGAAAAAAAAGCTTGATACTCTTCAGCCAGTCGACGTTTAGCAGCTAAAAAACTGTCTAGCTGCTCCATTTGTGCCACCAGCAAAGCGGCATTTAAATTGGTCATACGGTAGTTGTAGCCAATTTGGTCGTGCACATACTCGTAAGGATGAGGCACTTTAGCCGTGGTAGTAATGTGCTTGGCTTGTTTAGCTAGCGCTTCATCGTTAGTAACAATTACACCACCGCCACCACTGGTAATAACTTTGTTACCATTAAAGCTGAATGCACCCACTTTACCAAAGGTACCTGTATGCTGCCCTTGATAGTAGCTTCCCAGACTTTCAGCAGCATCTTCTACTACAGATATATGCCACTGAGCACAAATTGCTGTAATTTCATCGATACGACAAGGATGACCAAATGTGTGCATGGGCAAGCAAGCTTTAATGACCTTACCTGTAGTTTGGTTAATGCACTGTCCGTTTTCAACTTTAGCTTGTTGCTGCAAAAATTCCCGTAACGCCTGCGGACTCAGGCCCAGTGTATCTTTGTCAACATCCACAAATACTGGTTGTGCACCGCAGTAGCTGATGGCATTGGCCGTGGCAATAAAGGTGAGTGGCTGAGTGATCACCTCAGTATCTTGCTCGACATCTGCTAGCAACAACGCAATATGAAGCGCTGCCGTGCCGTTCATAGCAGCAATAGCGTATTTAGCGCCCACATAATCGGCAAACATCTGCTCAAACTGTTCAACAAACTTACCTACGCTGGAAACAAAGGTAGAGTCGATACATTCGTTCAGGTACTTTTTTTCATTGCCGTTAAATCTTGGCTCATGTAGTGGTATAAATTCTTGACTATTAAACGCACTACGAATAAAGTCGATAGTCGCTTGCATATTACATCTTCCCATCGAGATACTTACCGGTTTCCTTGTGGCCAAAATCGGGAATCATCTCAAAAAAGAGCTTAACAATCTGATCTTTATTCCAATATTGTTGTGCCAACAGCTTTTCAATAGTGGTTTCAAAATGTTGAAGCAGATGTGGATCATATCCCGCTTCATTCTTGATTACACCCAAATTAGTGAAGCGCTCCATATCAAGAGTTTCTTTTGCGGTAAAAAACTCTTCAAAATCTTTTTCACCCGTAGTGTCGCTGGCGGTAAAGAGGCATGGCCATTTTTTTTCTACTGGCAAAGTCTTCGCCAACGCCCGAGCTTCTTCTTCACTGCTACACAAATGAGGTTCATAGCCTAAGCTCTTCAGGTATTTAACAGCAATATCTGCAAATGTAATTAAATGTAAATGCTCACTAAGCTTAGGAAAGTAAATATCCCGGTTTTCACCAAAGATACAGCTCATTAAGCAAAGCTCACCTGACTCCTGAGGAATAACAAAATAACGCTTAATATCGTTAGGTGCCACTATCGGCTGCTGTTTTTTTATGCGCTGCTCAAAACCACATAACAAAGAACCGTCACTAAAAGCGACATTAGCAAAGCGGGCCATGGAGACATTAATCTGCTGCGATTTACGCATTACAAACATTTCCATAATGCGCTTGCTGGCACCCATCATATTGACTGGATTAGCAGCTTTATCAGTACTAACACAAAAATACTTTTTAACACCTTTGCCAATAGACTGCTGCAGCGTTTTATCGGTATTAAAAATATTAGTCTCTATCATGCGCATCAACGTAAAAGGATCTTTCTCACTGCGAACATGTTTAAGCGCTGACAGATTGAGCACATAATCGAACTTACCATCTTGAGCAATAAAGGCGTCGTATTCACGACTGCCAATATCTAGCGCAAAGGTCTGAAAGTCGCCTTCGATGTAGCCAAAGCTGCTGCGAATATCTCGCACTAACTCCACCAAATTATTCTCAGAAATATCAACCACATGTAATTTTTTAGGGTTGCGCTTGAATATCTCTTTAACAACCGCCTGGCCAATAGAGCCGGCACCGCCAAGGACTAAAAAACGGCTTCTACTGACTTCACCAAGCAGGTGTGTGTTGTTAGCATAAATATCATCTTTAAATAATGGTAATGTACGTCCAATAAGCTCTAGCATAGGTCACCACGAAGACTTCGCATTAAAATAGCACCAACAGTATCAGCATAGCGTTGTCAATTTTGAGTTAAATGGTACCATAAATTGCTATTTTTGATAGTAGGCTACTGGAAGAAACAGAGACTCAGACTATAAAATGTTACGGAGTAACATCAAACTGGACAGATGTGAGCTTTCCGAACAGGGAGTGTGTGATTGCTTTTTGAACAACCAGAACAAGCATCGCTCAATCCGCTCGCAAGAGTGCTCATTTTGATTGTGCCTTGTGTAGCAAGAGGGTACATAGCGTAGATCTTGACAACCATCATTATGGTCTAGTGTGATCTGGCAACAGTTTTCCGGACACATTCTCAAGCAACTGCTCGCAGCTCTTATTCATAGTCCAACGGACTCATGTAGTCATTGCTGGAGTGCAGCCGCACCCGGTTATAAAACACTTCGATATACTCGAAGATGGCCTGCTTCGCTTCTTCCCGCGTCGTAAGTCTTCGTGATAGATCAGCTCGGTCTTCAGCGTGTGGAAGAAACTCTCCGATGGGGCGTTATCCCAACAGTTTCCCTTCCGGCTCATGCTGCATTGGAAGTCATGCTGCTTGAGCAAACACTGGAAGCTATCTGAAGCATACTGACTGCCTCGGTCGCTATGAACCAGTAACCCGGCAGCTGGCCTGCGTTTCCAGATCGCCATGCTCAGCGCATCGCTCACCAGAGACGCCGGCATTCGGCTACCCATCGACCAGCCCACCACCGCCCGTGAGCAGAGGTCGATAAAGACCGCCAGATAGAGCCATCCCTCCCGTGTCGGGATATAAGTGATGTCCCCCACATAGGCCTGATCCGGCTTTTCTGCCGAGAAGTGTCACGCCAGAAGGTTCGGCGCGACCGGCTTGTCATGCTTCGAGTTGGTGGTGACCTTGAACTTCCGCCGCGTCTTGCATGCCAGCCCTTCCTCTTTCATCAGTCGGGCAATCCGATGGCGACTGACGGCTTCATCGTCTCCCGTCAGCTTCTTCTGAATACGCCGCGTTCCATAGGTTGCCCGGCCTTCTTCGTTGTGTTTACGGATCTTCGCCTTCAACGCTTTATCCTGCTGTTTTCGCGGGCTGCTGTTTTCGCGGGCTGGGCGGCCTGGACCGCCACTCATAATAGCCACTACGAGACACTTCAAACACGCGGCACATCAGGGCAGTGCTGAACTTACCCTGATTGGCGTCGATGAAGGCATACCTTAGCGAGATTCTTTGGCGAAGAAGGCGGCCGCTTTTTTAACAGCTCTCGCTCTTCCTTGAGTCGGGCGTTCTCCCGGCGGAGCTGCTTCAACTCTTCATAGAGGTGCTGCTCATCCACTTTACCATCGCCCTTGGTGCTCTGCTGGCAGTGATACTTGGCGATCTAGGTATGTAACGCATTGACGTTAACCTCCAGCTCCCTGGCGGTCTGGTTGACGGATTGCTCGGACTCCACCGCCAGCTTGACTGCGGCTTCTTTAAACTCAGCTGTATAGGCTTTCTTCTGACTCATGACACACACCTTCTCTGGGCAGGTGATCTTACCTGCGTCTGTGTGTCCGGGGAACTATAGCCACTTCATACCGTGTGCAAATGGACGGTACTTTCGTAACCAGTCCGCTTTGGAATCACCATAAGTTTCAATATCTTGCCAACCTTCAGCACCAGCCATGATGGCGCTGACAACCAAGAACATAACATCGACTAAATCATGTTTTTGATTGATATCTGAGCCAGTTTCTTCAACAAGGGTGAGGTGTTCAATCAAGGTCATGGCTGGGCTCCTTTATCAAGAAACGCTGATTAGATCACAGACGATCTGACTGTTCAAATTTCATTAACAAAGTTTGATCCCGCCCTGGAAGTATGTTTAGTTCTACATAAAATAACTAAAGGTAGACTTTAGCAAGAGATACTATAGATCTTTCTTCTTCAGCCAAAACATTTCCCTTACTTATTTCAGGGTCAAAATTATCATTATCAAAAAAATCATAACCTATCATGCTTCGTTCATTATAAACATATAGTTCAATACCATAACTGCCTTCTAAAAAGTATTGATTAGGTGAGTTTTTTCTAACCGCAATACGACCTGCTCCCCATTTAGCAAAAAGCCTTGCTGTACTTGCTCCTCCACGGTCCTGAAGAATAAGGTGTGTGCATGATGCTAAGAATGCATTATAAACTTGAGGTGACATAGGGGATAAATAATTAACATCAAACTTAATCCCACCAAAAAGCCTCTTAACAAAAAGATAGCAATCTAAAGCAACTCTTCTGCTTGGCTTTACAAAACAATAAAACTCAGCTTTAACTGATATTTTCTTAGCTGCATCACTTTTCAAAAAATCAACTATTTCTTTTCTTGATTTCCTTTTGGTATCTATCAACACCTTATATTTTTCATCGCCATAATTGAAGTTTTTTAACATTATCTGCTGCATCAAATCCGAGTAAGTTGTGGGCAGAATATCAAAGATAATGCTTGCATCTATAAAGTTTAAATTATCCCTTTCACAAACACTGCTGATCTTTTTATAAAAATAGGGCTTTGGAGCGATAAAGAAAGCATTTTTACCCAGAAGATCAATGCATTCAGGTGCTATGTGAAGCTTATCATCTGCTTTTAACCTACCATAAGCTTGAAAACTTTTATCCCAACGCTCAACCTCATCATCCGTTATGAATATATATATCTTACTTGAAAGGGTGTTACTGTAATCTAGTAGACGTTTAGCAATAGGTGAGTTCCATTTATTTAAAGACATAAATGTTACGCTTTTAGCCTCAGCGATATTCTCTATTGCTACATTTTCATAATCAAGATAACAGACATCATTCAGCCTTGGAGAGGAAATAGGAGATAATGCCGTTTTAAAAACAATCGGAATGATATTTTCATGAGGCACACCTAACTTACATATTAATGCGTCACCAAATAGATAGAAAAAACGATCTTGTTCACTAATAAAAAACACATGCTTACCTTTTAAGCTCATTTATTAACCTTATAAAATAAAAAAATATTTTCGACAACATGTTTTAAATCGTCTTTAGATATACCATAAAACATTGGCAACCTAATCAAACAAGCACTATCTTTACTAGTATATCTATCTTCCCCATGAAAACGGCCAAAATTACTACCAGCCTTAGCAGTGTGCAGTGGTACATAATGAAACACAGCGAGTATATTCTTGGTTTTAAGGTATGCAAGCAACTGACCACGTTCTGTAAGGCCAGTCACTTTAAGATAGAACATGTGCGCATTGTGTTGACACTGTTCGGGCACTGTTGCTAACTGAATTTTACCTGCTGTGGCAAGAGGGGCCAGCTTGTCCATATAGTATTGCCAAGCGGACAAACGGAAATCGTTTATTTCTTCTGCCTTTTCCAACTGCCCCCAAAGATATGCAGCTTGAAGCTCGCTGGGTAGAAAACTGCTGCCAATATCGACCCAGCTGTATTTGTCTACCATGCCACGAAAGAACTGGCTGCGGTTGGTGCCTTTTTCTCGAATAATCTCGGCGCGCTCCTTGAAACGGCTGTCATTGATGATCAGCAGGCCGCCTTCGCCACCACTGGTATAGTTTTTAGTTTCATGAAAGCTGAACGCACCTAAGTGGCCAATACTGCCAAGCGCTCTGCCCTTGTAGCTGCTCATCATGCCTTGGGCGGCATCTTCCACCACAAAGAGTCCATGACGTTCGGCAATGGCCATAATGGTATCCATTTCGCAGCCTACGCCAGCGTAGTGCACAGGCACTATGGCTTTAGTTTTATCGGTAATCGCGGCTTCAATTTTGGTTTCGTCGATATTCATGGTGTCGGACCGAATATCAACAAACACAACCTTTGCACCACGCAGGGCAAAGGCATTGGCCGTGCTTACAAAGGTGTAGCTGGGCATAATAACTTCATCGCCCGGCTGGATATCAATAAGAATAGCCGCCATTTCCAGTGCTGCAGTACAGGACGGCGTAAGCAATGTTTTAGGAGCACCAAGCCGCTGTTCAAACCATGCCTGACATTTTTTTGAAAAAGGACCATCACCAGACATGTTACTGCTTTGCATGGCTGCAATAACATATTGTTGTTCTTTGCCAGTATAAGGAGGCTTATTGAATGGGATCATTTTCAATCTCTTTTAGAAACTCAGCTTCAAGTGTAAGTAAGTCTTTCTTACGTTCTTTTACTCGGCGAGCAGGATTACCTACATAAATGCCCCATGGTTGAGTGCTCTTACTAACTAATGTCATGGCACCTACAGAGCAACCTTCTTTTACTTCAACGCCAGGAAAAATAATAGAGCCCGCACCGACGATTACGTGCCTACCTAATGAAGTTGATCTTTTTATCTCTTTTTTGTATTTACTTGGGATGTTCGGGTTTGTTAATGTTCTACCAGTATAATCATCTGACTGTGTAAACACTTGCACTTGATAGGCAAGTCCAGAGAAGTCATCCATAGTAATACCCTTTTCTCCCCCAGCCAATAAACACTGTGGAGCAATATGGACAAACTGCCCAATGCTAACCTTTCCTGATATCATACAGAAATCATCAATACGGCTATGATCACCAAGCTCTATCAGTTCAGGGTTATAGATACTTGCCTTATCACTAACCTTGACATTTATACCTAGCTTTTTAAAACCAACAGCTTCAAGCTGCTCTCTGGTAAGGTAAGCCATCGCTCTCTCCAAACATAACTTATATTGCCATCACAGAGGGCCTAGTGATAAGAATCTTTTATCCAATATCACCTTGCTACATGTTAAAACATGCTTACTCTTTTTTCTCTTGGATCAAAGATAGCAAATACTGACCGTAACTATTTTTACTTAGACGGTGACCTATTAAACTGATTTGCTCTTTGTTAAACCAATCATTATAAAAAGCGATTTCTTCCAGACAAGCTATTTTGTAGCCCTGTCGCTTTTCAATGGTTTCCACAAACTGAGCGGCTTCTAGCAAACTGTCGTGGGTGCCAGTATCCAGCCAGGCAAAGCCCCGACCCAACAATTCTACAGACAGAGCCTTCTGTTCAAGATAAGCATTGTTTATACAGGTAATTTCAAGTTCGCCTCGGACAGAAGGTTGAACTGACTTTGCGATGTCCACTACCTGACTATCGTAAAAATACAGGCCAGTTATTGCATAGTTAGACTTGGGCTTTGCTGGCTTTTCTTCAATGGAAAGGGCTTTTTTGTATTCATCAAACTCTACCACCCCAAAGCGTTCGGGGTCTTTTACCTGGTAACCAAATACTCTGGCACCGTGAGTGAGCTTGGCTGCGTCGCGCAGCATAGAGCCAAAACCTTGACCATAAAAAATATTATCGCCCAATACCAGGCAAACAGGATTCTGACCAATAAATTCTTCACCAATAATAAAGGCCTGTGCTAGGCCATCAGGGCTGGGTTGCACTGCATAACTGAGGTTAATGCCGAACTGGCTGCCATCGCCCAGCAAACGTTCAAACCCTACTTTGTCTTCCGGTGTGGTGATGATCAGAATTTCCCGAATGCCAGCCAACATCAGCACCGACAGCGGATAGTAGATCATGGGTTTGTCGTAAATGGGTAGCAGCTGCTTGGAAATGCCCATGGTGATGGGATA
This sequence comes from Oceanimonas sp. CAM02, assembly GCF_032842915.1. Taxonomy (NCBI): domain Bacteria; kingdom Pseudomonadati; phylum Pseudomonadota; class Gammaproteobacteria; order Aeromonadales; family Aeromonadaceae; genus Oceanimonas; species Oceanimonas sp. CAM02. The sequence goes on from NZ_JAWJBK010000024.1 coordinate 56,760, forward strand.
AAGCCGAGTGCCGGAGCCACCGGCCAAAATGATGCCTTTCATGGACGTATCCAGGTCTGGATGCAGAGCACGATTATGCATAAGTCACTCCCAGGCGTTCACGCTGATAGCTGCCATCCTGTACTCGTTGGCACCATTCCAGATTATGTAAATACCACTGCACGGTTTTGCGAATGCCGGATTCGAAGGTTTCTTGTGGTTTCCAGCCCAGCTCGCGCTCTATTTTACTGGCATCGATGGCGTAGCGACGGTCGTGACCGGGGCGATCACTCACATACGTAATCAAGCCGGAAGCCGGAAGCCGGAAGCCAGAAGTTTTTGGTGCCAACTCATCAAGCAAAGTGCAGATGGTTTGTACGACTTCTAGGTTGGTTTTTTCGTTGTGACCGCCGATGTTGTAGGTTTCACCTACCTCGCCTTCCGTTACTACTTTGTAAAGCGCACGGGCGTGGTCTTCTACATAAAGCCAGTCGCGGATTTGGTCGCCTTTGCCGTAAATGGGTAATGGCTTACCTTCTAGGACGTTGAGGATCACAAGTGGAATGAGCTTTTCCGGAAAGTGGTAAGGGCCGTAATTATTGGAGCAATTGGTTACAACAGTAGGCAAACCGTAGGTGCGCAACCAGGCTCGAACCAAGTGATCACTGGCCGCTTTAGAAGCTGAGTAAGGTGAACTTGGGGCGTAGGCGGTTTGCTCGGTAAAAAGCGGAAGCTCTGCATCCACAGTGTTAAGTTGTGAGCTTTGAGTGTTGAGTTTTAACTCAGCACGATCACTCGGGTGAGGAAGGTCACCGTACACTTCGTCGGTACTAATATGATGAAAACGGAACGCCGCCTTGCGTTCAGCACTCAGGCTACTCCAGTAGCTTCTTGAAACCTCCAACAGGGTGTAGGTGCCTACTATGTTGGTCTGTATAAAATCGTTTGGGCCGTCGATGGATCTATCTACATGGCTTTCTGCTGCAAGATGCATAACAGCATCAGGATGATGTTCAGTAAAAACTCGTTCCAGCTCGATGCGGTTGCAAATGTCTACTTGTGCAAATACATAGCGAGCAGAGTTGCTTATCTTTTTAAGACTTTCTAAGTTGCCTGCATAAGTAAGCTTATCAACATTGATAGCGCTATCATTAGTGTGATTAATGATATATCGAATTACCGCTGAGCCGATAAACCCTGCTCCACCTGTTACTAATATTTTCATAAAGCTAGTTTCTCATCCCACCCTCATATAACACTTCATGTTATCATAACATCATCATCCAAAATGGATAAGCACACATAAAAATTTTAGTGATTCTCCCGTCTCAGATGGACGGAGTGTTTATGCTCCAGAGCCATTGCAACCCTGAGCTTGGCGATCACCTCGATTGAGTCCCGCCGGTAAGCAATAGTGCAGTAAAATTCGTTCAAGTCAGCCCCAACACTAATTTTATCAGCATAAAAATATCTAATAAAAATACGCGTCATACCATTGCTAGCTCAATTTTTCTAACCCCCACTATTAATAGTATAAATAGCCTATCTCATATAATTACCAGCAGCAACTTATAAATATAAAACCACCTTCCAAACCAAACCAAACCAAACCAAACCAAACTAACTGTAATACGAAATGGCTATTTAAACTCACCTTTGAAAATGGAAAGAACAACCTTTTTATTTTCTTCCCCATCAAGCTTACTATCACTTAATGAATCAACCAATTGCTTCCATCTCTTTTTTTTGAACTTTGACAGCTTTCTAAAATGATTATCTATCCACAATACTCTTCCATCGTCGTCTATTAAAAAGTTATTCAAATGAAAATCTCTGTGAACATAGCCATATTTCGCCAGGGTAACTGCTTCATTAGCCAGCCTAATCAAAAAATCAACTTTATCATCTTTTGACAAAGAGCGAAAATACGACAAACCGGGGGTGGCCTTAATTTTATTCTCTACCATTATGAATGCAGAGAATTCATTGAAAAGAGATAAAGATACTCCCCAAGAGTATAATTTTGGTGTATTTAAACCTGCTAGCCTTGCTATCTTATACCCCTTAAATTCCCTTTTGGCATCTGAACCAAATATAAAAACCCTTCTTACAAAATCTCTGAAAAACCAACGAAGTAAATCTCTATTCGCCTTATATTTATCCCTTTCCAATTTAATCAAAAATCTTTTATCAGACGAGAGATATAATTCACTAGCAAGGCCAGAGTGATCTTTGTATATCGAGAAAGTCTCTTTACCGCTCCTACCAAACCTTGAAAAACAAAAAAAACTACAATCTAGCGAGCCGAGCTTTGCTTTAAAAAACATCAACCAACCTCAACACCAATAAAATACAAACAAAAATCATAACCTTAATGCCAAAGCTTTATAATGCTGCTTACAAAGCTATTGAATCGAACTAATTTACGATTAAAAAACCTCAAGACTGAAATTTTTAATGAACTGTCCACCGCCTCGCTTAACTCTCCTAAAGAGCAAACATAAAAGTCAAGCTTTGGGAACTTAATACGCAAACAGTTTATTAAGTCGTCATTGAAAGCACATTCATTCTCATCAGCTTCAGGCTTAAACACAAACACTACAGTTCTTCCGCTCATCACAATATTTAGAAACCGCTCGATTCTTTTATTATATTTATCCTTAACCACCTGAAACATATTTGAATCATGAAAATCATGAGGAAAGATCATCCCATATTTTTCACAATATGCTGTAACAACCAACTTATCTGATTCAACTACAGCCCCTCCCTCACCTTCAAATACAAGAGCTTTATGTGGCTCAGAATAAGTTATATTATCCAGCTCCATAAAACCCTCAAAATCATTTTTAATGATCTTTATAACGGAGTCATTTGGAGCAATGCACCAATCAAAAGGATATGCAGCTTTTCTTAGCCCTGTATATCTTAAGAAATGAGCCACATCGCAATTATATCCCAGCGATACAAACTCGCACTCATTTTCATGTAACATCCTTTTTAGCGTAGCAATATTTTTATCTGCCGTCATATTATTACCACAATTCATAGTTCAAAATTCAGATTATGATACTATATGAGCACTAACATCGATAGATAAGAGATTATGAAACTGCTGGTTATTGGCCCATCCTGGGTCGGAGACATGGTGATGTCCCAAAGTCTTTACATCACCCTGAAAAAGCAGCATCCCGGGGCCGAGCTGCATGTGATGGCTCCGGCCTGGTGCTGCGCCCTGCTGGAGCGTATGCCTGAGGTCGACAAGGCCATCGTTATGCCTCTGGGGCATGGCGACCTCAAGCTGACTGAGCGCTTTCGACTTGGCCGAGCGCTTGCCAAAGAAGGCTATAACTGGGCCATTATTCAGCCCAATTCGCTCAAGTCGGCGTTGATCCCGTTGTTTGCCGGCATCAAAAAGCGCACCGGCTGGAAGGGCGAGTCCCGCTACGGCCTGCTCAATGATCTGCGCAGCAATAAACGGAACTTTCCGCTGATGGTGGAGCGTTATAATGCTCTTGCCTATCCCAAAGCTCAAATGAACAGCCATCAGGATATCCCTGAGCTGCCCTGGCCGGCTTTTAGCGTAGATGAACGTAATCAGCAAGCGGCACTCAATGAGCTGGATCTGGGCATCAACAGACCAATACTCAGCCTGTGCCCCGGCGCTGAGTTTGGTCCTGCCAAGCGCTGGCCGGAACAATATTATGCTGAAGTAGCCAAACAGCAGATTGCGCAGGGCCGGCAAGTGTGGATTTTTGGTTCAGCCAAAGATGTGCCGGTGGCAGAAGCCATCAAGCACTGCCTGCCGCCCGAGCTTCAGCAGCATTGTCATGTACTGGCCGGTAAAACCTCACTGCATCAGGCCATTGATTTAATGGCGCTGAGTACTGCCGTGGTGTCCAATGACTCTGGCCTGATGCATATCGCAGCCGCCCTGCAGCGACCACTGGTAGGCGTGTATGGCTCTACTTCTCCCCAATACACGCCGCCACTGGCAGAAAAAGTAGCGGTAGTGCATACGGATATTGAATGCCGGCCCTGTTTTAAACGGGAATGCCCACTGGGTCATTTAAAATGCCTGAAAGAGCTGCCACCCCAGCGGGTAATTGATGCCCTTGCCAAGCTTAAAGACGATTAATCATGCTTTATCGCCTGCTCTACAACCTGCTTATTCACCTGTTCAGCCCGCTGCTGCTGGCGTTGCTGTACTGGCCGAAGAAAGGCAAGCCAGGCTTTGGCCGGCGCTGGCCGGAACATCTGGGGCTGGTAGCACCGGCCAGCTGCCACCGGCCGGTATGGCTGCATGCGGTCAGTGTGGGTGAAATGGTCGCGGCTACGCCGCTTATTCGGCAACTTAAGGCTGAACACCCGGAATTGCCAATACTGGTGACCACTACCACTCGCACCGGTGCCGATCAGGCAGCAAAGCTGGGTGATCTCATCGAACACCGCTATGCGCCGCTGGATTTCCCCTGGGCGGCGGCGTTGTTTTTACGGCGAATAAAGCCCAGAGCACTGCTGATTATGGAAACCGAGCTTTGGCCCAACTGGCTGACCGCCTGCGGCAGACACAAACTGCCGGTCATAGTGCTCAATGCACGGCTTTCTGAGAGATCTGCGGCAAGATACCGGCGTTTTCATGGTATTTTCCGGCTTTTGTCAAAAAACATCACTCACATTGCCTGCCAGTACCAGGCCGATGCCAATCGCTTTGCCGGACTGGGCATGCCGCAAAACAGGCTCAGCACCACCGGCTCCATCAAGTTTGATATCAGCTACGACGATAATGTGCGGGAACAGGGCAAAATGCTGCGGGCACAGCTGGGAGCACAGCGTCCGGTATGGATTGCCGCTTCCACCCATGAAGGAGAAGACGAGCAGCTGCTGAGTGCTCATCAAGCATTACTGCAGTCTCATCCTGATGCTCTGTTGATACTGGTGCCCCGCCATCCGCAGCGCTTTGAAAAGGTGGCTGCGCTGGTGCAACAGCAGGGTTTCAGGCTGCATCGCCGCACTCAGAAAGTGCCGGAAACAAACCCTCAAGTCTATCTGGGCGATACCATGGGCGAATTGCCAATGATGCTGGCCGCCGCCGATATCGCTTTTGTGGGTGGCAGCTTAATCAAGCGCGGTGGTCATAATTTGCTGGAGCCGGCAGCGCTGGGCAAGCCGGTGCTGACGGGGCCTTCTACCTTTAACTTCAGTGATATTACCCGCGAGCTGTTACAGGCAAAGGGCGTCAGTATCGTGAGCGACAGCCAGGAGCTGGCTAATGCACTGGCTCAGTTGTTTGAGCATGAACCACAATGCAGTAGCATGGGTAACGCAGCCCTGAAGGTGGTCAGAGCCAATCAGGGTGCGCTGACGCGCACTCTGTCTGTTATCCGCACTCAGTTACCCTTGTAATATCCCTTCAGCAGGGCTTTCCAGTCCTGCTCGTCCCAATGAAACTCCTGGTGCAGGCCCTGCTCTTTACGGAACGAACGCAGCAGCCGCTCCATATTTTCTTTGGCCCAGCTGCCGGGCTGGCGGAAATGGCATTTGTCAAAATCAATCAGCCAGCTTTTGTCATTATCATCCAGCAGTATGTTATGGCTGTTAAGATCCGCATGGTACAAGCCGGCATTGTGAAAGCGCCGGATGGTATAACCAATGCCCTGCCACTGCTCTGTACTGAGTTCCCGCTCTTTAAGAATGGCAACCAGGTCCTGCGCTCCTTCAATGCGGGTAAGAATAATATCGGCACGGTAAACAAAGTTAGAGCGGATCATGCGTGCAGCACAGGGCTGCGGCACCGGCAGCCCTTTACGATGCAGTTTGGCCAGCACGGTAAATTCCGCCATGGCCCGGCTTTTGGACTCGGCCACATGCAGAAAGGTATCTTCCATTACCCGGCCAATCATGCCGCCGCGATAGTAATGGCGCAGCACCTTTTGGCCCACTTCATCTTCCACAAACCAGGTGGTGTTGCGCCCTACCGACTTGCCACGAATGGCGTTTTGTTCACGCCAGTAGTCAATTTCAAAGAAGTCACGATGAAAATCACCAAAACATTCCGGATCGTACCAGATAATTTCGGAGCCATGCTCAATGCGTTCCATTACCATCCCCCCAGCGAAAAGCTGAATTTTACATGGCTGAAAAGGCTTTGCATAATGCTCGGTCCGGAATCTACAAGAGTTTCTTTATGGCAGTGTTTACCTCGGCACCCGAATCCTTGTGTTTGCTGCGTTTATCCGCCATTGGCGACTGCTGTCATGCGGTTGCGCTGGTGCAGGCCATTCAGCGCCAGTGGCCCCAGACCCGCATTACCTGGGTGACCGGCAAGGTGGAAGCCCGGCTGTTAAGTCAGCTGCATAATGTTGAAATTATTACTTTCAACAAAAGTGACGGCTGGCGGGCCTATACCACCCTGTGGCAACAACTGCGCGGCCGCCGCTTTGATGCCCTGCTGCACATGCAGGCAGCCATACGAGCCAGCATTGCCAGCATGGGCATTCGCGCCCGCTACCGGCTCGGGTTTGAGCGGGAGCGGGCCAAAGATGGCCAGTGGCTGTTTACCAATCTGAAGGTAGCGGCTGAAGGAGAGCATGTGGCCGACGGCTTTATGAGCTTTGGCAAGACGCTGGGAGTAACGGATACCAGGCCCCGGTGGAGCTGGCCTATTGCACCTGAAGCACAAACACTGGCTGCTAAACACCGGGATCAGCGTCCATTGCTGCTGATTTGCCCCGCTGCCAGCAAGGCCTACAAGAACTGGACCGCTGAGGGCTATGCCGCGCTGGCCGATCATGCTCATCACAAAGGGATGAAGGTCATACTGATTGGCAGCCCGGCCAGAATGGAGCAGGATCTGGCAGCGAACATTCAGCAACTAACGGCAAATATCGACGAAAATCTGGTTGGCCAAACCAGCCTGCCCGAGCTGATGGCACTGATTAACAGCGCCAGCCTGGTGGTGGCCCCGGATACCGGCCCTGCCCACATGGCCACCCTTACCGGCACGCCCGTGCTGGGGCTCTATGCCCATCATAACCCGGCCCGTACTGGCCCTTATTATTGCCGGGATTATGTGGTTAGTGTGTACAAAGAAGCCCTGCTGGCAGAAACCGGTAAAACGCCCGCCGAGCTGCCCTGGCGAACCCGGGTAAAGGACGAAAATGCCATGCAGCGCATTACCATTGAGCAGGTCACCGCACAGTTCGACCGCATCTGCCACGACTTTAATCTGTTACAGGAGCCGTCATGAACCGTCCTACTCTCGCCGCCGTGCTGATCGTTAAAAACGAGGCCAACAACCTGGCCGACTGCCTTGCCACTCTCAGCTGGGTGGATGAGATAGTGGTGATGGACTCGGGCAGCACAGACAATACTCAGGCGGTGGCAGAGGCTGCCGGTGCCCGCTTTTTTGTGAATGAGCAGTGGCCGGGCTTTGGCCCTCAGCGCCGGCTGGCTCAGAGCAAGGTGAATTCCGACTGGGTGCTGTGGATAGATGCGGACGAGCGGGTCACGCCTGAGCTGCGCCAAAGTATAGAGGCAGTGCTGAATAACCCTTCCAGCAATACGGTTTATTCCATTCCGCGGCTGTCCTGGGTGTTTGGCCGTTATATTCGTCACTGCGGCTGGTATCCCGACAGAGTGCTGCGGCTCTACCCCAAGGCGCTGACCGGCTATAACGACGCTCTGGTGCATGAAAAGGTGGAGACTGGCCCGGGCATACACACAGTGCCGCTGACCGGTGATCTGCTGCATTACACCTACCGTGATTTACAGCATTATCTGGTGAAATCCGCCGGTTATGCTGCCGCCTGGGCCGAGCAACGCCAGCAGCGGGGCAAAAAAAGTTCACTCACTCAGGGCCTGCTGCACGGCATTGGCTGCTTTATGAAAATGTACGTGATTAAGGCGGGTTTTCTTGATGGCAGGCAGGGCCTGCTGCTATGCCTGCTGTCGGCGCATTCCACCTTTGTGAAATACGCCGATCTGTGGATCAGGACAGAAACGACGCCGCCCAGGGAGTAACCTTTTCAGCCACGGCGTTCACATTCACACTGCTCATGTCTTCCGCTTCGGCCCCTGCCGGCGGATGAAAGGCCAGATGGCGGCCCTCGCTGTTCAGCGGCCGCCAGCGCAGTGGTGTGGCGGAGCGGCGCAGGGGAAAGAAGCCCACCGTAGGCACGTTCAGCGCAGCGGCAATATGCAACGGTCCGGTACTGCCGGCCACAAACAGCTGGCCACAGGCCAGCAGCCGGCAAAAATCAGGCAGTGGCAGGTCACTGGCTACCACAGTTCCCTCACTCGCCATGCCGGCCACCTCCCGGGCCAGCGCTTCTTCTCCCGGGCCGGCGGTCAGTACCACTTGCGCCACAGGAAAGTCCGCCTTCAGCCGGTTAATAAGTCCGGCATATTGCCCCGTACTCAGATTATTGGCCGAGCCGCCGCTGCCCGCATGCACCAACAGCCAGGGCTGCTCAGCGTTAATGCCAAGGCGCTCAGCCTGCTGCTTACGAAAACCGGCCAGATCAGCAGCGTCAAAGCTCAGATAAGGGGCGACCGGCTCCACCGGCGCAATGCCATTTTTAGCCAGAAAGGCGCGCACCAGATCCAGATTGTATTCATACTCCGGTTTGGCCGACTCGGAGCGACGCTGTTTTACCCTGTGGTTATACAGCAGCTGGGCCAGCTTGGTGGCCGGTGCCCAGCGCTGAGCAATGCCCGCCTGCCACATCAGCCTGGCGTTGCGAAAATTAGAAAAAAGACAGATAACAGCGTCGAACTTGCCGGCTATAAGCTGCTTGAGCAGAATGCTCTGTGCACTGGCATCACCACCCTTGCCCGGATCAACCAGCACATCATCAATATTGGGGCAGAGTGCCGCCAGCGGCTGAGTATAGCCCGGCACCAGAGCAGTAATATGGCAGTCGAGGGACGCCTTCAGCATGGCAAACGCCGGCCAGGCCAGCATAAAGTCGCCGATCTTGTCATTACGTACCACCAGTATTCGTTTCATTCCGCGCTCCCGCTTGCTCATTTGCTGGGGTATTCTACCTTAAAGTTTTTTCTCTGTTTTTGTTTATAAGGAACCGACATGAGCATCAGGGTCATTTACCCCGGCACTTTCGATCCCATTACCAACGGCCATCTGGACCTGATTGAACGGGCATCACAACTGTTTGACGAAGTGGTTGTGGGCGTGGCTTTCAGCCCGAGCAAACGGCCCATGTTTGAGCTGGACGAACGGGTGGCGCTGGTGCAGGAGGTGATTGCCCATGCACAGCTGAGCAATGTGACCGTGGCAGGCTTCTCCGGCCTGCTGGTGGACTTTGCCAGAGATCATAACGCCACCGTGCTGGTACGGGGCCTGCGGGCGGTATCGGACTTTGAGTATGAATTTCAGCTGGCCAACATGAACCGGCGGCTGATGCCGGAACTGGAAAGCGTGTTTCTCACCCCGGCCGAAGAAAATTCCTTTATCTCCTCCACACTGGTAAAGGAAGTGGCCATTCATGGCGGCGATATCAGCCAGTTCGTGCCCGATGCCGTGCGCAAGGCCATCGCGCAAAAGCTAGCCTAACCAAAACCAATAACTGTCGCGCTTGCCTTGCCGTGCATAGTCGTCGGCCAAAGCGCACTACTTCTCCGGCACGCCGTAAACCCTTCCATGGGGGCTCCGCTGCGCCATCCTTGGCGCAGAGGGCACGGCGAAGCAGATACCCTTTGCCCTCCTCCTTAATCAGACACAGAGTGGGCTACCAACTTTCGGCAGGCAACACAGTAGCTGAACGAAGCAGCAGTGGGGATTGCTGTAGCCGACCATCACATGCCATGGACGGCATGTGCCGAGCGCCCCAAGGATGGGCTTGAAGCGTGTCGGCGGAATGCAACCGCACTGATGCTTCTTGTTGCACTTGTCCAATAGGTTAACGCTGGCAGCGCCCGCAAAACACAGTGCTGCGGCCATTCATGCGGATTTCTTTGAGCAGGCTGCCGCAGTGCACGCAGGGCTGCTCAGCCCGGCCGTATACCTGCAACTCCTGCACAAAATAGCCGGGCTTGCCGTCACTGCCGGTAAAGTCTTTTAACGTGGTGCCGCCCTGGCCGATAGCGCGGGCCAGTACGGTTTTAATTTCTTCCGTCAGTTTCACATAACGTGCCCGGCTGATACTGCCCGCTTCCCGCTGAGGGTGGATACCCGCCGCAAACAATGACTCATTAGCATAGATATTCCCTACCCCCACCACAGTATGGTTATCCATAATAAACTGCTTAACGGCCGTTTTGCGGCCTCGGCTGCGGGTAAACAAATGATCATGGTTAAAATCATCGGTGAGCGGCTCCGGGCCCAGCTTCGCCAGCAGCGGGTGTTGTTCTGAAGGCTCGCGGGTCCACAACAGGCAGCCAAAGCGGCGCGGATCGTTCAGCCGCAGCAGCTTGCCGTTGGCAAACTCAATATCGACATGATCGTGCTTTCCCGCTGGGGTGCCATGGGGCAGCACCCGCAGGTTGCCGGACATGCCCAGATGCAGAATGGCGGTGCCCCAGTCGGTTTCCAGCAACAAATATTTAGCCCGGCGGCGTATGCCGGTCACGGTGAGACCGGCCAGTTCCTGTATCTCTGCCGGCACCGGCCAGCGCAGGCTGGCATTACGCACCACCACCCGCATCACAGATTCCCCCAGCAGATGCGGGGTAATGCCCAGACGACTCACTTCCACTTCCGGTAACTCCGGCATCACTGTCTCCTTCAGGTAACCCGGCGGCAGTATAGCCGGTGCTGCGGGCATAAAAAAACCCGGCCGAAGCCGGGTTTTTAAGAGGGTAAAATCTTACTTGATTTTGCCTTCTTTGTAGATCACATGCTGGCGAACAACGGGATCAAACTTTTTGATTTCCATTTTTTCGGGCATGTTGCGCTTGTTCTTGGTAGTGGTATAGAAGTGACCAGTACCAGCGCTGGAGTTCAGGCGGATTTTCTCGCGAATACCTTTAGCAGCCATGAGTTATCTCCTTAGACCTTTTCGCCACGGGCACGCAGGTCAGCCAGGACACTGTCGATACCTTTCTTGTCGATAATACGCATACCCTTGGTGGTGATGCGCAGTTTTACAAAACGCTTTTCGCTCTCAACCCAGAAACGGTGAGTTTGCAGGTTGGGCAGGAAGCGACGCTTGGTGGCGTTATTCGCGTGAGAGCGGTTGTTACCAACAGCTGGCCGCTTACCAGTTACTTGGCATACTTTAGACATGTCAGTCTTCTCCAAAACTTACTTTTGCTCGAGCAATGATACCCCGATTGGCCGTCTTTCGGGGCAAAATAAGGCGGCAATTTATACAGCAAATTCAGCTCGAGATCAACAACAAGCCAAACGCGCGGCAATTAAAGCCAGCCACGTTCGGCAAAAGATACGGTTTCGCCATCGCCGACGACCAAATGGTCCAGCACGCGAATATCCAGCAGCCCCAGGGCGGCCTGTATACGCTCGGTGATCATGCGATCCGCCCGGCTGGGCTCGGCCACTCCGGACGGGTGATTATGCACCAAAATCACAGCGGCAGCACCCCGTTTCAGCGCCAGGGCGACGATTTCTCGCGGATAGACTGCCGCGGCATCCAGCGTGCCATAAAATAACTCGTTAAATTCAATCACTCTGTGCTGATTATCCAGCAACAGCAGCGCAAACACTTCCCGGGGCTGATCCCTCAGCTTGAGCTGCAGAAACTCCCGGGTTAAATCGGGGCTGGTGAGAGCGTGCTCCCGCTTTAACCGTTCATCCAGAAAACGGCGCATCAGCTCCATGCAGGCCTGCAACTGCACAAACTTGGCCGGCCCCAGCCCGGGCCCTTCACAAAACTGATGAATATCTGCCTGCAACAGCGCTCGCAACGAGCCAAACTGCTCCAGTAATACGCGAGCCAGAGTCACGGCGTCCATACCCCTGGTGCCAATACGCAAAAAAATGGCCAGCAGCTCGGCATCCGATAAGCTGGCCGCTCCCCGGCTCAGCAGTTTTTCCCGCGGGCGTTCGTCTTCCGGCCAGTTTCTGATGCTCATGCTGTTTCTCCTGTCAGAACCAACACATTTGAATCTGAAGCTTAAGCCTAGTCCAAAGACCACAGCCGTCAGTGATTGTGATAATCTTGCCGGCAAGATTTAAGGAGAACACCGTTATGTCTGTTGCAGGAAAACGCATTGTTATCGGCATGAGCGGCGGCATTGCTGCCTATAAGGTGCCCGAGCTGGTGCGCCGGCTGAAAGAGCGGGGAGCCGAGATCAAAGTCATCATGACGGCTTCAGCAGAGGCATTTATTACGCCGCTTACCCTGCAGGCTGTGTCCGGTGAGCCGGTATCCGATGCGTTACTCGACCCGGCAGCCGAAGCCGGCATGGGCCATATTGAGCTGGCCAAATGGGCCGACCTGCTGCTGATTGTCCCTGCCAGTGCCAATACACTTGCCCGGCTGGCTGCCGGCATGGCGGACGATTTGCTCACAACCGTCGCCCTGGCCACCGCGGCCCCGCTGGCGGTGGCTCCGGCCATGAACCAGCAAATGTATCGTCATGCAGCCACTCAGGCCAACCTGGCTACCCTGCGGGCCCGCGGCACTCATATCTGGGGCCCGGCACAGGGAGAGCAGGCGTGCGGCGATGTGGGCCCGGGGCGCATGCTGGAGCCCATGGCGCTGGTGGCAAACGTGGAGCAGCACTTTGCCCCCAAAGCACAGCCCCTGGCCGGCGTAAAACTCATGCTGACCGCCGGCCCCACCCGTGAAGCCCTGGATCCGGTGCGCTATATCTCTAACCACAGTTCGGGCAAAATGGGCTTTGCCCTGGCTGCTGCCGCCCGGGCATTGGGTGCCGAGGTTACGCTGGTCAGCGGCCCGGTTCACCTTGCCACCCCCGCCGGCGTGCATCGCATTGATGTGGAAAGCGCACAAAACATGTTTGACGCCGTGATGGCCGGCATTGCTGAGCAGAATATCTTCATTGCCTGCGCCGCCGTGGCCGATTATTCCCCCAAGATGGTGGCGTCGCACAAGATCAAGAAGACTCATGCCGATAATATGGTAGTGGAGCTGGCCAAAAATCCCGACATAGTGGCCACGGTCGCGGCTCTGCCACAAAAGCCCTTTACCATAGGGTTTGCTGCGGAAACTCAGGAGGTGGAGAAATACGCCCTTGATAAACTCACGCGCAAAAATCTCGACATGATCGCCGCTAATGACGTATCCGGCAGCGATCGTGGCTTTAACAGCGACCAAAATGCATTAACCCTGTTCTGGCCCGGCGGGCAGCATCGTCTGCCGCTGGCCGATAAAACCGCGCTGGCCGAACAACTACTGACACTGATTGCGAAGCGATACCATGACATCCATTGAACTGAAAATTCTAGACCCCAGAGTAGGCACCGACTTTCCCCTGCCCGCCTACGCCACCCCTGGCTCCGCCGGCATGGATTTGCGTGCCTGTCTGGATGAGCCGCTCACTCTGGCCCCCGGCGACACTCAGCTGCTGCCCACCGGCCTTGCCATTCACATTCAGGATCCGGGGCTGTGCGCCACCATTTTGCCCCGCTCCGGTCTGGGCCATAAACATGGCATTGTGCTGGGCAACCTGGTGGGATTGATTGACTCCGACTATCAGGGCCAGCTGATGGTATCCTGCTGGAACCGTGGTAAAGACAGTTTCACCATTGCCCCCGGAGAGCGTATTGCTCAGCTGGTTATTCTGCCGGTGGTACAGGCGCAATTCACGCTGGTGAACGACTTTGATCAAAGCGAGCGCGGAGAAGGCGGTTTCGGCTCTTCCGGCCGCCACTAACCGGACAGTTTCATGGCCAATACCACTGCAAATAAGAAAAACCGGCGGGAGCAAATTCTGCAGGCACTGGCGCACATGCTGGAAACCAGCCCGGGGCAGCGCATTACCACCGCCAAGCTGGCAGCAGAAGTAGGCGTGTCGGAAGCCGCGCTTTACCGGCATTTTCCCAGCAAGGCCCGTATGTTTGAAGGGCTGATCGACTTTATTGAAGAGGCGCTGTTCTCCCGCATTAATCTGATCATGCAGGATGAAAAAGACAGCAATCTGCGGCTATGCTACCTGCTGCAGCTGGTGCTGGGATTTTGTGAACGCAACCCGGGCATTACCCGGCTGCTGAACGGTGATGCGCTGCAGGGCGAACACGAACGCCTGCTGGCCCGCATCAACCAATTGTTTGAACGGCTGGAAACTCAGCTCAAGCAAATTATGCGGGAACGCCGCCTGTATCAGGGCGAGGGCTATGCCGAAAGCGAAACCGTGCTGGCCACTTTGCTGCTGGCTTATATGGAAGGCCGCATTAACCAGTATGTGCGCAGCCAGTTTCGTAAAAAGCCCACAGAACATTTCGACAGCCACTGGCAACTGCTGCACCGGCAGCTGGCAGCGGTGTAACCACGCTTTCCTTTATTTCAATAACAACGAGGCACGACAGAATGGAAACCGAACTACTTAATGCCGCTTTTTTACAGGATGCGCAAAGCTGGATAGTGAACAATCAGGAGCTGATTATTCGTTATACCGTCAATATTGCTGCTGCGTTAATCACTCTGATCATTGGCTTTATTGCTGTGGGCATGCTGACCGGGGGCATGAACAAGGTGCTCAAGGCACGCAATGTTGACAGCACTATTTCCGACTTTGTGACCAGCCTGCTCAAATATGGCCTGCTGGCCTTTGTGATTATTGCCGCCCTCAGCCGGGTAGGAGTGCAAACCGCGTCTTTTGTGGCCGTGGTGGGTGCTGCCGGTCTGGCCATTGGTCTGGCGCTGCAGGGGTCGCTGTCCAACTTTGCCGCCGGCGTGCTGCTGATTGGCTTTCGCTTCTTCAAGGCCGGCGACTACATTGAGGCCGCCGGCACTGCCGGCACAGTGCACTCGGTACAGATTTTTACCACTATTCTGATGACCCCGGATAACCGCATGATAGTGGTACCCAACTCCAAAATTCTTAATGACAGAATCGTCAACTATTCCAAAGAGAGCACCCGCCGGCTGGACCTGGTAATTGGCGTATCTTACAGTGCCGATCTTCAGCTCACCAAAGAGGTGCTCACCCGTATTATTGAAGAAGAGCCCCGCGTGCTGAAAGAGCCAGCCTGCCGCATTGCGGTAAGTGAGCTGGGCGCATCTTCGGTGGACTTTATCGTGCGCCCCTGGGTGAAGGCAGAAGACTACTGGAATCTGAAGTTCGATCTGCTGGAAAAAATAAAGAATGAGCTGGATGCCAATAATATCGGTATACCCTTTCCGCAGATGGATGTGCATCTGTTCAAGCAGGACAAGGCCTGAACATAAGGTCAGTTTACAAAAAAGCCGCTTTCAGCGGCTTTTTTATTGTTTGTTAAATACCGTACTGTTCCCGGTAGGCCTGCACCCGCTCCAGGTGCTCGCTCATCTCCGGCTGCTCGCTCAGATATTCGATCAAATCGCCAAGAGTAATAATGGCAGTCACTTCCGCGTTGTAATCCCGCTCCACTTCCTGAATGGCAGACAGCTCGCCCTTGCCCTTTTCCTGCCGGTCCAGCGCAATCAGCACACCGGCCAGTTCGGCACCGTTGGCCTGAATAATGTCCATGGACTCACGAATGGCGGTGCCGGCGGTGATCACATCGTCTACCAGCATAATGCGACCAGCCAGAGGGCTGCCCACCAGATTGCCGCCTTCGCCGTGGTCCTTGGCTTCCTTGCGGTTAAAGCAGTAAGGCACGTCCTGATCGTACACTTCCGCCAGCTGCACTGCGGTGGCACTGGCAATGGGAATCCCCTTGTAAGCCGGGCCAAACAGCACGTCATACTGAACGCCCGCATCTACCAGGGCAGCAGCATAAAAGCGGCCCAGACGGGCCAGATCACGGCCGCTGTTAAACAGGCCGGCATTAAAGAAATAAGGGCTCTTGCGCCCCGACTTCAAGGTAAATTCGCCAAATTTCAGCACCTGCTTGCTCATGGCGAATTCAATAAACTCTCGCTGGTAGGCTTTCATTCTGCTCTCCACAATGTCATTCAATAAGTTAAGAGGCTGGCCGTGTTCAGCCGGCAATCATCTGGCGCTGATACTCCACCAGCTCATTTACCGCCTTGCGCGCCAGCGCCAGCATGGCCAGCAGCTCGTCGTGGCTGAAAGGGGCCGCTTCGGCGGTGCCCTGCACCTCAATCATGTGGCCTTCGGCGGTCATTACCACGTTCATGTCGGTGTCGGCTTTGGAATCTTCGGTGTATTCCAGATCCGCCACCGGCTGGCCGTCCACAATACCCACCGAAATGGCAGCCACCAGAGTCTTGAGCGGATTGTGCACTATCATGCCCTCGGACTTCATCCAGTTCAGAGCATGGGCCAGAGCCACACAGGCACCGGTAATGGCGGCGGTGCGGGTGCCCCCGTCGGCCTGGATTACGTCGCAGTCCACGGTAATGGTGTATTCACCCAGCTTGTCCAGATCCATGGCGGCGCGCAGCGAGCGGCCAATCAGCCGCTGAATTTCCATGGTGCGGCCACCCTGCTTGCCCCGGGCGGCTTCCCGGTCCATACGGCTGTGGGTGGAGCGCGGCAGCATGCCGTATTCGGCGGTCACCCAGCCCTGGCCCTTGCCGCGCAAAAAGCGCGGCACGCCTTTCTCTACCGAGGCGGTACACAGTACCTTGGTGTGACCAAATTCCACCAGCACAGAGCCTTCTGCATGACAGGTATAGTTAGGGGTAATGGTAACGGGGCGAATTTCGTCTGCCGCTCGTCCTGACGCTCGTTCGGTCATGGTGTTCTCCTGTTGGTCTGAGTGGTGCTGCCCGGCGGGCAAACCGTGGCATTATAAAGAAAGCACCGGCCCAATGCATGCGGCCCGACATTGGCGACCGCGCCCGGCTGTGTCACACTTCATGATTACCTTTTAACACACAGCAGGAATCACATGATCCACAGCATGACCGCCTTTGCCCGGCAGGAGTTCAAACAGGACTGGGGCACCGCCGTATGGGAGCTTCGCTCGGTAAACCAGCGCTATCTGGAAACCTACACTCGGCTGCCTGAGCAGTTTCGTGGCCTGGAGCCCATGGTGCGGGAAAAACTGCGCGCCAGACTGCAGCGGGGCAAAGTGGAATGCGCCCTGCGTTTTGAAAGCAATCAGGCCAGCCAGGGCGAGCTGCACATTAACAGGGCGCTGGCCGAGCAGCTGATTGAAGGGGCCACCTGGGTCATGGACAAGGCCGGCCAGGGCTCTCTGAATCCGGTAGATATTCTGCGCTGGCCCGGCGTAATGGAAACCCAGGCGCAGGACATGGACGCCATCGGCAAGGCCCTGCTGGACGGGCTGGACACCGTTATTAACGACTTTCTGGCTGCCCGGGCCAGCGAAGGCGACAAACTCAAGGCCCTGATAGAACAGCGCCTGGCCGGCATTGAGCAGGAAGTGGCCAAAGTGAGCGCCAATATGCCCGCCATTATGGAATGGCAGCGCCAGCGCCTGCGGGACCGTTTTGAAGAAGCCAAAATTGAGCTGGACGCTCAGCGGCTGGAGCAGGAAATGGTGTTGCTGGCCCAGAAGGTAGACGTGGCCGAAGAGCTCGACCGGCTCACCGCTCACATCACCGAAACCCGCAAGATCCTGAAAAAAGGCGGCCCCTGCGGCCGGCGTCTCGACTTTATGATGCAGGAATTCAACCGTGAGTCGAACACACTTGGATCCAAGTCTATCAATGCCGACATCACCGCCAGCGCCGTGGAGCTGAAGGTGCTGATTGAGCAGATGCGCGAGCAGATCCAGAACATCGAATAGTTTTTTTACTCGTCCAAGAATGTCTTAGAAGCCCTGTTATTTACTTGTAAATAAAGGGCTTTTTTATTTCCCCCGTCCAAATCGGTTTGCAGATGTCCGTTACCGGTTGCTGTTTAAGTGGTGGGCCGTATGCACAAACATGGTGTGGGTAAGTGCCAGAAGCCCTCTCAAAAAGGGAAAGTCATGCTCAACCACACTTTTATGCGCGTAAAAATGTAACACTCATCACTTTTATGCGCATAAAAAAGTAAGATGAGTTATAGTTTAAGCCGTTAACAATCTTGACTGGCAGGAACTGGCAATGCAGCGCAACTTACTTAACGCCCTAATAGCATGGAAAAAACAACCTGTGCGCAAGCCATTGTTGATCGATGGTGCAAGGCAAACGGGTAAAACCTATCTGCTGCAAGAGCTGTTTGGTAACACCTTTGCCAACATCCTTCGTATCGACTTTCTTGAAAACCCCGCCTACAAAGAGGCGTTCGATGGCTCTCTGTCACCAGACGAGCTACTCATGAACATTGAACTTTTGACCAATCAGGCATTCAACCCAGAAACCGACTTGCTGATATTAGATGAAATTGGCGAATGTGAACGTGCCGTTACTTCGCTTAAGTATTTTGCTGAAAAAACACCGTCCTATTTTGTCGCAGCCAGCGGCTCAAACATTGGTTTGCTCAACACCTTCCCTGTAGGCAAGGTAGAGCAATACAATTTACGACCACTGACTTTTCAGGAGTTTATTTATGCATCAAACGAGCAAGCGCTGATCAAAGCGTTTAATAGTCAGGCAAGTACACCGGCAGCGCACACTAAATTGATGGATAAACTAACCGACTATTTTTTTACCGGTGGTATGCCGGAAGCCGTTTCTGCCTGGTATCATTTTAAAGATTCAAGCATTTTAGAGCGTGTTGAAAAAGTCACAAAAATTCATGCCGATTTAGTTGAAGGTTATCGTCGAGATTTTGGTAAGTACGCGGGCAAAGTCGATGCCACATTGATTGAGTCGGTATTTAATAGCATTCCGGTACAACTGTCACTTGTGAGCGATGAGTCGGTTAAACGCTTTAAATTTAAGCATGTGCATGAGCGTAAATCTCGTTATAGTGATTTTGAAACCGCGATCCATTGGCTTAACCGCTGCCGCCTAGCCTTGCCAAACTACCCTATTGAAGGATTACCGAAATCTCCGTTGGCGGCCTATAAAAAAGAAAATATGGTGAAACTGTTTCTGTTTGATGTGGGCCTGCTCAATCATATACTGGGCAGCAGTTATAAAGAGATTAAGCAACAAAACTATGAATACAAAGGCTATGTGGCTGAAAACTTTGTGCAACAAGAACTCACCGCTATTGGCATTGATCCAAATTACTCATGGAATGATGCTCGTGCCGAAATTGAATTCATTTTGGCAACCGACAAAGGCGATATCATTCCTGTTGAAGTCAAAAGTGGTAAGCGTACAAAAGCAAAATCGTTGGCATCCTACGTTGAAAAATGTGCACCCAGTAAAACCTTTAAGTTAACTGGCACACAAGGCTCATCAGCGTTAGAAAAAACCAACATAGTAATGCCTTTGTATTTCACCCAGTATTTACCACAGAGATGGTAAAAGCGTGTGGCCTTAACTCACGCAAATGACCTTAAACCTAATTCTATTCCATAACAGCGCTCCCGCTCAGGGGCTGTTCATACACCACAGGATCACACAGTGTTTTTTAATCTGCTCCGCATCTTGCTGCTGCTGCTGCTTACCGGCACTGTCAGCAAAATCACCTTAACCGCACTCAATCCTTACCAGTTACCACTGCTATTTAGTGTGGAAGGGCTTTACAGCCTGTGGTGGGGGCTGCGCCTGGATCTGACTGCCGCTGCCGCCCTGGCCACGCCCCTTGTCTTGCTGTTGCTGGCGGGAGCACGCGCCGGCATTATCAAGCCGCTGCTGTTTCTGGCTGCGGTCTGGCTTATTTTAACCACCACAGGCGATGCCATTTATATGCTGGAAGCAGGCCGGCATGTCACCTTTGAGGTATTTACCGGCAAAGGACTGGAGCAGGGCCTGCTGGCAACGGCTTTCACTACCTATCTGCCCCAGGTACTGGCAGCGACGGGCCTGACGGTGGCTGCAGCCTTCTTTGTCTGGCGTTTAGCGTTAGTGCCGCCTGCCGGCCGCAAACCAGCATGGGCATACAACACAGTCCTGCTCATGGCTTGGCTGGTGGTGGCGGCTACCGCCATTCGTGGCGGCTGGTCCGATGCGCCTCAGTCTCCCATGAGCGCCTATAAAATTGGCGACCCACAACAGGCTGGTCTGGCATGGAATGCGCCTTATGCGATTACGTATTATCTTTCCAAGGGAGAAAAGCGGGCAGCACAGCAATTAACCCCGCCCCCTTCTGAACGGGATCTTCGCATTCTGGCCCGCCAGTATCATGCCAGTGCTGAATTTACCGCTCCCGCCAAACGGGCCAATGTGCTGATGGTGCTGCTGGAAAGCTGGACCGCCGCCGATCTGTACAGCTATGCACAGCAAGTGGATGCTGCCCCCCACTTTGATCATCTGAGAGCCAGCAGCCTGACTACTCAGGCCATGTATGCCGACGGCTACCGTACCGTTGAAGGCATGTTTGCCACCTTTTGCTCTTTTCCCAACCCCATTGGCGGCGGTGTGGCCGGCACTCAGCTGCAGGGTGCCGACTACGCCTGCCTGCCCCGACTGCTGAAAGAGCAGGGCTGGGACACTCACTTTGTTCAGGGCAGCGGCAAGGGTATTGTGGGTGCCTTTGCGCAGACACTGGGTTTTACCCATTCCTATGGCAAGTCGGATTATACCTTTGAGGGCACAGAAAATTACTGGGGCTATATGGATGACGATATCTATCAATTTGCCCTGAACAAACTCGGTAGTCTTTCTGCGCCTTATCTGATGGCCATTAATACCGGCACCACTCACGACACCTTTTTGCCAAAGGAAAGTGATTATGTCTTTGGCAAAGGTGACCGCACGGCCCTGCGGCGTAATGTTATTCATCATGCCGATGGCGCGCTGCAGCGCTTTATGGATGCCCTGCCCGGCGTACTGACAGAGCCGACTCTGATAGTATTGCTGGCAGACCACACCGCCAGCATTGCACCGGAAGGCCTGCAACGTAATGCCATTCCCTTTCTGATGCTGGCAACCGACGGCACCCTGCCTGCCAGGCAATTGCCGGTGCAGGCAGGTCAGCTGGACATAGCACCCACCATTATTGACTGGCTGGGCGGCAATGTGCCCTGGTTTACCGGCCAGTCACTGCTGGCGAACAACTATCACGGGTTTGCTCATTACTCTTCCGGCCAGAGCGTAAGCCGCATTGAAAATGGCCGTCTGGTGCGCTTTGACGTGACCGCTGACGACCGGGCCGAGTGCTTTGCCATTGAAGAAAACGGGCTGGATTTGCAGGCTGACAACTGCGAAAGCACTCCTTACTCAGACATGCTGAGCCGGGCCAGAGCCTATACCCGCTATACCCAGTCACTGCTGTTTGCCGGCAAAACCCAAGACTTTGCCAGACAGCTGCTCAGTAAGTAACAGCACAGACGCAAGATTGATAACAACCTAAAAACGGGGCCCTGGCGTGCTAAAGTAATCTGGTCTTAAGGCCGTTAGTGCCACAGGAGCCCCCGTGAAGGCGCACATTGTTATTGCCAACCGACTCATCAAGCTTGCTGCCAACATCACCAAGGTGCTGAGCTATGCTTTTCATTACTTTTTTCCAGACAAGCGTTTTACCCTGCCGGCGCGCTCCGGGGCGCTGATTAAAGGCGCGGACAGGGCCATCCCCCGCATCATCTGGCAGACCAATTACACAGATAAAGCCACCCTGCCGGTTTATCTTAACTACCTGTTCAACCGCATTATGTCGCCCACCTTTGAGTATCGCTTCATGATCACAGAAGCGCGGGCTGCGTTTGTGAAAGCCAACTACTCTCCGGAGATTTTTGAAGCTTACTCCCGGCTGCAAATTGGGGCTTCTCAGGCCGATTTCTGGCGTATTCTGGTGCTGCAAAAGTACGGCGGAGTGTATCTGGATATTGATGCGCATGCCGTGTGGCCGCTGGGTTACACCATTCGCCCTGAGCATGAAGAGCTGTACATCATTCGCAAAAACAACGAACTCACCAATTACTTTATTGCCAGCAAACCGAATAACCCCAATCTGCAGAAACTGATTGAACAGGTGCTCACCAATATTCGGGAAAACACCATTCAGGGCGTATACAACCTGACCGGCCCGGGCGTATTCAACAGCGTGCTCAACTACCAACAAGTGCCCACCACCTGGTATCGCCACACCTGCAGCCAGGGCAGCTTTACCAACGAATATTTCCAGTACATCGACAAGCCTCAGGGCAAATGGACCAAGGAGCAACACAAGGTCGATGTGGTGCGGCAGGATCCACCAGCAAAAGAAAAACCCGGCAACGACTGATTTCCATCGCCGAGAGCAAACGTCTTTCCCTCGGCGTTAGTTTGCGTTGCTGTCACAATGCACAGCTTCCATGGTATGAATTGATACGCTCATACCATGGCCTCTTTATACACTTTCTCGACTTTATCAAAGCTGGGTACACCCTCTAAGCGGGTCAGCGTGGTGAGCTTCATGGAGTTTTTCATTGGCCTGTGCGGCACTTCTGTGACGGGTGCTTGCAATGTAAGCGGTTTGCCAAGCTCAAACAGATAATATAACTCGGCCGAGCCGGATTTTTTACCGGCTTGCTCTTCAGTAAGAGCATACCGCGGTAATAACCTGACCGACTTAACGGGCCATAGTTTATCAATTTGCTTGGTGCTGTTTTTAACCGCTGAAGTTGAGGCTAACGCCAAATAGCGGATTTCTTCAGCCACATGCTGTTTGAACTTTTGTAAAAAAGTGATCTGTGGCAAGTGATACCACAATGCCGTGCCTTGCTTAAACTTTTCAAAATAGCTGTTATTTCTTGTCCGTTGCCCGCCAAGGGCGGCGGTCATGGTGAGATCAGAGTATAATATCTGACGCATGCCGGAATAAGGTATACGCGCAGCTTCCTGCACATAGAATTGTTCTGCCATGCTTGTGACAGGGTACTCAGGCGCTTTGCCAATTTGCCCCTGCAAAAACTCCAGTAACCACTGATGGCCACAATAACCACTTTCAACCTGGCTTGGCAGCAGGGCAAAGGCACCAATACCTACTTCTTCAATGGAAGATGCATAAGGATTGGGCATGTTGGCCTGGTCAAAAAAGCCGGGATATAACGCAAAGGCACCAAACACTGGGCGACTTTTCTTTATTACATGGCCATTCGGGACCTTTGGCAGGTCAGACGATTGTTCAGACAAACGGATTAATGCATCACGGTAGCGATGCATTTGGTTAATGGCGTCGTCTGGCACATAGTCTGTTGAGGTAATGTCCTGGCTGCTGTCATCGTGTCTGTCTTTTTCGGTTTTAATGCGATATTTAGCATCAAACACCCAAATAAACCGTTTCTCTTCGGCAAAGGTGCTGTTTTTGGGCAGGGTAACTTCCAGCACAATATCCGGCCTTTGGTTTACCGCATATGAGCGTATTTCCTTACCCCGAGTGGTGAAACTAGGCTCGTGAACCAGCCTGGCAGCAACACCATCTTCACGCTGAAAACGAAACGCACCCGCAAGTCCGTCTTTCAGTTGATACTCAAAGTAATCTTTCAGCTCAAGCCTGGCTGCATTGCTTTCAACCAGAGTAAACCCAAGATCCTGCTCCAACATATTTTTAAGACACAAAAAACACCAAATTTCATAAATCTCGGCTACCGACTTCATGGAAATGCTGGACTGATGCCCAAATATATCCAAATAGAATTTCAGCTCCTGCCAGACGCGGTAAACAGCACTGTAGCCGGTTTTCTGCTGCAGCACTAAAGATTCACGACTAAGGCCTGTGTGCTTTCCTACCTCTTTTAAAAAGCTTTGGTGTAACATTTTTTGCAAGGGCTGCTGCCAGCTATGCAGCTCATTTAAGAAAGAATCGGAGAAACGCTGGTGCTCCGGGGCCTGGTTGCTGCCCCGTAGTTTTGCTTCAAACTCGGCCAATTGCCTTTTACTGTGACTGACCGCCATTTTGATAAAGCGATTTTCTGGCGTATCTACGCTCAGTTGTTTTTTCTCAATCCGGTAGCGCTTATCACTCTGACCATTGGCAAGATCCTGCTTTATCTGCTGGGCCAGTTTATGAGGAACGCGCCCCTTTAGCCTGGCGGCTTTATAATGTGCAAGCGTTGGCTGCAGCCGGCTGTGGGGTGCCGCGCAAATCACCTTTAAGCCCTGCTCAAAACGCTCTCTTAATGCGGTAAAGTTTGCCAGCCACATTAACGGAAAATGGCCACGCTGCTTGCTGCTTGCCGCATCTTGCTCGGTTTTTTCAACCAGGCTAAAACGCCATAGCGGATAAACAGCATCAATAGCGCGATACATGGCTGGCAAGTCCTGATGCAGCGCCATTTTGGTGGGCAGCACCTCAAAGGCAATATGCTGAGTGTGTGTTTGGCCATTCAGCTCAAACACTAAGGGTAAACGCAGCCAGCCCACATCATTGCCGGTGTTTATAGTGCCGGTTAAGCGGGCAGGCAGCGGCCCTCTTTGCCGTGCAAACCGAAAGGCGTTACAGACACTTTTACTTCTGTGCGCCAAGCGTGCATGGGTAACAGCACCAAAAAACACCCACTCAAACTGATATTGGGTATTCTCAAAAAATAATGGAGCACTCAGGGAAAGCTCGGCACATTTTTCAGGGCTGGGCACAGTGGTAACCAAGTCGTCAGGACCAGCCTGGCTTTCTGGATACAGGCTAATATCAAGCAACTCAGCCTTGGGCGAAAAGCGTAAAACATAAGCAGGATCAGCGGTTTCTAACTGTGCAGCATTATCCTCTCTATCAGCCTCGGGCGTTAATCTGGCCCGGCTCACTGCCGTAGTGTGATACACACTGGCGCGCTGGCTGATGTCATTGGCCCACACTGAAAACTCAAAATCGGACGTTTGTAATCTTATTAACTCTGGCATTCCCCGCCCCTCCTGTCGCTAACGGTAAGCATTAAGGCCAGAAGCTGGTAAAGGTGGCACTTGCTAACCGATCACTCATCCATTTGAGCTTACTTTTTGAGCGACAGGGAATGGACAGCACTTTTTCTTCGTCTGTTGTGCCTGCAATTTTTTCACGATAAAGGTCGGGCCGCTGGTTAGCATCATTTTCTTCAGCTTGCCAAATGGGCATTAACTGCTCGGCCAGCACTGCGTTCAACTCGGCCAACAGTGCCTTGCCGTTGGCTGTGGTGAGTTTATCGCTGTCGCCTTCAATGCGCGGCAGCACTTTGCACATCATAAAGTCATCCCACACGGCTTTTAGCGTCAAATCATCTTGTGGCTGGGTACTAACTACTGCCAGCAGTAACTCGTTAAGAGCACGGTAGGCAAGCTCAAACGGTGTGTTTTTAAGCACCTTATTCACCGCCGTTAAAAACGCAACGGTTTTAGTGCCATCGGGATCAATGGTATCAGCCAAATCGGCCTTATTTGCTTGTGACCAAATAGGATAGCTTAATGCTTTATGGCTTGTTTGAGGCAAGAAAAACTCATTATAATCATTTGGAAAAAACTCACCAAAATCAAAGCTCAATGCACGGTCTATTACCTTGCGGGAAAAGCCATGGGTAGTTTCATCCATATTGACAGTGCCGGCAACAATCAGATTAAAGGGAATGGCAATGCCATATTTTAAGAAATAAGCCCAAATATCTTTATCCGGATCAGCGGTTAAGTCCAGCCCCAGGTCTTTTGCCAGCAGATTCGACGGCTTTTCAAACCCTTGTTTATGGCCACTATCAAGAGAAGAAAACAGCTCACCTTTAATTAAAGGATCACAATCATAATAATAGTCCAACTTAGATTCAGGTTCTGGCTCTTTCCACTCTCGCGTTTCTAAAATTGAAAGATAATCGGAGAAATACTGCTCAACCGGTGCCAGGTTCATCTCATCCAGACACAGCCAGAAAGGCCTTATCTCAGCAAGCTTTCGACCACGCCAATCTGCAGGCTCACCATTTTCAAAGATGATTTCTTCTATTATCTCTTTCCACGCTTTTACAATAAAACGCAATACATCGGTTGCAATATACTGGGGCTGTTCACCTAACCGAGAAATGTAACCCAGCAAATCACTGGGCTCGTGCCAGTCTGGCCGAACTGAAGTTAAACAGTAGGTTTCTTCGATAGATCCTGTGGCTTTAGCCTGTTCACGCACAAAACGCGTTTTCCCTGTGCCTGAGATACCTGCCAGCAGGATGAAAGGTTTTGAAAAGCGCTGTGACACCACCTGGCTATCACTTTTATTCTCTTCAAGCACATCACTTATAAATGAGTATATATCGAGAAGCTCTTTAAGATCACTAATCAGCTCTTCTTCAGATGGCATATTATCGACGTGATAAAACTTTGCTCCTACCGATGCCCACTCATATGATTTAGCTCTATTTGTTTTTGCCTTTAAATCGACTACTGAATCCCAATTTTTCAAGCGGCCGTCTCTATCTAAAACTTTTAGCTTTAGTTCGCCAGCCTTACCCTTAGCTCCTTTAGTACCATATTTATCCTTTAAGTCAGCAGTACCAAACCCCAAAGATAAATAAGCTCCTGTACCGTCTGCCCTAAAAAGATAAACAGGATATATACCTGACTGCGTAGAAGTGGTTATAGATGGATTTAGTATTGACAACCAAGGCACTTCGGCCCAACTTCCTGTACCTGCGCTTGATTTGGTTATATATTCACCACCAACATCTGAAAGTATCTTATTAACATATTCAAGAAGATCATTTCTAATCAGGTTAGCGATGGGATGACCTGAATATTGCTCATTTTTAGCCTGCGGCCAACCTTCTAAAACTCTTTTGAATAAGTTAGTTAATCCCATTGTACCCTCATCGAGACGCTCGAAGCTGAAGAGCTATTTTCACAAGCAACGCCGATCTTACACGAAGCAGCAGTGGGGATTGCCGCAGCCGACCGTCAAATGTCAGGGATGACATTTGCCGAGCGTCCCATGGATGGGCCCGAAGCGTGTCGGCGGAGCGCAACCGCACTGCTGTTTCGCATGGAGATCACAAATATCGAGTGCTGAAAAGTCTTCTGCAGTCACCAACAGCTATATGCCTTTATATAAAGGGCTTCATGCTAGCAATGGCAGTTCAGGAGCACAATCAGGTTTGCCAGTACACTTTTTACACACACCGCCACATGGCAGGCAGGCCTTGGCTCTGGCCGTCCGCAACGCGTTAACTCTGCACCCGACGATCACTCCATGGTGGCACCTGCTTCACGAAATTTTATTTTGTTTCTCAGATTGCTCTGTACTTGTCGCAAAAAAGGACTCAAATTACTACTAACTTGCACACAGACAACCTTGTCTATTGTGCACATAAATACCAATAACGTTTATTCAAACAAGCGCACAAGCACCGCCGGCAAGGCATGCCGGTGTACTTCAGGGAGAAGAAGATGAATCGCTGGCACCGCCTTAGCATGCGTACCCGTTTGTTTACCGCCATGGCCTTGTTCCTGGCTGTGCTGGTTTTGCTGGTTGTTATTTTGCAATCTTCGTTTAACAGCCGGGACCGGCTGGCGCGTCTGCAGTCCGACGAGCTGCCCACTGCCCTGTCGGCCATCGCCGCACAAATTCAGTCCCGGTTAAATGTGGCCATTACCGGCTCTGAGGCGCTGGTTAACAATCCCTTTATTCTGGACTGGATTAAAGCCGGCTCACCGGCGGAGCAACTGCCCGCCATGAAGGCTGCCATGGCCCAGACTCTGAGTTCGCTAAGCGCCAGCGCTGTGTTTATGGCTACCAACTATGGGGGCCAGGTGCGTTATCATCATTATGAAAATGGTGAGCTGCACTGGCGTAGCATGTCGGCCGACAATGCCGACGACGCCTGGTATTTCGATTACCTGCAACGCAAGCAACCCTTTGAGCTGAATCTCGACACCAACGCCTTCAGTAATGAGCAGTTGCTGATGTTTGTGAACTACCGCAGCGAAGCCGAAAACTTACAGGGGCAGCCCCTGAACGTGGCCGGCGGTGCCATGAACATGGCGCAGCTGGCCGCGCTTATCAGAGAGTTTCGCATCGGGGCTGAAGGCCGCGTTATGCTGGTGCAGCCGTCGGGTCTGGTGGATATTCATCCTGATATGTCTCAGGCCGGAGCACTCGATTTAAGCCAGCAGCCGGCACTGAAAGCCCTGCTGAGCCAGCAGCAAGAGCAGGGCCGTATTATTCGCATGGAACAACAAGGAAAAGAGCTGTTTGTGGGTGCTCTGTGGATTCCGGCATTGCAGCGCTTTCTGGTAGCCGAAGTGCCCACCGCCGATATTTACGGGGAAATTCGCCGCAACGAGCTGTTTACCCTTGGTATAGCCGTGTTGTTGCTGACCGCCGGACTGGCCTTGCTTTATCCCATGGCCGGAGCCCTGATAGCGCCACTGAATGCGCTGCGCAGCCAGATCAGCGATATTGCCGGCCATCTGGATCTGAAAACACGGTTTACAACCCGGGATCAGGCGGAAATCGGCGAACTGTGCGAACAACTGAACCGGCTAATCGCCCGGCTGCGGCAAACCCTCAGCGAAGTGCATCACGTCAGTGACGAAACTGAAGCCGTGGTGACCCAATTGCATGGCGGTGCCAGCGAAGCCAGCGATTCATTCAATCAGCAGCAAACGGCACTGGAGCAGATTACTCAGGCCATGCACAACATCACCAGCCAGGTCACCGAGGTGGCCGGCAATGCCGGTCAGGCGGGACAATATTCGGAAGAAGGCAATGCCGTGCTCAAGGCAGCAGAGCAACAGCTGGAACAAAGTTATGTTGCCATCGGTCGTCTGGAGCAGGATATGCTGGACGCTAAAAACCACATGGAAGCGCTGCGCCGGCACAGTGACGACATTTTGCATGTACTGGAAGTGATCCGCAGTATTTCGGATCAAACCAATTTGCTGGCACTGAACGCCGCCATTGAAGCGGCCCGCGCCGGAGAGCATGGCCGGGGCTTTGCAGTGGTGGCCGATGAAGTGCGCCAGCTGGCTCAGCGCACCCAAAGCTCCACTACGGAAATTCAGAGTATTATTGATAACTTACGCACAGCCAGCATGCAGGTAGCCGAGCAGATGGACGTAAGCGCCAACAGCACCCATCAGGGTTTAAACAGCCTGACCAGCACTCGCGAACAACTGCACAATATGAGCCTGCGCATGGAAGAGGTGTTCGCCATCAATAACAGCATGAGCACCAGCACCCGCGCTCAGCAGGAGGCCATCAGCCAGATCCATGAAGGCCTGCAACATCTGGCCGAACAGGGTGCCCGGGCCAGCAGCATGGTGCAGCAGGCAGCCGGTGCCAGTCAGCATTTAAGCCTGCAGGTAGGTCAGCTGCGGGAAAAAGTCATGGTGTTTCAGTGCTGAGCCTGCCAGCCGGGCCAGCTCATTTCCAGCTCCATGGGTGGTGCAGCGGGGGCCTGGCCGCACATTTCCTGATAGGCCGAGGCCTGCACCAGCACGCATCGGGTCACCTTTAATCCGGCCAGACGCTGACGGACGTGCTCTATGCTGCGAAACGACAGCACACGGCCATTTTCTGCTAAAGTCCGGCGCTCTTCACCCAGCTGGGCTTCAAGAGTATAAAGGCTCATATCATGGGAGTGCACGAACAGGGTGTCTATGTTCGTGCCCCGGGTCAGCAGCGTGTTCAGTTCCCACATAAAAAACTCCTTTTTACAGGTTCAACACAAATTCTTTTATCAGACCGGTGTTCTGCCCCAAGGCTTACCGATCAGTTTCCGTAAAAAAATAACTCGGAAATTACGAAGTTTTCGGCAGGAAAAAACTGATAGAGCCGAACCGACGTGCTGATCATAATGAAATCTGCGTGGAGGGCACTTCCGCAGCAAGCTATAGTTACTTTTTAATTGGCCGTTGCCTTTGCAGCGGCCATTTTTTTATGCCGGTCTTTCTGGTAGGATTGGCCGCCCCTGATCCCAGCCGGTGGCTGGATACGTATCACGAACGGGCAAATACTATGGCGCACATCGGTACCCTTTTTATTATTTCTTCCCCCAGCGGTGCGGGCAAATCCAGCCTGATCCGGGCTCTGCTCGACCGCCCCAGTACCGATGGCCGGCTGCAGGTATCGGTATCGCACACCACCCGCGCCCCTCGCCCGGGTGAAGAAAACGGTGTGCACTATCACTTTACCGACAAGTCTGATTTTAAAACCCTGATCGACCGGGGTGCCTTTTATGAATGGGCCGAAGTGTTCGGCAACTATTATGGCACCTCCCGTGAATGGATTGATCAGCAGCTGGCAGAAGGCATTGATATTCTGCTCGACATCGACTGGCAGGGTGCCCGTCAGATTCGGGAGCAGTCGCCCGGGGCCAAGTCCATTTTTATTCTGCCCCCCAGCCGCGAAGAGCTGGAGCGCCGGCTGAACGCCCGCCAGCAAGACAGCGCCGACGTAATCAAGGGCCGTATGGCCAAGGCAGTGTCGGAAATGTCTCACTATCACGAATATGACTATTTGCTGGTGAACGACGATTTTGAGCATGCGCTCAATCAGCTCAGCGCCATTGTTCAGGCTGAGCGCGCTAACACCGGCAAGCAGGCCGCCCGTTACCAGAGCTTGCTTTCCCGGCTACTGGCGGAATAAGCTAATATCCATTAGAATTTTGCACCTTTTTTAATCATTGGAGTCTGTTATGGCCCGCGTTACTGTTGAAGATGCCGTAGAACAGGTTGGCAACCGTTTTGATCTGGTGCTGGTTGCAGCCCGTCGTGCCCGTCAGCTGGCTACTCAGGGCAAAGATGCGCTGGTAGAAGAAGAAAACGACAAGCCCACCGTTATTGCCCTGCGCGAAATTGAAGAAGGTCTGGTTAACCACGCCGTCATGGACGCCCAGGATCGTCAGGAACAGCAGGAAATGGAAGCCGCCGAGCTGGCAGCTGTGGCTGCCATTACCGAAGGCCGCGGCTAACACCGCCATTGCCTTGTTGACGGGCCCGCGCCATGCGGGCCCCTTGTTGCTGCAGCGCGTGTCAACGGCCTTGTTTGTCGGGGTATTCTCTTGTATCTGTTTGAACCACTGAAAGAAATCGCCGTCACCTATCTGCCGCCCGAGCAGATGGAGCAGCTTAAAGCTGCCTACATCGTTGCCCGCGATGCTCACCAGGGGCAAACCCGCTCCAGTGGTGAACCCTATATTACTCATCCCGTTGCCGTGGCCCGCATTTTGTGTGAAATGCACCTGGATCAGGAAACCCTGATGGCCGCGCTGCTGCACGACACCATAGAAGACACGCCGGTCACCTGGGAAATGCTCGAGCAGCAGTTTGGTGCCGATGTGGCCGAACTGGTGGAAGGCGTCTCCAAACTCGACAAGCTCAAGTTCCGGGATCGCAAAGAAGCCCAGACCGAGAACTTCCGCAAAATGGTGCTGGCCATGACCCAGGATATTCGGGTCATTCTGATCAAGCTGGCCGACCGCACCCATAATATGCGTACGCTGGGGTCTCTGCGTCCCGACAAACGCCGCCGCATTGCCCGGGAAACCCTGGAAATCTACGCCCCCATTGCCAACCGGCTGGGCATTCACAGCATCAAGAACGAGCTGGAAGAGCTGGGCCTGGAAGCCCTCTACCCCATGCGCACCCGTGTGCTGCGGGAGTCGGTGCGCCGGGCCCGGGGTAACCGCCGTGAAATTATCGAGTCCATTCTGGCCGAGATAAAAGGCCGGCTGGAAGACGCTCATATAGAGGCACAGGTAAAGGGCCGGGAAAAGAACCTGTTCTCCATCTATAACAAGATGGTGAAAAAAGAGCTGCAGTTTCACGAAGTAATGGACATCTATGCCTTTCGCGTGATCGTAAAAGACATAGATACCTGCTACCGGGTGCTGGGCCAGATGCACACTCTGTTCAAGCCGCGGCCGGGCCGGTTCAAGGACTATATTGCCATTCCCAAAACCAACGGCTATCAGTCGTTGCACACTTCTCTGGTGGGTCCGCATGGGGTGCCGGTGGAAGTGCAGATCCGTACCGAATACATGGATCAGATGGCCGATAAAGGGGTGGCGGCACACTGGGCCTATAAACAGGACAGTGAAGCCTCGGGCACCACGGCACAGGTGCGGGCCCAGCGCTGGATGCAAAGCCTGCTGGAGCTGCAGCAGAGCGCCGGTTCTTCCTTTGAGTTTATCGAAGGGGTCAAAACCGATTTGTTCCCCGATGAAATTTATGTGTTCACCCCGGAAGGCCGTATTCTTGAGCTGCCAAGCGGTGCCACCGCGGTCGACTTTGCCTATGCGGTGCACACCGACATTGGCCATGCCTGCGTGGGTGCCCGGGTGGATCGTCAGCCTTATCCGCTCAGCCAGCCGCTGCATTCGGGCCAGACCATAGAGGTGATCACCGCCCCCAGCGCCCGGCCCAACGCCGCCTGGCTCAACTTTGTGGTCACCTCCCGGGCCCGCACCAAAATTCGGCAGTTCCTCAAAAACCTGCGCACCGAAGAATCGGTACTATTGGGCAAGCGCCTGCTTAACCACGCACTGGGTGCCAAAAACCTGGAAGATATTCCGGTGGAGCGGGTGGAGCGGGTGCTGCAAGACACCAAACACGGCTCCATTCACAATCTGCTGGCCGACATTGGCCTGGGCAACGCCATGAGCGTGGTGGTGGCGCGCCGGCTGCTGGACGACACCCCGGGTGAAAGCCAGAAAGCGGTGAAGAAAATGCCCATTCGCGGGGCCGACGACATGCTGCTGAACTTTGCCAACTGCTGCCGCCCCATTCCCGGTGATCCCATAGTGGCGCACATCAGCCCGGGCCGGGGTCTGGTGGTGCACCTGGAGTCGTGCAAGAATATTCGCGGCTATAACAAAGAGCCCGATAAATACCTGCCGGTACAGTGGGATATGGAGCAGAACTTCGATTACGAATTCAAAACCGAAATCGCCATCGAAATCATCAACCATCAGGGCGCACTGGCGGAGCTGGCCAATGTCATTGCCGCCACCGGTGCCAATATTCACAGCATTGCCACCGAAGAAAAAGACGGCCGCGTTTATGTGGTGGATCTGCTGATCACCACCAAGAGCCGTATTCATCTGGCCAATATCATGCGCAAGATCCGGGTTACGCCCAACGTGCTCAAGGTGTATCGCCAGCGTAAGTAACACAGGTAAGAGGGCTACACTGGAAGCATTCTTATCATTCAAGAACCGACCGGAGCCCGCCATGCTTGCCCGCCTGTTTCTGCTTGGGGTTTGCCTTGTCATGAATACTGCCATTGCTCAGACCCGCTCCTTTACCACCGAGGCCGAACTGACCGGCCTCGGCCTGAATGGTCTGCAGCAATACTGGCAGGCCCACGCCACCGAAAGCCAGTTTACCGGCCAGCAGAACATCAGCCTGCCCTGGGCCGCGCTCACTCACCCCGAACATGAACGCACCCTGGTTATCGTGAACGGACGCACCGAGTCTTATCTCAAATATCAGGAGCTGGCCCGGGATCTGTTTGAAAACGGCTATAACGTTTACCTTTACGATCATCGCGGCCAGGGCCTGGCTCAGCGTCTTACCGCCGATCCCATTATGGGGCACATCACCGACTTTAATGACTATGTGCAGGATCTGGAGCAGTTTGTGCAGCAGGTGGTGCGGCCCGCCGGCCCGCAGCCGCTATATTTACTGGCCCACTCCATGGGCGGCACCATATCGGCGCAGTGGCTGGCGCAAACCCAAGTGCGGGTGCAGGCGGCGGCGCTGTCTTCACCCATGATGGGCATTTATCTCGGCCCTCTGCCACGCCGGCTGGCGGATGGGCTGGTGACTGTGCTCGGCACCGGCTGCCGCTGGCTGGGCCACGAAGCCTGTTATGCGCCCGGTCAGGGCGGCTATGAAGAAACGCCCTTTGCCGACAACGAGCTGACTCACAGTGAAGTGCGCTACCGGCTGTTCCGTGAGCTGTACCGGCAGCGCCCTGAGCTGCAGCTGGGCGGCGTCAGCCTGCAGTGGCTGGCACAGGGGCTGGCCGCCGGTGACCAGGCCATCGCCGATGCCGGCCGCATTGCCGCCCCTGTGCTGGTGCTGCAGGCCAGCAAAGACGTGGTGGTAGACAACAGCGCCCAGAGCCGCTTTTGCCGGGCACTGGGGCACTGTGCCGGCGGCGGCCCGCTGATCATAGAAGAGGCGTCTCATGAGTTGTTTATTGAGCAGGATCGCCAGCGCCAGCAGGCCCTTAACGCCATTCTCGACTTCTTTGAGCGCCATCCATAACCTCAGGAGCCTGATATGTATGACGTTATCGTCTCGGATCTGGACGGTACCCTGCTCAACAGCCAGCACCGTATTTCCGGCTACACCCAGGACGTGCTGCACGAGCTGACCCGCCGGGGCGTGGAGTTTATTGTGGCCACCGGCCGCCATCATGTGGATGTGCGCGCCATGCGTGATCAGCTCGGATTAAACGTCACTCTGGTCACCAGCAACGGGGCCCGCATTCACGACGCACAAGATAAACTGCTGCATAATCGCAGCATACCGCCGGAGATGGTGGAAGATCTGCTGTTTCGTTTTCGCCTGCCCGAGGTTCATCTTAACCTTTATCAGGGCGATAACTGGCTGGTGGAAGAGCCACTGCCAGTGCTGCTCGACTTCAGCCCCGACAGCGCCTTTCGCTATCGGGTTACCGACCTGCGCCGCCTGGGCATGGAGGGCATTGACAAGGTGTTCTTCGCCGGCGATCACGATCAGCTGGTAAAGGTGGAAGACATGCTGCTGGCCCACTTCGGCGACCGGCTCAATATCACGTTTTCGCTGCCCATTTGCCTGGAAGTGATGCACGGCGAGGTGAACAAGGGTTCGGCCATGGCCTCGCTGGCAAAGCAGCGCAACACACCGCTGGAACGGGTGATCGCCTTTGGTGACGGCATGAACGATTATGAAATGCTGCGCCGTGCCGGCAAGGGCGTAGTCATGGCTAATGCCCACACCCGGCTGCAGGACGCCCTGCCCCACCATGATCGCACCCTCAGCGCCGATGAAGACGGCGTAGCCCGCTATCTGGCGCGCCTCTATCAGCTTTGATCCGGATACTCTCAATGCAGCACATGGAACATTATATCGGCATTATGTCCGGTACCAGTCTGGACGGCATAGACGCCGTACTGGTGGCTACCAATGGCCGTGAAATCACGCTGAAGGCCAGCACCAGCGCACCCATTGAGCCCGCATTGCGGGAGCGGCTGCTGGCCCTCGCCAGCGGCGATGCCGTGACCGCCCGCGAGTGGGGCGAGCTGGATGTGGCGCTGGGGCAGGCCTATGCAGAAGTAACTCTGCAGCTGCTGGATGAAACCGGCATGACTGCCGGTGATGTCTGCGCCATTGGCTGCCATGGCCAGACAGTGTGGCACCAGCCCGATGCCGCACTGCCCTTTTCCCTGCAGCTTGGCGACGGCAACCGCCTTGCCGCCCTGACCGGCATTACCACCATTACCGATTTTCGCCGCAAAGACATGGCCCTGGGCGGTCAGGGTGCGCCGCTGGTACCGGCCTTTCATCAGCAAGTGCTGAGCCACCCCCAGCGGCTGCGGGTAGTGGCCAATATCGGCGGCATTGCCAATATCAGTGTGCTGATGCCGGGCCGTCCGGTGCTGGGTTACGACGTGGGCCCGGGCAATATGCTGATGGACGCCTGGTGCCGCCGGCATACCGGTGCCCCCTTTGACAAAGACGCTGCCCTTGGCCGCCGGGGCAAGGTGCTGCCCGCCCTGCTGAACAGCCTGCTGAGCGAGCCCTGGCTGACACTGCCGGCCCCCAAAAGCACCGGCCGTGAGCTGTTTAACGAGGCCTGGCTGAACACGCATCTTACCGGAGAGGAAGCCGTGGCCGATGTGCAGGCCACCCTGGCAGAGTTGACTGCCACCGCGCTGGTGCAGCAGCTGAGCGCCCTGCCCGCGGGCGAGCTGCTGGTGTGCGGCGGCGGCGGCCATAACCCGCTGTTAATGGCGCGGCTGACCGCCCTGCTGCCCCGCTGGCGGGTTGCCACCACCACAGAGGCCGGGGTGAATATGGACGCCATGGAAGCCATGGCCTTTGCCTGGCTGGCTTATCAGACCCTGCACCGCCTGCCCGGCAACCTGCCCGCAGCCACCGGTGCCAGCCGCCCCGCCGTGCTGGGTGCCATTCACTTTCCCGACTGACGAGACACTTATGCCCAACAACCCGCTGCTGCAGGATCTGGCCCGGCTGGCCTCTGAAGGCCGCAACCCCGCCACCCTGGACATAGACACCAAAAGCGCGCTGGAAATCGTGACCCTGATGAACCAGCAGGATCAGACCGTGCCCGCGGCCATTGCCGCCGTGCTGCCGGCCATCGCCGACGCCGTTGAACTGATTGAAACCGCCCTGCGCGGCGGTGGCCGGTTAATTTATACCGGTGCCGGCACCAGCGGCCGGCTGGGAGTGCTGGATGCGGCCGAGTGCCCGCCCACCTTCAGTGTGCCTCATGGCATGGTCACCGGCCTGATTGCCGGCGGCGAGGCGGCCATGTTCCGGGCTCAGGAAGGGGCCGAAGACAGCGAGCAGCAGGGCGAGCAGGATCTGCGCGACCTTGGCCTGACCAAAAAAGATGTGGTGGTGGGCATTGCCGCCTCAGGCCGCACGCCGTATGTGATGGGCGGCCTGCGCTATGCCAGCAGCCTGGGTGCCGGCACTGTTGCACTGGCCTGCAACGCCGGCTCAGCCATTGGCCGCGAAGCCGCCATTGCCATAGAGCCGCAGGTGGGCCCGGAAGTGATCACCGGCTCCACCCGGCTGAAGGCCGGCACCGCCCAGAAACTGGTGCTGAACATGCTCAGCACCGCCGCCATGGTGCGGCTGGGCAAGGTCTATCAGAACCTGATGGTGGATGTACACGCCAGCAATAAAAAGCTGGAAGCCCGCGCCATTCGTATTGTAATGCAGGCCACCGGCGAAAATGAGCAGGCCGCAGCACAAGCGCTGGCGGATGCCGGCAACGAGGTAAAACCCGCCATTTTAATGCTGCTTACCGGCCTGAGTGCCGATGAAGCCCGCCAGCGGCTGCAGCAGCATAATGGCGTGCTGCGCCGTGCACTGTGATCAGGCCACTTCCACCCGGTTACGGCCACCACTCTTGGCCCGGTAGAGCGCCTCATCGGCCCGTACCAGCAGCGCTTTGGCATTGTCGCCCGGACCAATCACGGTCACCCCAAAGCTGCAGGTGCGCTGACCAATAACCGGAAAGTCTTCGTTCGCAATGCGCTCCCGAAGGGCTTCTGCCAGTTGCTGCACCCCCTTGAGATCGGTGTTGGGGCAGAGGATCAGAAACTCTTCACCGCCCCAGCGGCCCGGGCAGTCACTTAGCCGGGTATGCTCCTGCATCAGCTTCGCCAGCCGGCACAGCACCTGATCGCCTACTTCATGGCCGCAGGTATCGTTTACCTGCTTGAAGTGATCCACGTCCAGCATAATCAGACCAAAACTAGTGCCATAACGGTGATACCGGTGAATTTCCTCAGCCAGCATCTGCTCGGTGCGGCCCCGGTTAATCAGCCCGGTCAGCGCGTCCGTGGTAGACAGCCGCTCCAGCTCCCGGTTTTTCTGCTCCAGAATTTCTCTGTGCTGTACCTGCTCGGTAATATCCACCGCCATGCCGATGTAGCGCACCTCCTCAAAACTGGTGCCTTCCACCCGCCGGGCCGCAAAGCGAAACCAGCGGGGTCTGCCCTCGGCGTCCAGAAAACGCCCTTCACTGCGCCACTCAGATTTTTGTCCGGCCACGGCGGCATGCCAGCTGTTCAGTATTTTTTCTTTATCATCCGGATGCAGCGCATGGGTCCAGCCATCCCCCATCAGCTGCTCTGTGGTTTGCCCCAACACATCGCTGTAATAACGGTTGGAATAAATATTATGGCCTTCGGCATCGGCCTCAAATATGCCCATGGGAGAAAATTCCGACAGCACCCGAAAGCGCCGCTCACTGGTACGCAGCGCTTCTTCCATTAATTTGCGCTCGGTAAAGTCGGCAATATTAATGGCCACACTTTCGGTATTCTGGCGAGTATCGGCAACCGGATGACCGCTTATCCGGCAAAAACGCCGGCCCTTGCCGGCAAAGGTCAGCCATTGCTCAATAACAAAAGGGCGGCCTGCCACGGCACCATCAAACAAGGGTTTTATCTGCTGATTGAACTCAGTCTCGCCATACAGCTCCTGCATGCTGTGGCCTTCAATCTGGTTGCGCTCTCTGTGGTGATATTCAAGATAGCGATTATTGACCTGCAGATAATGATAATCAGGGCTCACCAATGCCATCAGTTCGTCGGCAGCGTTCACTATTTCCTTGTAGCGCACCAGACGGGCTGCGGCTTCATGCTGCCCGGTCACATCCTGGCTGATGGCAAAATAGCTGGCAATGCGCCCGTCCAGATCCCGCACCGGCGTTATCATCACGCTTTCAATACGCTCGCTGCCGTCGCGCATACGGTTGATAAACTCTCCCTGCCAGGGTTGCTCCCGCTTCAGCTCCCGCCATAGCGCCCGGTAAGTGGCCGGCGGTGTGCGCCCCGATGACAGCATATTGGGCTTCATACCCAGCACTTCGTCACCGGAGTAACCGGTATGTGCCAGAAAAGCCTGATTTACATACACAATGCATCTGTTGAGGTCAGTGATCACAATGGGAGATGGCATTTGCTCAATGGCCTGATGCAGGTGCGCAAGATCATTCATTATCTGCCGTTCACGCCGGCTGCTGTTACGCCACTGGCGCAAAAATAACGCCGTCAGCAC
Organism: Oceanimonas sp. CAM02; assembly: GCF_032842915.1. Taxonomy (NCBI): domain Bacteria; kingdom Pseudomonadati; phylum Pseudomonadota; class Gammaproteobacteria; order Aeromonadales; family Aeromonadaceae; genus Oceanimonas; species Oceanimonas sp. CAM02. The sequence continues at coordinate 95,468 of NZ_JAWJBK010000024.1, forward strand.
CAGAACCAGCAGCAAAACGCCCGTACTAATCGCCACCCTGAGATACCAGCCGTGCAGCACCCGGCTGCGTTCAATGGCGCTGAAGGCCCGCACCGGCTGCTGACTGAGCTGGCGAATGGCAAATAAATAGTCCTGCCCCTGCACCAGCTGAGTGCCAAAGCCGGAAAACTCTCCCGGTGCCTGCAGCTCCTGCAACTGGCGCAGCAATGTTTGCTGATGCGGTCCGGCCCCCGCCAGCAGCACAGACCGGTTTTGCATATCAAGCAGCATAAGATGCTGCCCCTCAAAGCCGTCTCCGCTTTCCAGCTCGGCAGCAATCCGCTCCTGATCCAACAGAGCAAGCAGCACGCCGCCGGCACCCGGGGCCGACACCCGCAGCGCCACCCCCAGCTGCCCCTGAGCAATACCGGAAAAAGAGCGGCTGCCTGCCCGCAGTCCGGCAGCAACCCAGGGCGGCATATCAGCCGTGCCCGCATCCTCTCCGGCGGTTGCCACCAGACTGCCCTTATCATCGAACAATGCCAGCCGGCTCAGTGCCGGAGCCCGGGCCAGGTTGTGCAACAGCAGCCGGCGCAGTTCCAGGCCGGATAATGGCTGGCCAGAATGTTGCTCCAGCTCATGGCTGCTTCGGCTCAGAGCATGCTCTGCCGACAGTAATGCAATGTCGGTGGCACTGCCAAAAGCGCGCAGCTGAGTTTGTAACCGCTCCCCTGCGCTGCGCAGTATATTACGATGATCCAGATACAGCCCCTGACCAAGAATAGCGGCCATCAGCGCCAGCAAGAGCACCACACTCAGCATAATGGTACGGCCGAGCCGGGTGATCCGCGGCCCGCTGGAAACGGAAAAGTGAAAGGGGCGGTGCAGCATTAGTCTGTCACCGCCTGCTGTGCCTGCTGCACCAGTTCAGTATCGATATTCATCTCCTTGATAATGGCCGGCTCCAGCCGGCGGGCAATACGTCGCCATTCCGCCAGGGTATCAGCATCGGGAGTGACAATTTCAATGCCGTTTTGCAGCAATGCCTGCCGGGCCTGCTGCTGGGCTGACGCGGCGGCCGTGCGTTGATCATCCACTATCTGCTCCCAGCTGTGGCGCACCTGCTGTTGTAAATCTGCCGGCAGGGACTGCCAGAAATCCCGGCTTATCATGGGTACATACTGGGCAAAATATTCATGGTCTTCAAAACCATAACGAATACCCCGGGTCCACAGGGCGGCGCTGCGCACGGTTTCGTGAGTAGACAGCAAACCCTGAACCCTGCCCCGCGCCAGGGCATTGGGCACATCGGGCCAGGGAATCACCACAGGATCGGCCCTGAAGGCATCCAGCCGGCTGCGGTTGGCAGCACCCCCGGGCACGCGCACACGCAGCCCGGTCAGCTGCTTGTGTTCGCTGATCCGCTGTTCGGTAAAATAAAGGTGGGCATAGCCCAGATCAAGCCAGCGCCCGGGCACAACCACATTCAGGTTGTTTTCAATGCGGCGGTTTATTTCCCGGCCTATGGCACCGTCCCGCACCCGGTAGTGCACCTCGGGCGGGCGGCCATAAAACAGCGGCAGCATATAAAGGCCGGCATCAGGCATATAGCGATCCAGCTGCCACATGCCGGGTACCGCCATGTCCACCTTACCGGTAGTGAGGGCGGCAATCACGTCCCAGTCACGGAACAGCTTAGCACCGTGATAGAAACGCACCTTAAGACGGCCGTTGCTGGCCTGCTCCAGTTGCGCGGCAAAACGGGCTATGGCTTTTGTCTGAACATGGTCGACGGTATTTTCTGCAGAAATGCGCAGCACGGGCACCTGGGCCTGAACCACACCAGCAGCACATAACCACAGCACGGCCATGGCGGCCTTTTGAAACAGCGAGGAGAGATAATCCATTAACACGCCTGAACAGGGAATAGACTGGCAAGGTTACTCCCGAGGCCCGTAGAAAACCTTGATACAGATTGGGTTTGGCACCGCCACGACGGACTTGTCAGCTGTCTTCTTCCCGGGCCAGACGGGCACGAAGTTTTTCTTCCCGTTTGCGGTACCAGTGGGCCTTGAACGCTGTCCACCAGTCGTCCGACAGCTCACCACCATAGGCTTCCAGCAGAGCTATCACCCGATCCAGAGTGAGCACGCCGGCATCATAATCAATATCCAGCCATTGCTTGCGCACTACCACCTTGGCCACACCGGGTTCAACGGAAAAGGCATCGGCCATTTTCTCGATTTGCAGCTGATTGAGATGATCCAGCTTGAGATGACGCCGCACCAGGGCCCGTTCGTCAATTTGCGCATTTAACGACATGTGCCGCTCCTTTGCGTGATGCTCTTCGACTCAGACCGAGTAAAGAGTAAAACGTGAACAAAGACAAGCTTTACAACATTACCCCGATATTGCAATGCGATTGCAATGCGAGCCCGGCTGTTTCACCATATTATGGAAACCGTTTCCATAATAACTGAGAGGCAAGTATGGACACCAGCGTCACACTGAAAGCCACTAATGGCCTGCCCGCCGTTTCTCTGCCCGCCATTGGTCAGGGCACCTGGTATATGGGCGAAGGCCTCAACCCCCGCGCCGCAGAAGTCAAGGCGTTGCAGCAGGGGCTGGATCTTGGGCTGACACTCATTGATACCGCCGAGATGTACGGTGACGGCGAAGCCGAAAAAGTGGTAGGAAAGGCCCTTGAAGGCCGCCGAGATGATGCCTTTCTGGTGTCAAAGGTATATCCGTGGAACGCCGGTCGCCGCAGCGCCATTGCCGCCTGCGAAGCCAGCCTGAAGCGTCTGGGCACCGATTATCTCGACCTTTATCTGCTGCACTGGCCCGGCAGTATTCCGCTGGAAGAAACCCTGGAGGCCTTTGAAAAGCTGCAGGCAGACGGCAAGATCAAACGCTTTGGCGTATCCAACTGTGACCTGGGCGAAATGCAGGAGCTGGCCTGGACAGAAGGCGGCGACCAGTGCGCGGTAAACCAGGTGCTTTATCATCTGGGCTCACGTGGTATTGAGCATGCTTTGCTGCCCTGGCAGCGGGAGAACAGCATACCCACCATGGCTTATTGCCCGCTGGCCCAGGGCGGCCGGCTGCGCCGGGAATTATTCGGCAACGCCGAACTGAACACCATCGCCGGCGATCTGGGCGTTACGGTGCCGCAGCTGCTGCTGGCCTGGGCCATTCGCCCGGTAAACGGCCAGCGGGATGTCATTGCCATTCCCAAGGCGGTGCAACCAGCGCATGTACAGCAAAACGCCGATGCTCTGACACTGACCCTGAGCGATGAGATACTGTCCCGGCTGAATAACGCCTTTCCGGCCCCCAACCGTAAAACCCCGCTGGATATTGTGTAACCAACAACAGCCGGCGTCACCGCCGGCTGAATGTACAAACTTTATTGTCAGTGCACAGTTACACCACCTGCCCGCAGACCCAACCGGAACTCCACGCCCACTGAAAGTTATAGCCCCCTAGCCAGCCGGTCACGTCCATTACTTCACCGATAAAGTAAAGGTTGGGGACTTTCTTGGCCTCCATGGTTTTGGATGACAGCTCGTTGGTATCTACCCCGCCCAGGGTCACTTCGGCGGTACGATAGCCCTCGGTGCCGCCGGGCTGTAACGGCCAGGCAGCCAGCCGCTGTTCAATGGCAGCCAGCTCTTTGTGGGTATATTGCTTGAGCGGTTTACTGACCAGCTCGCCCCGTGCCAGCAGAGCATCCACCAGTCGTTTGGGCAAATAACGGGCCAGCCAGGTTTTCAGCTCCTGATTGGGACTCTCGGCCACCGCTCCGGTCAGGCTGCCTTCGGTCAGCAGCTCAAAACACACCCGCTGGCCGGGCTGCCAGTAAGAAGAAATCTGTAACACCGCCGGACCGGACACGCCTCTGTGAGTAAACAGCAGGTTTTCGACAAAGCGGGCACCGCACTCACTTTTTGCCACCACAGGTAAACTGACGCCGGACAGGCCCTCAAGCGTTTGTTTGTCTTCCGGCTGCAGAGTAAAAGGCACCAGACCGGCGCGGGTGGGCAGCACCTTGAGGCCAAACTGCTCCGCCAGCCGGTAGCCAAACGGAGAGGCTCCTATCTTGGGCATGGACAGCCCCCCGGTGGCCACCACCAGAGACTGGCAGCGGTAAGGTTCACCGGCAGTGGTCACCGCAAAGCCTTCCCCCATTGGTTCTACATTCAGCACCTCGGCACGCAGCCGTATGGTCACACCGGCGGCATCGCATTCGGCTACCAGCATGTCGACTATGTTCTGTGCCGAGTCGTCACAAAACAGCTGCCCTAAGGTTTTCTCGTGATAAGCAATACCGTGCTTTTCCACCAGGGCAATAAAATCCCATTGGGTATAGCGGGCCAGGGCCGATTTAACAAAATGAGGATTGCCACACAAATAGGCCGCCGGCTCTGTGTAATAGTTGGTGAAATTACAGCGGCCACCGCCCGACATAAGAATTTTGCGGCCGATGCGCTTGCCATGGTCCAGCACCAGCACCCGGCGGCCCCGCTTGCCGGCCTCGGCAGCACACATCAGGCCGGCGGCACCGGCACCGATCACAATTACATCCCAGGCCTGCATGGCGTTTCCTCATTGTTGGCAAAAGCCACATTTTACCTGCCGTGCCGCCGCACGGCTATGCCAGCCCGCAGCGCTGTGGGTATAATTGCCGGATGAGCGACGTCGCATCCCTTTTTAATCAGCTGAGCACACAGCTTGCCCGCCATAGCGGCGACTGGCAGCTGATGCCCTTTGCCTGCCGCACCATGCCCTGGCCGGAGCTGGCCGCTGTGCTTGAGCGCCTTGATGAAGACCAACTGGATCAACTGGAAAGCAATCCGCAGCAAGCGCTTGAGCTGCTGGCACCATGGCGGCCTGAATTGTCCGCATTGCATGCCTTTACCGCTCCCGTGCTGGCCCGCGCTGCCGATTATGCCACGCCCCGCTGGAGCAATGGCATTCCTGGCCGCAAATGGGCGCAGATAAAAGATTTTGCCGCCAATATCACAGCAGAACACGCCATTTTTGAGTGGTGCGCCGGTAAGGGGCATCTGGGCCGCTTGCTGGCGATGGAGCAGCAGCAGCCGGTCACCAGCCTGGAGTGGAACCAGGACTTGTGCCGCCAGGGCGAAACACTGGCCGGCAAGCTGACACTGCAGCACCACTTTCACTGTGGCGATGCCCTGGCCCCCGACGCCGCAAGCTTGTTCAAGCCTAAGCAGCAGGCAGTGGCCCTGCACGCCTGTGGCGAGCTGCATTTACGCTTTTTGCGCCATGCGGCCCGGGCCGGCACGCGCGCTCTGGCGCTTTCACCCTGTTGTTATCATTTAATTGGAGGCAACCATTATGTGCCCCTGTCGATCGCCGGTCGCCGGCATGATCTGCAGTTAAACAGGCACGATCTGCGCCTGCCGCTGCAGCAACAGGTTACCGGTGGCGAGCGGGTACGCCGGCTGCGCCATATTGAGCTGACCTGGCGGCTGGCCTTTGATGAGCTGCAACGGGAACTGACCGGCAGCCGGGATTATCTGCCGCTGCCGGCCTTTCCCAAGCAATTGCTGAGCGGCGACTTTGCCGGCTTTGTGAACTGGGCCTGCGATAAGAAGGGGCTGGCAGTACCCGCCAGCCTGCACAGTAAACACTGGCTTGCAGCCGCCAATGTCCGCCGGCTGCTGGTCAAGCGCATTGAGCTGGTGCGCCACTGCTATCGTTATCCGCTGGAGCTGTGGTTGCTGCTGGACAGAGTGCTGTTCCTCACTGAGCAGGGTTACCGGGTCATGCTCGGCACCTTTACCGATATTCATAACACACCACGTCGCTATCTTATTCAGGCCTGGCGTGAGTGACCAAGGACAGGAGACGCTTTATGCCATCCCCGGTACGTTTTATTCCACCCAGCGCCTTTGAACTGCTGATGATGGTGCTGTCCATTGTCTCGCTGGTGGCCATTATTCTGCATCAGTTCGGCCCCTTCACCGCCGATGAAAAGCAGCTGCTGCTTTATCTCGATACCAGCATCTGTATGATTTTGCTCAGTCATTTCTTCTACGGCCTGTTTCAGGCACCCAATAAAAAACGCTTTTTAAAAGTGCACTGGATTGACTTCGTGTCTTCCATTCCGGCCATTGATGTATTGCGCTACGGCCGTATTTTTCAGGTGCTGCGGGTGCTGCGTATGCTGCGGGTGGCCAACCAGGTCATTCGTCATCTGCTGAAAAACAGCGGCAGTACCATGATGGCCTCCATGCTGCTGGTGCTGGTGGTCGTGATCAGCGGCAGCGCCATTGCCATTCTGATGACAGAGGCTGGCCACCCCGACTCCAATATTGAAACCGCCGAAGATGCCATCTGGTGGGCACTGGTCACCATTTCTACCGTGGGCTACGGAGATCACTATCCGGTTACCACCGCCGGTCGCATTATTTCCTCTGTGGTGATTTTTGCCGGCGTGTCTCTGTTCGCGGGCATTTCCGGCCTGGTTGCTTCCGCTGTGCTGTCTCCCAGAGCTGACGATCAGCAGAAAGCCACAGATACAAACCGGCAGGAAGGTGAGCTGCTCAGCCGCCAGCTGGGAGACCTGCATACGGAAGTGACGTCACTGCGGGAAGAAATTCATCAGCTTAAAACCCTGCTGGCAGAAAGCCGCTCAAAGCCCTGATACCCTAGACTTTATGGTACTTGTACAGACGGGCTTGAATGACCTATGCTGGCTGGGTTGCAAAACTTTCGTGCAGCTCACGGTTTGTTAACTAACGGATTGATAGAGTTGATAAAAAAGGAGATTTGTCATGACTGAGCCGTATCAGTACAAACACATTCTTGCTGCGGTTGATATGACCGAAAGCAACCGCAAGGTGATTGCCAAGGCAGTTGACCGCGCCCGCGCCAATAACGCCAAGCTGTCGGTCATTCATGTAGACGTAGACCTCAAGGATCTCTACACCGAGATGATCGATATCGACATCGATAACATTCAGGATCAGGTGGTGGCCGATGCCAAGCAGCGGCTGGAAGAGTACCTGGGTGCCATTGATTATCCCATCGAGAAAAAGCTGGTGATCTGCGGTGACCTCACACTAAAAGTAAACGAAGCCGTAGAGCAGCACGGTGTGGACTTGCTGATCTGTGGCCATGAGCAAAGCTTCTGGAGCCTGCTCACCTCCTCTGCCCGTCAGCTGATGAACACAGTGCCCTGTGATCTGCTGGTGGTCCCCCTGCCCAAACATTAATCCTGCCGGGCGGTTACTGACCGCCCGCTTCCTTTAACAGCCCTCTGAACCATACCAGTGCCGGATCAAACTCGGTGAGCGGATGCTGGGCCAGCACATAGGTGCTGTGCAAGGGTTCGCTTAAGTTGTGTGCCTGCAACGGATAGTAATAACAAAGATCCCGTCCTATCAGCTCGGGGACCATGGCCAGATAGCGCCCGGTAGCCAGCAGCCGGGGCAGCGCCTCAAAACTGGGCACCCAAACGCCAATGTGGCGCGCCAGCCCCTGTTCACTCAACCAGCTTTCTACCAGGGTCTGGTTATGCCCCCAGTTAGAGGTAGACACATGGCTCCAGCTGACCAGCTCTGCCGGTGACAAGACATCAGCAAGACCGCTGTTTTTAACCGACAGGCAGACCATGGGATTATGAAACCAGATATCGGTAAGCAACCGCTCCGACAGGTGGTCGGCACCGGCAAAGCTCACCACCAGATCCAGCTCCGCCCGCGCCAGCGTGTCTTCATAATCGGAGTTCACCAGCTCGCTGACCGCCAGCCGGCAGCCCGGTGCCCGCGCATAAAGCAACTCCACCAGCTGTGGCACCACGCCGTGCTCAATGGAAGATGGCACTGCCAGCCGAAAGGTCCGGACAGAGCTTGCCGGATCAAACCCTGCCGACTGCCGCACTCCCTGCTCCAGCAGAGCCAGTGCCTGACGCACCGGCGCAGCCAGCGCCTGAGCGCGGTGAGTGGGCCGCATTTCTTTGCGGGTCATCACAAACAGGGGATCGTTCAGGGTCTGGCGCAGCCGGCCAAGGGCATGGCTGACCGTAGACTGGGACAAATTAAGCCGCTCGGCAGTACGGGTGACGTTGCGCGATTGCATCAACACATCAAACACTCGCAGCAGGTTCAGATCCAGCCGCTGAAACAGATTATCCATCGATATTAACCATACCTTTATGACAACAATTCATTTTTACCATAAGCAAAGCGGCCATAGAATGCCGCCCATCAAGTTTATCGTCGGCGTGGTGATGAGCGTCTTTAAGGCGGTTTGATCAAACAGTGTTTGGGCATGGTGGCATCATGGGGGGTACTGCCTGTCTCGGGTTACGCAAGCAACACGAAAAGCGAACGGTTAATGATCGAACAATCCTGTTTGCCACGCTGACAACCTTTTCGGGCTTGTGTTGCAAGCTCAGCAAGTTCTGCGTGTGGTGTTGAACCACTTTTGTTTGGGGACGTCATTCTCTCCTTTATGACAAACCTGCTATTGGTCCCGGGCCGGCGTATTACGCCGGCTTTTTTTATGCTCGGGTTTACGCCATCATGTCGGCCACCTTTACCAATGAACACACTTCACCCATGTCTTATCTGGTTTTTGTTACCCTGCTGTGGGCCTTTTCCTTTAGTTTAATCGGCGTTTATCTGGCGGGCAGCGTAGACAGTTACTTCTCGGTATTCAGCCGCATAGTGCTGGCCGCCCTGCTGTTTGCACCCTTTCTGCGCTGGCGGCAACCGCCCCGGCTGGCCGCCGGCCTGATGCTGTGCGGGGCCCTGCAGCTGGGCATTATGTATTTGTTTTATTACCAGTCATTTTTGTTGCTGACGGTGCCGGAAGTACTGATCTTTACCGTGCTTACCCCTGTCTATGTGACCCTGATTTATGACCTGCTGCACCGGCGCTTTCGCCCCGGCTATCTGTTTACCGCCGTGCTGGCAGTGCTGGGAGCCCTGATCATTCGCTTTAATGGCCTGACCAGCGACTATCTGCTGGGGTTTGCCGTGGTGCAGGGGGCTAACCTCTGCTTTGCACTGGGTCAGGTAGGCTACAAGGTGCTGCAGGAACGCTATCCCGCCACCAGCCCTCAGCATCACCGCTTTGGCTATTTTTATCTGGGAGCCCTGCTGGTAGTGACTCCCACCTGGCTGTGGCTGGGCGGCGACAAATACCCGGCCACCTCCCTGCAGTGGAGCATTTTGCTGTGGCTGGGGCTGGGTGCCTCCGGGCTGGGCTATTTTCTGTGGAACAAGGGGGCCACTCTGGTCAATGCCGGTGCCCTGGCCATCATGAATAATGCGCTGGTACCTGCGGGTCTGCTGGTCAATCTGCTTATCTGGAACCGGGATGCCGATCTGCTCCGGCTGGCCTTGGGCGGAGCCCTTATTCTGGCGTCGCTGTGGCTGAATGAGGGCTTGATCAAGGTTTCCAGACCCGCTTCTGACAGGTAACGCCTTCGGTCACAAAACCGGCATCCGGCATCGGCCGGGCCATGGCTTTTATGAAAAGTCTCTTTACACTCAAAGCCATAAAAACGTGCGAGGAGAGCATCATGTTCAAGGGCATTTTACTGGAAGAATCCGGCAAGCAGACTCACGCCAGCCTGCAACGTCTGAATGAGCAGCAACTGACCACCGGCGATGTACTGGTAAAGGTGGACTACTCCACCCTTAACTATAAAGATGCGCTGGCCATTACCGGCAAGGGCAAAATCGTACGCAACTGGCCTATGGTGCCCGGCATCGACTTTGCCGGCACCGTGCTGGCATCCGACAACCCGGCCTATCGCATTGGTGAGGAAGTGTTGCTCACCGGCTGGGGCGTGGGCGAACAAACCTGGGGTGGCCTGGCAGAAAAAGCCAGCGTTAACGCTGACTGGCTGATTCACTTGCCGGCAGAAATGACCGCCAAACGCGCCATGGCCATCGGCACCGCCGGTTTTACCGCCATGCTGGCGGTGATGGCACTGGAGCAGGCCGGCGTAAAACCGGACCAGGGTCCTGTTCTGGTCACCGGTGCCACCGGCGGTGTGGGCTCTGTTGCGGTGCGGCTGCTGGCCAAGGCCGGCTATGAAGTGCATGCCTCTACCGGCCGCCCCGAGCACAGCGACTGGCTGAAAAGCCTGGGTGCCCACGAGATTATTGATCGCATTCAGCTCGATCAGGAACCGGCTGCGCTGGAGTCACAGCACTGGGCCGGTGCCATCGATGCCGTGGGCGGCCGTACTCTGGCGCGCATTCTCAGCCAGACCAGAATGTACGGTGCCGTGGCTGCCTGCGGCCTGACCGGTGGCGTGGCCCTCAACACCACCGTCATGCCCTTTATTCTGCGGGGGGTACAGCTGCTTGGCATCAACTCGGTACATATTCCCAAAGAAAAACGCATCGCCGCCTGGCAGCGGGTGCATGAAAGCCTGCCGGTCAATTACGAGAATGACGTCACGGAGCTGACCCTGGAGCAGGCCATCGATGCTGCCCACGACATGATGGCGGGCAAGCTCACCGGCCGGGTGGTGATCCAGCCCTGAGGCCTGTTTTTCCTGTTCTATGCTAAAGAGCCCTTTGGGCTCTTTTTTTGTTACAATATAACAAAATAGGCTATATGGATGATGCAATGACCGTTTCTGTTCCTACTCACCTGATTATGGGCTTTCTCGGCACCGGTAAAACCACCCTGCTGCGCCACCTGCTGGCCAACAAACCCAAGCAGGAGCGCTGGGCGGTGCTGGTGAATGAGTTTGGTGAGGTAGGCATAGACGGTGCTCTGCTGACGGAGCAGGGTGCCATGATTAAGGAAATTCCCGGTGGCTGCCTGTGCTGTGTGGCCGGGCTGCCGTTTCAGATTGGGCTGAACGCCCTGCTGCACAAGGCCAGGCCAGACCGGCTGTTTATTGAGCCCACCGGCCTGGGCCATCCCAGCCGGGTAATGGACATACTGACCAACGAGCATTACCGCAACGTGCTCAGCCTGCAGGCGGCCTTTTGTCTGATAGACCCGCGTCAGTGGCAGGATCCCCGTTACCGCGACCATGAAACCTATCAGGATCAACTGGCTCTGGCCGATGTGGTGGTGGCCAATAAAACCGACCTGTGCAGCAAGGCCGGGCTGGAACAGCTGCGCCGGGATATTGAGCAGAGCCCCGGGCCCGCACAGGCACTGGTGGAAACAGTGCAGGGGCAAATCGATCTGCACTGGCTGGCGCAGCCTCATGCCACTGAGCGCCGGGCGGCTCATCCGCAGGCTCATGCCGGTAAAGCACAACGGCCGCTGGTGGCGGCTCCAGAGCCCAAACTCACCCGGGGCCAGCCCTGGCGGCGTTACGCCAGCCAGGGAGATGATCACTTTACCGTGGGCTGGCGTTTCCATACGGATGTGCTGTTTGATCCGGACGCAGCCAAAGCCTTCTGTGAAGCTCTGCCGGTGGCCCGGCTCAAGGCCGTGCTGCATACCCGGGATGGCTGGTGGGCCTTTAACCAGACCGATCAGCTCAGCATGTACCGGCTGGCTCCGCAAAAGGAAAGCCGGCTTGAGCTGATAGACGCCTCGCCGCTGGCCATGCACGATTTACACCAGCAGCTGATGAAAGCCGTGGTCTATCTGCCAGCTTCATAAAACTGTCACTCCGGTGACTTATTCTGCCGGCCTTGACTGACAAAGGAAGGTCCGCATGAAAGTTTCGCTGTTTTCATTATTATCATCCCTGGGACTGATGGTCCTGGCCTTGTTGCTGGCGGGTTCCTTTTATATGGGCGACCGCCAGCTTACTCGGGATAACAATGCTCGCAGCAGTCTGGAGCAATTGCGCCGCCATGCCAATATCGATTTATACCGTACTATTTCTGCTTATCTGAACACCGGAGACGCCAGTCTGCTGACAACCGCAGAGCAGCAGCTGAATCACCTGGCCAGTGCTTTGTCCGGGCTGCCTGCAGGCGAACCGGCTTATCAGGCAGTGCAATCACTGTCCCGGCAACTTACTCTGGATTTTCGCGAAGCAGGCAAGCTGGCAGGCAACAGCCAGCAGCTGCTGCTGCATGCCGAGCAGGAAATGGCCGATCAACTGCGTGCCCTTGCCCGTTACGCCGGCGCAGCACACAGCCTGTCTGACCGCTATCAAGGCTTGATCGCCGAAATGCTGGCAACCCTGCCCCGTCTGATACACCAGCGTCAGAGCTATATCAGCACAGGTAACGAACAGCTGAGAAAAAGTATCGATTTTCAGTTAAACGAGCTGAAAAACCTTAATAAACAACTGCAGGACCTGCCTTTGCTGGGTATTTATCACACTCCGCAAGCAGACGAATTTGCACTGCGCCAGCCTGAACCGGAAGAAATGGGCGAAGGCCCGAAAAGAGAGCTGAACAGCCTGCTGCAGCGCTATGCCGGTGAGCTGGCCACCACACAAGATGGTCAGCAGCAGGGTGCTGATGCCGCCGCCGCCCTGAGTGCCGGCCTGAGCGAGATTGAAAGCCAGCTTGACACCCTGGTGGCTGCGCGTGAAGCAGAACGCCTGCAGACCTATCAGCAGCTCAGTCTGATATTGCTCGGACTGTGCGCCGCCTTGCTGCTGTTTGCCCTGCTCAGCTATCTGTTTCAGCGCGGCCTGGTGGTGCGCCGGCTTAATGAACTGCGCAATGCCTTTGCTCAGCTGCTGAATAAGGGTGAGCTTACGCCCCTGCCGGTGACTCATCCCAACAGCGAACTGGGCCAGATTGCTCAGAGCGTTAACGGACTGCAGGCACTGCTGCAGCATCAGCAGCAGGAGCGGGCCGGCCAGCTGCAGCGGGTGTCGGCGGCGCTGGAAGGGATGGTGGCCGAAGTACAGGATATTCAGCAGCAGGCACACAGCAATGACGGCACCCTGCAGGGCAGTCTGAACATGGTAAATGAACTGAACCATCTGGCCGCACAGATGCGCAGTGCCAGCGACGATATTGCCCATACCGCCCATAACAATCTGGAAGCCATGAGCATCAGCCGCCGGCAGACAGAGCAACTGACCCGCAGTGCAGCAGAAAGCCGCCAGGCCGCACTGACCGGCCGTGAAGCCCTGATCAGCCTGAGCCGCTCGGTAGACGATGCCGCCACCATTATCGGCGTGATCCGCCAGATTGCCGAGCAGACCAATCTGCTGGCCCTGAATGCCGCCATTGAGGCCGCCAGAGCAGGCGAGCAGGGCCGTGGCTTTGCAGTGGTGGCCGACGAGGTCCGCAAATTATCAGGACATACTCAGGGCTCACTGGAAGAAATTGCCGGCATTATGGAGCGGCTGGGCGATTCCAGCACAGCATTAAACAACACCATAGACCGCATGATGCAGGCAGCAGAAGATCAGCACCGGCAAACCCAGACGCTGCTGGAGGTAACCGAGCAGGTCAGCGACACTTCCCGCGCCACAACATCAGTGGCGGAGCAGGGTGCAAAACATGCCGACAGCCAGGCTGCCGAGCTGGGCCGCTTTATGGCACTCATGGATGAGCTGAAAACCCGCTCAGCGGCTGTATCAGACAGAGCCGAACAGGTGACCGGCCATATTCGCCATCAGGCACAAACCATTACCCGGCTGCTGGAGCCGGCTTAAAGCTGGTTCAGCGGCACCTTGAGATAACGGCGGCCCTGTTCATCGGGCTCGGGCAAATGACCGGCGCGAATATTCACCTGAATGGACGGTACAATCAGCCGGGGCACTGCCAGGGTGGCATCACGCTCATTACGCATGGTTACAAACGCGTCCTGACTGATGCCGTCGTGCACATGAATATTGTGCTGTTTCTGCTGCGCTACCGTGGTGCGGCACTCATGCTCCCTGCCCTTGGGATAGTCGTGACACACATAAGTATCGGTGCCGTCCGGCAGCGCCAGCAGCTGCTGAACGGACTGGTACAGGCGCTCGGCGCTGCCTCCGGGAAAGTCACAGCGGGCGGTCCCCACATCGGGCATAAACAGGGTATCGCCCACAAATACCGCCTGCTCATTCACCACATAGGCTACGTCCGCCGGAGTGTGCCCGGGCACATGCATCACCCGCACCGTCAGTTCACCCACATTGAATTGCTCGCCGTCATGAAACAGATAATCAAACTGGCTGCCGTCGGGCAGCAGTTCTTTTTCCAGCCCGAATACTCGCTGAAAAATGCCCTGCACCTCACGAATGTGCTCGCCAATGGCAATGCGGCCACCCAGCTGCTGCTGAATAAACGGCGCTGCCGATAAATGATCCGCATGAGCATGGGTTTCCAGAATCCACTCCAGGGTCAGGCTCTGCTCACGCACAAAATCCACCAGCTGCTGTGCCGTGGTGGTGGCAGTGCGGCCGGAGTGATAATTAAAGTCGAGCACAGGATCGATAACCGCAGCCCGGCCACCGCTGTGGTCATAGATCACATAGCTGAAGGTTTCGCTGTCCTGATCCAGAAAAGCGCGTACACAAGGCTGAGACATGGTGTTCTCCTGCAAACCAGATTCATTAATTAGTTAAAGCTAATTTAAAATTGCCGCACTGGCAAGTGTTTGTTACCACTTCTCAACTCGTTTGTAACAGTTTGATAAAAATCAACTTTTCTTTTTAGTTTTCAGCTCTTGCTTTGATCTGAATCAAATTGGCATATCAAATGCAAAGCTAATTTAGATTCAGCTAACAAGAGAGCTAACCATGAAATTTCCCCACATCACCCTGTCCAGGGAGATCGTAACCATATTGCTGCTAAAGCTGCTGGTTATTTTTGCCATCAAATGGGCCTGGTTCAGTGAGCCGGTCGATATGCAGCAGAGTAATGCCGCCATAGAGCAGCACTGGTTCGAGTCCCGATCTACAACGGAGGCCGACTATGATCGGTGAAGACGTCGTTGACCTGTCGCGGTTACAGTTTGCCATCACCGCGTTTTACCACTTTCTGTTTGTTCCCCTGACCCTGGGCCTGACGTTTATGCTGGCCATTATGGAGTCGGTTTATGTTCTGACCGGCAAGCAAATCTACAAGGACATGACCAAATTCTGGGGCAAACTATTTGGGATCAATTTTGCCCTCGGTGTGACCACTGGTATTACTCTGGAGTTTCAGTTTGGCACCAACTGGGCGTACTACTCCCATTATGTGGGGGATATTTTTGGCGCACCACTGGCCATTGAAGGCCTGATGGCGTTCTTTCTGGAATCCACCTTTATCGGCTTGTTCTTTTTTGGCTGGGACCGACTGACCAAAGTGCAGCATCTGGTGGTGACCTGGCTGGTAGCACTTGGATCCAACTTGTCCGCGCTGTGGATTTTGATTGCCAACGGCTGGATGCAGAACCCGGTGGGTGCCGAGTTCAACTTTGAAACTATGCGTATGGAAATGACCTCGTTCAGCGAGCTGATTTTCAACCCGGTAGCTCAGGTGAAATTTGTGCATACCGTATCAGCGGGCTATGTGACCGGTGCCATGTTTGTGCTGGCCATCTCCAGTTATTTTCTGCTTAAAGGGCGGGATATTGCGTTTGCCAAACGCTCCTTTGCTATTGCTGCTTCCTTTGGTCTGGCTTCCATTTTGTCGGTGATCCTGCTGGGTGACGAGTCTGGCTATGAGCTCGGTGACGTACAAAAGACCAAGCTGGCTGCCATTGAAGCCGAGTGGGAAACCCATGCGCCACCCGCCGCCTTTACCCTGATTGGGCTACCGAACGAAGAAGAAATGCGCACCGATTATGCGATTCGCATTCCCTACGCCCTCGGACTCATTGCCACCCGCTCTTTGGATGAACCGGTGATTGGTATCAAGGATCTGAAAAAAGAACATGCAGCTCGCATTCGTAATGGCATTCAGGCCTACGCCGTGCTGCAACAGCTTAAAAACGGAGAAGATACCCCCGCCAATCGAGCCCGCTTTGATGATCTCAAGGATGATCTGGGTTATGGCCTGCTGGTGAAACGCTTTGCCCCTGAGGTAACCAATGCTACCGAAGCCCAGATTCAGCAGGCGGTAGACAACTCCATTCCAAGAGTGGCCCCCATGTTCTGGACCTTCCGCATTATGGTAGGGCTGGGCGTGCTGATGCTGTTCATTTTTGCCATGGCGTTTTATGAAAGCAGCCGGCATCGCATTGGCGAAAAGCGCTGGTTACTAAAACTCACCCTGTTTTCTCTGCCCGCCCCCTGGCTGGCTTGTGAAATGGGCTGGTTTGTGGCCGAGTTCGGCCGTCAGCCATGGTCTATTGCCGAGGTACTACCCACTGCCATGTCGGTATCCACGCTGTCGCGTGGCGATGTGATTGGCAGCCTGATCGGCTTTATTGGCTTTTACACTCTGCTGTTGATTGCCGAAATGTACCTGATGGTGCGCTATGCCCGCCGTGGCCCCAGCGTGCTGGAAACCGGCCGTTATCACTTTGAACTGCAGCCCTGGGAGGCCTGAGCATGGATTATGAACTGCTGAAACTCGTCTGGTGGGCACTGATTGGTGTGCTGCTGGTAGGCTTTGCGATTACTGATGGCTTTGATATGGGGGCCGGTGCCATGCTGCCTTTTGTGGGCCGTACTGATCTTGAGCGCCGGGTGGCCATTAATGCCCTTGGGCCGCACTGGGACGGGAACCAGGTCTGGTTTATTACTGCCGGCGGTGCGCTGTTTGCTGCCTGGCCCATGGTATATGCGGTGGCATTTTCAGGCTTTTACTGGGCCATGATGCTGGTGCTGTTTGCGCTGTTCTTTCGCCCGGTAGGCTTTGAATATCGCTCCAAGGTAAAAGATGATCGCTGGCGTCGGGCCTGGGACTGGGGCATTTTTGCCGGCTCTGCCATTCCAGCGCTGGTATTTGGCGTGGCCATTGGCAACCTGTTTCTGGGCGTCCCCTTTGAACTGGATAACCTGATGCGATCCCGTTATGACGGAGGTTTGTTTGGCCTGCTTAACCCCTTTGCACTGCTGTGCGGCGTGGTCAGTCTGAGCATGCTGATGCTACATGGCGGCAACTATCTGCAATTGCGTACCGATGGGGCCGTTGCCGAGCGGGCTCGCCGCATTGGCCAACTGGCGGGGCTGGTTGCCATCAGCAGTTTTGTACTGGCTGGGTTGTGGCTGAAGCTGGGCATGGCAGGCTATGTGATCCAGGCCATGGGTGAACCCGGTGCTGTGCTGGTGCCCACCGCTAAAGAAGTGTCATTGGTACCGGGTGCCTGGCTGGCCAATTATGAGCATTTTCCGCTGTTGTGGCTGGCACCCGCTGTGGGACTTGCCGGTATGGCGCTGTCGGTGCTGCTGGGCAGCGCACGCCGACCAGGCTGGGGCTTTACCTACTCGGCCCTGGCCTGTGCCGGCGTTATTTTCACCGCAGGCGGATCGCTGTTTCCCTTTGTGCTCACGTCCAGCCTGAGCCCCAATCATAGCCTGACCCTGTGGGATGCGGTATCCAGCGAAAAAACCCTGGGCATTATGCTGGTGGTGGCCATCATTTTTGTGCCTATCGTGCTGGGCTACACCCTCTGGTGTTATCGGAAAATGTGGGGCCGGGTAACTGAGCAGCACATTAAGCAAAATTCTGTCGGCAGTTATTAAGGAGTCGTTATGTGGTATTTTGCGTGGATTCTGGGCATTTTACTGGCCTGCAGCTTTGGCATTATTAACGCCTTGTGGCTGGAATTTTCCGAGTTTGGCCCGGACGAGGACCATGATCATTAACAGCAAGTTACGTCCGGTATCGGCGCTGCTTGCACTGGCCGGCGTGGCCCTGATCTGGAGCCGGGTGGTGGCGGGACAGGTCCCGCCCCATGGCTGGTTATCATTGATGATGATCGCCATGGCCTTATGTGTAGTGCATGCCGTGGGCTGGCAATGCCGAAAACGGTGGGAGCTGTGGCTGTTTGCTCCTCCTCTGCCTTGGCTGCTGTGGGGCCTGGCAGCCAGTGTGATGCTGTAACGCGAGTTTACAGCGCCGCCTTCACATATAGATCAAAGCGGTTGTTCTTGCTGCTGATTTGCGCAGAAGGGGCTATTTCGTCAAGAAAGCCGGCATAATCGGGCCGTTTGACCACCACCCGGGCCCGGGCCAGTGCCAGTGCCGGGGTCAGCTGGTGGTCGGCGTCTTCGTCGGCCCCTACCAGAGAGTGAAACACTCGCATTTCTTTCTTGACCAGTGCCGCTTTTTTCTTGTGAGGAAACATGGGGTCGAGGTAGACCACATCGGGCTGCTGCTGAATGTCGGCAAGCGTGCAGCCAAAGGGCAGCAGCTGCAGCCGCTCCCGCACCCAGTGGCCAATGCCAGCATCGGCGGCCGCCCGGCGCAAACCGTCTTCCAGTAATGCATGCACTACAGGGTGGCGCTCGCATAAGGTTAGGGTGCAGCCCAGAGAGGCCAGCACAAAGGCATCCCGGCCCAGGCCGGCGGTGCCATCCACGACGCGCGGGTTATGGCCATGTTTGAGCCCCACCGCCTTGGCAATGCTCTGGCCCCGGCCACCACCAAATTTACGCCTGTGGGCCGCCGCGCCCTCAACGAAATCCACAAACACCGCCCCCAGCTTGGGCTCGTCCAGCTTGCGCAGCTCCAGCCGGCCTTCGGTGAACACCAGGGCAAAGGGGGCGGCCGCAGTCACATCGCTTAACCGGGTGCGCAATAGATTGGCCTGAGGCTCAAGGGTGGTGTCCTGCAGTTCAATCTGCAGCGGGTATTGTGTGTCCGGCATAGGTTTCCAGAAAAATCAGCAGCTCGCGCAGGGGCATGGGTCTGGCAATCAGATAGCCCTGCAGAAAATGGCAGGGCTGGGTAGAAAGGTAGGCGGCCTGAGCCGGTGTTTCCATGCCTTCTATCACCACTTGCATGCCAAGATCGCCGATAATGCGCAAAATCCCTTCCAGCAGCAAGCCATCTTTATGATTACCGGGCAGATGATCGATAAAGCTCTTGTCAATTTTGACCAGATCAATGGGAAAGGCGCGCAGATAATTCAGCGCCGAAAAGCCGGTGCCGAAGTCGTCGATGACAATGCGGCAACCCGCCTTGCGCAGAGCGTCAATGCGCTCCAGATGGTGTTCATTGCCCTGCATAAACAGCGATTCGGTAATTTCAAAAATAATCTGCTGAGGATCCAGCCCGTGGCGTTCAATAATGGATAACCATTCGTCGCCGTCCAGCCCCAGACTCTGAAACTCCAGGCTGGAACGGTTAATGGCCATATGCAGAGACTGGCCGGCCAGCTTGAGCCGGTGCAGATCGGCACAGGCGCGGTTCAGCACCCAGTCGCCCAGCGCCTGCACCATGCCGCACTCTTCTGCCACCGGCACAAACTCCATGGGCGAAATGGGGCCAAGCTCGGCATGATGCCAGCGCACCAGCGCTTCCAGCTTGGTGATTCTGCCGCTGGCAGTATCGACGATGGGCTGATAATGCAGGCGCAACCCGCCCTGACGAATGGCATCGGTCAGATCGTGCTGCAACCGGATTCGGCGGCTCTGACTGCGGTTCAGCTCATCATCATACAGTGCCAGTGACTCGTGCTTTTGCTTGGCACCAAACAAAGCCTGCTCCGCATGCTGCAGTAAGCTTTCGGCATCTTTTTCATTCAGCCCGGGCCAGAGCGCGCCGCCTATGGTGGCATCCACATAGAGCTGCTGCTCGGCCATGGCCAGCGGCCGAGCCAGGGCATTAAGCAGATGGCGGCCAAAAATGCGCGCCTGACGCGGATGGGCAATACCGGGCACCAGCAAAGCAAATTCGTCACTGCCAATGCGTGCCAGATCGTCACCGCTGCGCAGCCGGTCACGCAGCCGGGCGGCTACCTCCTGCAGTACTCTGTCACCTACCCTGTGGTTGATGGCATTGTTGAACATGCGGAAATTGTTAATGTCGAGGATCATCAACGCAAAAGGCTCGTTCAGCCGGCAATAACGCGCCAGCCGTTGCTGAAAGCTGGCACGATTAGTCAGGCCGGTGAGCGTATCCTTTTCTTCCGGCGGCGCATTTTGTTCGGCGGCATCGGGCTGCTTCATCTCACTGAATACCGCCACAAAATGAGCCTGCCCCTGCTGATCATACAAAGAGCTGATGCTGAGCCGCTCCGGATACACCTGACCACAGCGCCGGCGGTTCCACACCTCACCCTGCCAGCGGCCCTGCTCGTTCAGGGCCCGGTTCATCTCCCGATAAAACTCCCGACTGTGCAGACCGGAGCGCAGCAATGACGGGTGACTGCCCTGCACGTCACTGGCCCGATAGCCGGTCACTCGTTCAAAAGCCGGGCTCACTTGCTCAATGCGGCTGCTGGCATCGCAGATCATCACGCCTTCCGGCTGCTCCGGTGCAGGAATAAAACGCAGACTCATGCCCTGAGGGGCCGTCGCTCTGGGTCGCAGGCTGGCCAGGGTGCCCATCAGGCACAGCGGCTGATTGTCGGCAGTGCGCACCAGTGTGAGCTGGGTTTCTCCCAGCAAAAGATGGCCCTTGGGATGCAGATAATGCTTTTCCATTACCGCGATGCCCAGCTCCGGCTCATTTGCCAGCCGCTGATACAAGCGCCGGGTTTCCGGCCAGTCGGCCCCCAGGCTGAACTCACGCAGGGAGCGGCCCGCCATGTTGGCGGCGGTTTTGCCGGCAATGCGGCGCACCGCCCGGTTGGTCCACTCCACCACGCCATCAGGTGTGGCCCGTACCAAAGGCAGCGGAAAATATTCAAACAGGGGTAAAACCGACATCGCCTGCTGAGCGCGGTCGGCATGGGTAAAGACGGAGGCAAAAAAGCCCAGCCAGGCCGTTTTGGATAAACGGACATGACGCCGGCGCTGCAGCAGAAACAGCGCATAACCATCATACTGGGCTGACAGCGACAGAAACTGTCCGGAGCCCATATTCAAATGACGACAAAGGGGATAACTCAGGCGCTGAAACGGCCGTTTTCCCGCCACAGACAAGGGGGCATCCGGTAATGGTACACCCGCTGCCAGCAGCGGTTGCCAGTGCCTGCCATGGCGTTGGCACAGCAGCACACCATCGGCCAGACGCTGCTCTACCAGCTGGCTGATGCACCAAAGACTGAACCAGGAGGTTATCCCATGTTCCATTGCGCTATCTCATGTAAAAAGTTCTCGGTTTATTTTGCCTTTGTATCTGTGTTGGCTCCACACCCGTGCCATTAATAAAAAAGGTGGCCGAAGCCACCTTGTCAGTCACAGGCTCAGGCAGCAATGCCCGAGTGACGCAGCAGGGCGTCTATGTTGGGCTCGCGGCCGCGGAACTGTTTAAACAGCTCCATCGGCTCTTTTGAGCCTCCCTGCTCCAGCACGGCATGCAGAAAATCACGGCCGGTTTTGGCCGAGAACACCCCTTCTTCCTCAAAGCGGGAAAAGGCATCGCTCGACAGCACTTCGGCCCACTTGTAACTGTAGTAGCCCGCCGCGTAACCACCGGCAAAAATATGCGAGAAGCCATGCTGAAAGCGGTTAAAGGCCGGCGGCGTCATCACCGCCACCTGGCTGCGCACCTCATTCAGCACTTGCTGCACCCGGCCCGGCTCGGCGGCGCTTTTATCCATATGCAAACGGAAGTCGAACAGGGCAAACTCCAGCTGACGCAACATCATCAGCGCCGAATGGTAGTTGCGCGCCGCCAGCATGCGATCCAACAAGTCTGCCGGCAGCGGCTCGTGAGTTTCATAATGACCGGAGATAAAGGCCAGCGCCTCGGGCTGCCAGCACCAGTTTTCCAGAAACTGGCTGGGCAGCTCCACCGCGTCCCAGGCCACGCCGTTAATACCGGCCACGCCGGCCACGTCCACCTTGGTAAGCATATGATGAATGCCGTGACCAAACTCGTGGAACAGGGTCAGCACTTCGTTGTGGGTAAACAAGGCGGGCTTGTCCCCCACCGGCCCGTTGAAGTTGCAGGTGAGGTAGGCCACCGGCTTTTGCAGGGTGCCGTCTTCCCGGTAGCGCCGGCCGATGCAGTCATCCATCCAGGCTCCGCCGCGCTTTTTGGCCCGGGCATAAAGGTCAAGATAAAAGCTGCCGCGCAGCTCGCCGGTGTCGTCGAAGATATCAAAGAAGCGCACATCTTCATGCCACACTTCCACCCCGAAGCGCTCCACTACCTTGATGCCGAACAGGCGCTTTACGGTTTCAAACAAACCGTGAATGACGCGATTTTCCGGAAAATAAGGGCGCAGCTCTTCATCGGAGATGGTGTATTTGTGCTGCTTGAGCTTTTCACCGTAATAGCTGAGATCCCAGGCGTTAAGCTCGGTCACGCCATATTCCGCCCCGGCAAATTCACGCAACTCGGCCAGTTCGGCCTTGCCCTGCGGATGGCTGCGATCCGCCAGCTGCTCAAGAAAATCCAGCACCTGCTGCTCACTTTCTGCCATTTTGGTGGCCAGCGACACCTGAGCGTAGTTGTCAAAGCCCAGCAGTCCGGCCAGCTCCTGCTTCAGCGCCAGGGTTTCTTCTATGATGGCGGTGTTATCAAACTCACCGGCATTGGGGCCCTGATCCGACGCCCGGGTGGTAAAGGCAAAATACATTTCTTCACGCAGGGCGGCATTGTCGGCATACATCATTACCGGCAGATAAGACGGAATATCGAGGGTAAATACCCAGCCGTCCAGCTCCCGGGCTTTGGCCTGAGCCTCGGCGGCCGCCAGCGCCGACTCGGGCAGGCCGGCCAGCTCGGCCTGGTCGGTTACCTGCTTGTGCCAGGCCTGAGTGGCGTCCAGCACCCGGTTGGCAAAGGTGGATGACAGCTCCGACAGGCGGGACTGAATTTCACCAAAGCGGCGCTTTTGCTCCGCCTCAAGGGCGATGCCCGACAGGCGAAAATCACGCAGGGTGTTATTCACTTCCTTTTGCTGGGCCAGGCTCAGCTTTTTAAAATTGTCCCGCGCGGCCAGGCTCTGATAAGCCTCAAACAGGCCCTGATGCTGGCCCATCCAGGTGTGGTATTCCGACAGCAGCGGCAGGCACGACTCATAGGCCTGGCGCAGCTCGTCATTGTTCATCACGCTGTTAAGGTGGCTCACCGGCGACCAGATGCGGCTGAGGTGATCATTGACCTCTTCCAGCGGGGCCACCAGGTTGTCCCAGGTGAATGCTTCATCCCGGGACAGCACCGCCTCTACACGCTTTTTACAATCGGCAATGGCGTGCTCTACCGCCGGCTTTACGTGTTCCGGCTTTATCTGACTGAACGGCGGCAGGCCGTCCATGGTGAGAAGCGGGTTTGTCATGTCCTGTACCTCTTATCGTTATGGCCATCGCGCTGCCATGGCAGCCGAGGGAATACCCTCTAACATGGTGATAATGGCGATAATGTTCAAGCCTTTACTGCTCGTGTCCGACAGTTGACCGCCGGACTGCTGTTTTATTGACCATGGCACTCACTCTTACTTGAGGTACAATCGGCCAACGGCTTTGAATGAACCTTCATCCACGGAGCAAACTTATGGCACAGCATTTTGACTATATCGCCATTGGCGGCGGCAGTGGCGGTATTGCCTCCGCCAACCGGGCGGCCATGCATGGCAAAAAGGTCGCCCTGATTGAAGCAAAAGATCTGGGCGGCACCTGCGTTAACGTGGGCTGCGTACCCAAAAAGGTGATGTGGCACGGCGCTCAGGTGGCCGAGGCCATTAAACTGTATGCCGCCGATTACGGCTTTGATGTGGAGCTCAAGGGCCACAGCTGGAGCACCCTGGTAGAAAGCCGTCAGGCATACATTGGCCGCATTCATCAGTCTTACGACCGGGTGCTGGGCAACAACAAGGTAACGGTGATCAAGGGCTTTGCCCGCTTCAAAAATGCCAACACGGTGGAAGTGAACGGCGAGGAATATACCGCCGACCATATTCTGATCGCCACCGGCGGCGAGCCCATTATCCCGCACATTCCCGGTGCCGAGCATGGCATTGATTCCAACGGCTTTTTTGAGCTGACTGAGCAGCCCAAACGCGTCGCCGTGGTGGGTGCCGGCTATATTGCCGTTGAACTGGCCGGCGTGCTGCACGGCCTGGGCAGCGAAACTCATCTGCTGGTGCGCAAACACGCGCCGCTGCGTAACTTCGATCCGCTGCTCACCGACACCCTGGTAGAAGTGATGGCGGCAGACGGCCCCACCCTGCACACTCACTCCGTGCCTCAGAGCGTAGAGAAGCACAGTGACGGCAGCCTGACCCTGACGCTGGAGAACGGTGAGTCACTGACCGTCGACTGCCTGATCTGGGCCATCGGCCGCCGTCCGCTCACCGGCAGCCTCAACCTTGAAAGTGCCGGCGTTGAGCTGGACGACAAGGGTTACATCAAGGTCGACGAATACCAGAACACCTCAGCCCCGGGCGTGTACGCCGTGGGTGACAACATCGGCTATGTGGAGCTGACCCCGGTGGCGGTAAAAGCCGGCCGTCAGCTGTCCGAGCGGCTGTTCAACAACAAGCCCGACGCCAAAATGGACTATGAGCTGGTGCCCACAGTGGTGTTCAGTCATCCGCCCATCGGCACCATGGGCCTGACCGAGCCACAAGCCCGCGAGCGCTTCGGCGACGACAAGGTCAAGGTATACACCTCTTCCTTTACCGCCATGTATACCGCCGTTACCCAGCACCGCCAGCCCTGTAAAATGAAGCTGGTGTGCGCCGGCGATGATGAAAAAGTAGTGGGCATTCACGGCATCGGCTTTGGCATGGACGAAATCCTGCAAGGCTTTGCGGTAGCAGTGAAAATGGGTGCCACCAAGGCCGACTTTGACGCCTGTGTGGCCATTCACCCAACAGCTGCCGAGGAGTTTGTTACCATGCGGTAATGAATTTTCTTGCGTATAAAAAACCGCCGCAAGGCGGTTTTTTTCGTCTGTTGCTCATAATCGTCGCCAAATTGAGCGGCCTGCCCGATTGGGATACACTGACTGTTATTCTTTTTTCAGGGCCAGTGTCGCATGTCAAAATCCCAGGACAGTATTCGCACCATCAAGAAATACCCCAACCGCCGCCTGTATGACAGCCACACCAGCAGCCACGTGACTCTGGCCGATATTCGCCGGCTGGTGCAGGATGAAGAGCCCTTTCAGGTGGTGGACGCCAAAACCGGCGAAGACATTACCCGCAGTATTTTGCTGCAGATTATTCAGGAAGCGGAAAGCGGCGGCGACCCCATCTTTTCCAGCGACATGCTGAGAAACATCATTCGTTTCTACGGCCCCTTTCAGGGCGTGCTCGGCAGTTATCTGGATGAAAGCATCCAGTCAATGATAGAGGTGCAGGCCAGGGCCGGCATGCAGTCAACTCAGGCCTGGAGCGAGTTTATGCAGGGTCAGGTGCCCATGCTGCAGGAAATGATGCGCCAGTATGTAGAGCAGTCGCAACAGTTGTATTTCAACACTCAGAATATGTTCGGTCTGTTTGGTGGCTCCCCGGCGCAGCACGACAAGGATAAAAAAGACGGCGAGAAGTAATTCCCCGCCGCCTCTCTTTCAACATTCCGCCGCCGGCCTGATGTTGCGATTCGCTTCGCTCATCAGCAACCTACGACCCTGTAGACAATACGAAAGCTGCACGAAGCAGCAGTGGGGATTGCCGGAGCCGACCGTGTCGGCGGAGCGCAACCGCGCTGCTGCGCATACAGCTCAGTGCTGATGGCCACCTTCGCCGTGAGCGTGGCCGTGCTCCAGCTCTTCTGCGGTGGCGGCGCGCACCGACACCACTTCCAGATCAAAGGTCAGAGTGCGGCCGGCCAGCAGATGGTTCAGATCCACATCCGCCATAAAGCGGCCCACCTTTACCACTACTACCTGGCGGGGACCATTCTCGGTGTGCACCATGGCCACCATGCCCGGCTCCCAGCGCTTGGCACCCTGCAGGTGACGAATGGATACCCGCTGGATCAGGCTCTCGTCCCGCTCACCATAGGCATCGGCCGGCGGCAGGGTCACACTGAAACGGTCGCCTTCGTTCTTGCCGTCCAGCGCTTTTTCCAGCCCTTCCAGCATATTGTCGTTACCGTGCAGGTACGCCAGCGGTGCCTTGCCTTCGTTGGTGTCCATCACTTCACCCTGCTCATCCTTCAGGGTGTAGTTAAACTGCACTACCGTGTCTTTTACAATTTGCATTGTCCGTCCTGTTAAGAAATAAAAACCGCCGCATAATACCAGAAGCCGCTGCAAGCCCATAAAACAGAAAAAGACGGCAGGGTTACCCCGGCCGTCCAGATTTCAGCTCTGTTTTTATTCTTGGTTTCAGTTTGCCTTGGCAGCACCACGGCCGTTCTTGGCGGCATTGTTATTATTGGCAGCAGCGGCGGCAACGGCACTGATGCCTTTTTCAGTGGCTTCGGCGACCTGACGAGCGGCCTTTTCAGACTGCTCGGCAGCCTGCTTGATCACCTTATCGGCAATGTCGGCAGCGTCTTTGGCGGCTTTCTGGGCACCTTCACGGGCTTCATTGGCCTGACTCACTGCCTGCTTGATGGCAGTCACTGTGTTTTCAGAGCCGGCCGGAGCGTGGGCGGCAAACTGCTCTACCCACTCGTCTACCTGCTGGCTGCCGGCAGCCCACTGCTGCTCACCGTAAGCATTCAGCTGCTGCTGAGCACCGGCGACCACACCAAACACTTCGCGGTTGGTTTCCAGCTGACGATCCAGCAGGCCGCTGGGGCTGAAGGTGGCCTGGTTCAGCTCGGCCAGACCCTTGAGGTCACGAACTGCCAGCAATTTACCGGCATAGTCAAACTGGGCTGCACTGAGTTCGGTAACGGCTTTCAGCTGCAGCTGGCCCAGCTTTTCGGCACTCGCCAGCAGGCTGCTGCTCAGTTCCTGAACCAGAGCAAGATTATCCTGTTGCGCTTTCTGCAGTTTTGCAAAATCAAACCATGACATAGTGGCGTCTCCTGATGAATGAAAAAGGGCTGCTTGGCCCGCACGCCTGCAAAACCCTTTACCTCTGACCGGATTTGGCGCGCACCATCAATATTGCACTGCACAAAAAACTTTTCAAGGCTTCTTTTTGTGCAGCGCAAAAAAGTGCATTTATGCTTCTGTTTGAGGATACCTTGAGTGGCGATAAAGAATAATTTGGCAGCGCAAAGGTATCACTGATTTGTTCAGGTTAAATGAATACAATATGACAACATTTTTGTACTATACTTGCTCCATATCCGGGTGCTCCGCGCGACCGGCTCCAGCGTCGGGAACCTATATAAAAAGAAAAGAAACCCTTTTCCACAAACTGAGAGGTCCTTGCAACAGCTTAACGAAGCACTTTTCCGCTCTGTACTAATACAAGAAAAACAACACTTTGCCCTGCCTTTTGTAGTCTGACACCCATCTTTATTCCCGTTTTGCGTTTCCACATTATAAAAATGATTTCCAAAACTTGTTGATCGTCACATTTTTTTTCGTATCATCAGGGTATGGGTTGCGCAGATGTTAAGGTCCTCACCAGGCCTGTCTGTGCACCACTGTATTAGTGACTTACAACAACATGGTGCCGAGAGCACCTCTGATGAATGGATACACATCATGGCTAAAATGAAAGCAATCGAAGCGGCCGCCAAAATCCTGGAGCTGGAAGGTGTTAATAAAGCCTTTGGCGTTCCCGGTGCCGCCATCAACCCCTTCTACGCCGCTCTGAAGGGTCTCGGCTCCATCGATCACGTACTGGCCCGTCACGTTGAAGGTGCCTCTCACATGGCTGAGGGTTACACCCGTGCCAACGCCGGCAACATTGGTGTGTGTGTGGGTACTTCCGGCCCTGCCGGCACCGACATGATCACCGGTCTGTACTCTGCTTCTGCCGACTCCATTCCGATTCTGTGCATCACCGGTCAGGCACCCCGTGCACGCATGCACAAAGAAGACTTCCAGGCTGTAGACATCGAGTCTATCGCCAAGCCCGTTACCAAGTGGGCGGTTACCGTGCTGGAGCCGGGTCAGGTTCCCGGTGTATTCCAGCAGGCCTTCCACATCATGCGCTCCGGCCGTCCGGGTCCCGTGCTGATCGACCTGCCCTTCGACGTGCAGATGGCCGAGATTGAATTCGATCCGGAAGCCTACCAGCCGATGACTCCCTACAAGCCGGCTGCTACCCGCATTCAGGTTGAAAAAGCCCTGACCATGCTGAACGACGCCGACAAGCCGCTGCTGGTTTCCGGTGGTGGTGTGATCAACGCCGACGCCGCTGCCCTGCTGACCGAATTCGCCGAAGTGCTGAACGTGCCGGTTATTCCGACCCTGATGGGCTGGGGCACCATTCCCGACGACCACGCGCTGATGGCGGGTATGTGCGGTCTGCAGACCTCTCACCGCTACGGTAACGCCAACCTGCTGGCGTCCGACTTTGTACTGGGTGTAGGTAACCGCTGGGCCAACCGTCACACCGGTTCCGTTGACGTTTATACCAAGGGCCGTAAGTTCGTTCACGTAGACATCGAGCCCACTCAGATCGGCCGCGTATTCGGTCCGGATCTGGGCATCGTATCCGACGCCAAAGTCGCTCTCGAGCTGTTCGTTGAGGTCGCCAAAGAGTGGAAAGCGGCCGGCAAACTGAAAGACCGCAGCGCCTGGGTTGCCGAGTGTCAGGAGCGCAAGCGCACCCTGCAGCGCAAGACCCACTTCGACAACACCCCGGTGAAGCCGCAGCGTGTATACGAAGAAATGAACAAGGTCTTCGGCCGCGACACCACTTACGTGTCTACCATTGGTCTGTCTCAGATCGCTGCTGCCCAGTTCCTGCACGTGTACAAAGATCGTAACTGGATCAACTGCGGTCAGGCCGGTCCTCTGGGCTGGACCATTCCGGCTGCTCTGGGTGTGTGTGCCGCCGATCCGGCCCGCAACGTGGTTGCGCTGTCCGGTGACTATGACTTCCAGTTCATGATTGAAGAGCTGGCGGTAGGTGCTCAGTTCAAGCTGCCCTACATTCACGTGCTGGTAAACAACTCCTACCTGGGTCTGATCCGTCAGTCTCAGCGCGGCTTCGACATGGACTACTGCGTACAGCTGGCCTTTGAAAACATCAACGCGCCGGAACTGGGCGAGTACGGTGTGGACCACAAAGCCGTGGTAGAAGGTCTGGGCTGTAAAGCCATTCGCGTATTCAAGCCGGAAGACATCGCTCCCGCGCTGGAAGAAGCCAAGAAGCTGATGGCCGAGTTCTCTGTACCGGTAGTGGTTGAAGTGATTCTGGAGCGCGTGACCAACATCTCCATGGGTGTTGAAATCGATGCTGTAAACGAGTTCGAAGAGCTGGCTGAGAAGGGTGAAGACGCCCCGACCGCCATCTCTCTGCTGGACTGATAGTGATGGGGCCTGCGGGCCCCATACTGACGTTGCCCCCAACTGAATAAAGGACATCGCAATGCCGAAATTAGCTGCCAACCTGTCGATGCTGTTTACTGAAGTCGACTTCCTGGATCGTTTTGACGCCGCCGCCAAGGCCGGTTTCAAGGGTGTTGAATACCTGTTCCCCTATGATTTCTCTGCTGATGAAATCAAGGCCAAGCTCGATGCCAACGGCCTGACCCAGGTACTGTTCAACCTGCCCGCCGGTGACTGGAACGGTGGCGAGCGCGGTATCGCCTGTCACCCGGATCGGGTTGAAGAATTCAAGGCCGGCGTAGACAAGGCCATTGAATACGCCAAAGTACTGGGTAACACCCAGGTGAACTGCCTGGCCGGTATTCAGCCTGCCGGTGTGGCTTACGAAGAAGCGGAAGCCACCTTCGTTGCCAACCTCAAGTACGCTGCCGAAAAACTGAAAGCGGCCGGCATCAAGCTGATTGCCGAAGCCATCAACACCCGTGACATTCCCGGTTTTTTCCTGAACAACACGCAGCAGGCGCTGGATATCATCGAGAAAGTGGGTTCCGACAACCTGGCTTTCCAGTATGACATCTACCACATGCAGATCATGGAAGGTGACATCATTCCGACCATGGAGAAGAACCTGGGCATCATCAACCACATTCAGCTGGCTGATAACCCGGGTCGTCACGAGCCGGGCACCGGCGAACTGAACTACCACAATATCTTCGCCTTCCTGGACAAAGCCGGCTACGACGGCTGGATTGGTGCCGAGTACAAGCCGGCCACCACCACCGAAGAAGGCCTGGGCTGGTTGAAAACTCACGGCGTGGTTTAAGGTTTTTTACTTAATTCAGATAAAAGGATGATGAACATGAAAATTGGTTTCATTGGTACCGGTATCATGGGTAAGCCCATGGCTAAGAACCTGCAGAACGCCGGTCACACCCTGTATTTCTCCGAGCACTTTAACAAGGCCCCGGCTGATCTGCTGGGCGACAACGGCATTGCTCTGGCCAACCCCAAAGCGGTTGCCGAAGCGGCTGAAGTGATCATCACCATGGTGCCCGATACCCCTCAGGTAGAAGACGTGCTGTTTTCTGCCAACGGTGTGGCCGAAGGCCTGTCCGCCGGCAAGGTAGTGGTAGACATGTCTTCCATCTCTCCCATCGCCACCAAGGAAATTGCCAAGCGCGTTAAAGAAACCGGCGCTGACTTCCTGGACGCGCCCGTATCCGGCGGTGAAGTCGGTGCCATCAACGCTACCCTGACCATCATGGTGGGCGGCGACCAGGCGGTGTTCGACAAGATCAAGCCGCTGTTTGAAATCATGGGCAAGAACATCACCCTGGTAGGCGGTAACGGTGACGGTCAGACCACCAAGGTAGCCAACCAGATCATCGTGGCGCTGAACATTGAAGCCGTTGCCGAAGCCCTGGTATTTGCCTCCAAGGCAGGCGCCGATCCGGCCAAGGTACGTGAAGCCCTGATGGGCGGCTTTGCTTCTTCCAAGATTCTGGAAGTGCACGGCGAGCGTATGGTTAAAGGTACTTTCGATCCGGGCTTCCGTATTGCCCTGCACCAGAAAGACCTGAACCTGGCCCTGACCGGTGCCCGCGAGCTGGGTGTTTCTCTGCCCAACACCGCCGGCGCACAGGAGCTGTTCAACACCTGTAACGCCCTGGGCGGTTCCGGCTGGGATCACTCCGGTCTGGTTAAGGCGCTGGAGCACCTGGCCAACCACAACATTCGGGGCGAATAAGTCCTGAACCAAAGGGCGGCCTGAGGCTTCAGCCGCCCCTTGGTAGACCTCGGGGCAAGCGTTGGCGACAAGCTGACTTTCACTCAGGGGGCTTTGTGTTAGACACTGGTCGCTGAATGTTTGCCCCACCCTGTTAATGAATCAACAACCGCAAGAAGACAGCCGTTTTTTCAGGAGTATTGCAATGGATATCCAACCCAAGGAGTTGTTACAGCAGTTATTCGACAGCGCCGTGGCCGCCGCCCTGCCCAAAGGCAACCTGGCCGAATACCTGCCGAAGGATACTCGTCAAAAAGCCGTTGTCATCGGTGCCGGCAAGGCCGCTGCTTCCATGGCCGCCGAGCTCGACGCTATCTGGGAAGGTGAACTGTCCGGCGTGGTGGTGACCCGCTACGACCACGGTGCGCCCTGTGAGCGCATTGAAGTGATTGAAGCCGCCCACCCGGTGCCGGATGATGCCGGCGAGCGCGTGGGCCGCCGCATTCTGGAGCTGGTGGAAGGCCTGGGCGAAGACGATCTGGTGATCTGTCTGCTGTCCGGTGGTGGCTCCTCGCTGCTGAGCCTGCCGGCCCCGGGTCTGACCCTGTCCGACAAGCAGGCCATCAACAAGGCCCTGCTCAAGTCCGGTGCCGCCATTGATGAAATGAACTGCGTGCGCAAGCACCTGTCCGGCATCAAGGGTGGCCGTCTGGCTGCTGCCGCCTACCCGGCCCGCCTGATTGCCCTGGGCATTTCAGACGTGCCCGGCGACGAGCCCACAGTAATCGCTTCCGGCCCCACCGTGGCGGATCCGACCACCTCCGCTCAGGCCCTGGCCATTCTCGACAGCTACGGCATCGAAGTGGGTGCTCATGTGCGCGCCTGGCTGGAAAGCCCTGAGTCCGAAACCGTCAAGCCCGGTGACGAGCGCCTGAGCAAGGCCGAGTTCCACATGATTGCCACCCCGCAAGACGCCCTGGACGCCGCCGCGCACCTGGCCCGCTCCAAGGGTCTGGCACCGCTGGTGCTGGGTGACTGCATTGAAGGTGAGTCCCGGGAAGTGGCCAAGGTGCACGCCGCCATCGCCAAGCAGATCCTCAAGTGCGGTCAGCCGCTGCAGGCACCCTGTGTAATCCTGTCCGGCGGTGAAACCACGGTTACCATCAAGGGTAACGGCCGTGGCGGTCGTAACAGCGAGTTTATGCTGAGCCTGTTCAACGAGCTCAAGGGTCAGGCCGGCGTCTATGCCCTAGCGGCCGACACCGACGGCATTGACGGCGTGGAAGATAACGCCGGTGCCATGATCACCCCTGAGCTGTTTGCCCAGGCAGAAGCCGCCGGCCTGAAGGCCGAAGACTACCTGGCCAACAACGACAGCTACGGCTTCTTCTCCCAGCTGGGTGTGCTGGTGGAAACCGGCCCGACCCGCACCAACGTGAATGACTTCCGGGCCATTCTGGTGCTGCCGAAGTAACCGCCTGCTCAGGCAATAAAGCTGTTTCCGCAAGACCGGCCACTGTGCCGGTCTTTCTTTTTTGCATGGTCACGGTTTTTGATGCCACACTTTTTGCTCGAAGCGCCACCCCCTTTCCTCTATAATCACGCGCTTTCAAATTCCCGGATGCGGGTGGTGTTTACAGCCTGGAGGGTTACCCCGAGTGATCAAGACGCCTTACTATCTCATCGACAAAACCAAGCTGCTGCGCAACATGGAGAGAATCGCCTATGTACGCGAGCACTCCGGCGCCAAGGCACTGCTGGCCCTGAAATGTTTTGCCACCTGGTCGGTATTCGACCTGATGAGCCAGTACATGGACGGCACCACCTCTTCCTCACTGAACGAAGTGAAGCTGGGCAAACAGAAGTTCGGCGGCGAGACCCATGCCTACAGCGTAGCCTATGCCGACGACGAAATAGCCGAAGTGCTGGCCCACTCCGACAAGATCATTTTTAACACCATCGGCCAGCTCGAGCGCTTTGAACAAGCGTCTGCCAGCCATGTGCGCGGCCTGCGGCTGAACCCGGGGGTATCCAGCTCCGAGTTCATTATTGCCGATCCGTCCCGCCCCTTCAGCCGTCTGGGCGAGTGGGATGCCGACAAGGTGTTGCGGGTGATGGACAAGATCTCCGGCTTTATGATTCACAACAACTGCGAAAACAGCGACTTCGTGTTGTTTGACCGCATGCTGGGCGAAATTGAGCAGAAATTCGGCTCTCTGCTGAGCCAGCCGCAAATCACCTGGGTAAGCCTGGGCGGCGGCATTCACTTTACCGGTGACGGCTATCCGGTAGACGATTTCTGCGCCCGGCTTAAAGCCTTCTCCGAGCAATTTGGCGTGCAGGTCTATCTGGAGCCGGGTGAGGCCTCCATTACCATGAGTACCTCCCTGGAAGTGACCGTGCTCGACACCCTGTTCAACGGCAAGCAGCTGGCCATAGTGGACAGCTCCATCGAGGCCCACATGCTCGATTTGCTGATCTACCGGGAAACCGCCAAGATGGCCCCGAACGACGGCGAACATCAGTATATGGTGTGCGGCAAGTCCTGCCTGGCCGGCGACATCTTCGGTGAATTCAACTTTGAACAGCCGCTGCAGGTAGGGGATCGGCTATCCTTTATCGATGCCGCCGGCTACACCATGGTCAAGAAAAACTGGTTTAACGGCGTGCAAATGCCCGCCATTGCCGTGCGTGAGCTCGACGGCAGTGTAAATCTGGTCAGGGAATTTACCTTTGACGACTTTGTAGATGGCCTCTCCTGAGGCATGGAGTAACCACAACGCAGCCTTTCAAGGAGGCTCCAGAGGAAAAAGATGAAGAAGAACGTACTGATTATTGGTGCCGGTGGTGTTGCCCAGGTTGTTGCCCACAAGTGTGCGCAGCATAACGATGTTCTGGGTAACATTCACATCGCCTCGCGCACTGTCGACAAATGTCAGCAAATCGTCGACAGCGTACGGGAAAAGGGCAGCCTCAAGGTTGCCGGTGAATTGCAAGCCCATGCCCTGGATGCGCTCGATATTGAAGCCACCAAGGCATTGATTGACAAAACACAGTCGCAGATGGTGATCAATGTCGGTTCGGCTTTCATCAATATGTCGGTACTGCAGGCCTGTATCGAGACCGGCGTGGCCTATCTCGACACCGCCATTCACGAAGACCCGACCAAAATCTGTGAAAATCCGCCCTGGTACGCCAACTACGAGTGGAAGCGCAAGGCTCTGTGCGAAGAGAAAGGCGTGACCGCCATTCTGGGTGCCGGCTTTGATCCGGGCGTGGTGAATGCCTACGCCGCCGTGGCGGTAAATGAATATTTCGACAGCGTTGACTCCATCGATATCATCGATATCAATGCCGGCAGCCACGGCCGCTACTTTGCCACCAACTTCGATCCGGAAATCAACTTCCGCGAGTTCACCGGCCGGGTCTGGTCCTGGCAGAACAACGAGTGGGTGCAGAACCAAATGTTCGAGCACAAGCGCACCGACGATCTGCCGGTGGTGGGCTCACAGACCAGCTACATGACAGGTCACGATGAAATCCACTCTCTGTCCCAGAATCTGGGCGTGCCCAATGTGCGTTTCTGGATGGGCTTTGGCGAGCACTACATCAATGTGTTCACCGTGCTCAAGAACCTGGGTCTGCTGTCCGAGCAGCCGGTGACAACCGCCGAAGGCCTGGAAGTGGTGCCGCTGAAAGTAGTTAAAGCCGTGCTGCCCGATCCGTCTTCTCTGGCCCCGGATTACACCGGCAAGACCTGCATCGGTGATCAGGTGAAGGGCAAGAAAGACGGCAAGGACAAGGAAGTATTTATCTATAACGTGGCCGACCACGCCGATGCCTATGCCGAAGTGGGCAGCCAGGGCATTTCCTACACCGCCGGTGTGCCGCCGGTGGCCGCCGCCATGTTGATTGCCACTGGCGAGTGGGACGTGAAGAAAATGGTGAACGTGGAAGAGCTTGACCCTAAGCCGTTCATTAACCTGCTGAACGAAATGGGCCTGCCGACCCGCATCAAGGACGAGCAGGGCGACCGCCCGCTGAGCTTCTGAGCTTAGTCAGTGATGCCATTGCAAGCCCGGCGTGATGCCGGGCTTTTTATTTTCTGTCATTCCCTTCAGCATTCCAGAGGCAGCAGCGGGGCTGAATAGTCCAGTAACCGCTCGCCCCGCTGGTGCGCTTCTACCTGTTTTAAGGTTACGGTGCCCAGCTCGGGCAACCACTGGTGCAGATGGGTCAGCCCGGGATCATACTGCCGCCACTGCCGGTGCGGATTAAAGCGGCGGCCATGGCGCGGATCATGGCCGGCACCGGCAATATAAGCCCAGTTGCCCCAATTGCTGGCCACATCAAAATCCACCAGATATTGCTCAAAAAAGCGCGCGCCCAGCCGCCAGTCCAGCCCCAGCTCGTGAATAAAACAGCTGGCCAGATTCTGCCGCAGGCGATTGGAGCAAAAGCCGGTGGCCATCAGCTCTTTTAAGCCCGCATCTATCATGGGCCAGCCGGTGCGCGCCTCACACCAGGCCTGCCAATATTCAGAGTTAAAGGTACCCGGCCCCGCCTTGCCGGTCAGGCCACCGGCCGCAAACAACTGGCTGCCATGCACCCGCAGTGACCAGTGAAAATACTCCCGCCACAACAGCTCAAAACGCAGCCAGTAACTGTGCTCGTCACTGCCCCACTGCTGTTCGTATTCAAGGATTTGATGCCACACAGTGCGCGAAGACAGGCAGCCCCAGGCCAGCGCCGCACTGAGGTGACTGGAAAAATAGCGGCCGGCAAGATCATTGCGGCTGGTCTTGTAATGGGCCAGCGCCCTACGCTCAAACAGGTAATGCTTGAGCCAGCCTTGTGCGGCGGTTTCGCCTCCTTGCCAGGCCGGGTGGACAGGCGCACCTGGCATGGCCGGCCAGTCGAACCCTGTGGTTAAGGGACAATTGGCCGCCTGTAATCGGCCGAGGTCAACCGCCGCTTGTGGTGCCGGCACCGGCCAGGCCGGGACTTTTTCCACTTTTTTGCGAAAACCGGTAAAACTGGCAGGAAACTTCTCAAGCAACGGCGCTACCTGCTCAGGCTCAAACAGCGGCTGAGCTTCAAAAGTCTGCACCTTTACGCCGGCATCACACAACCGGGCCAGCCAGCCGGCTTCTTCCGGTGCCTGCGCCACATGAGTGACCAGCTCAAAGGGCTGCTGTTGATGCCAGGCCAGCAGCAACTCGACCGGCTCGCCCTGCAACAGAGTGAGCGGAAACGGGGCCAGCCGCGCGCTTAAATCCGCCAGTGCCTGCTGCAGATACGCCGCCTTGGCAGCACCCAGCCGGTGCAGCCCGGCGGCATCGGTTTTTTGCCAATGGGCCGGCAGTATATATACCGCCGCCGTCTTACCCTGATAATCCGCCAGTGCCTGCCAGCCGGCATGATCGTCCAGCCGCAGATCATTACGTAGCCACAGCAGCCGCATGGCTTTCTCCCATAAAAAAGAACCCGGTACGCTGACCGGGTTTCGCATGACTATTGTTCACGCCAGTTTATCGGGCTTCGCTCTTGCCGTCGTAGCGCCGCTGCCATTCGGCCAGAATGGCCTCGCGCTGCTCCGCCGCCCAGGCGAAGTCGTTGTCGATCATCACCTTAGCCGGCTCTTCCGGAAAGTATTGCACCGGCTGGGCCACTCCCGGCAGTCCCACCACCGCAAAGCTCTGGTTATACAGCTCGTTGGCCTCACGGGTCACTACAAAATCCAGCAGCTTTTGCGCCGCCGCCTGCTGGTCGGTGCCCTTGACCATGGCCGCCGCTTCCATTTCCCAGCCCACCCCTTCGGTAGGGAAAATCAGCTCCAAAGGTGCCCCCTGCTGCTTGAGGCTGGCACCGCGGTAGGCCATGGAAATACCGATAGTCGCCTCACCCGAGGCCGCCTGCACGCAGGGCTTGGAGCCGGAGTGAGTGTAGTTGGCGATGTTCTGGTGCAGACCATCCATATAGGCCCAGCCCTGCTCTTCACCGAACTGCTGCAGCCAGGCCGATACATCAAGGAAGCCGGTGCCGCTGGAGGCCGGATTGGGCATTACAATATGGCCCTGGTATTCCGGTTTGGTCAGATCCTGCCAGCTGGTGGGCTTGGTCAGGCCGTGCTTCTCGGCTTCGATGGTGTTATAGCAAATCACCCCCAGCCAGGCATTCATACCAACCCAGTGCGGCGTGTCGCGTGGGTCACGGAATTCCGGCGACAGCTGGTCCAGACCGGCAGGCGCATAAGGTGCCAGCATACCGTGCTTGTCCATCAGCATCAGGCTGGTGGCGGCCAGTCCCCAAATCACGTCGGCCTGGGGATTTTCCTTTTCCGCCAGCAGACGGGCGGTGATAATGCCGGTAGAATCCCGCACCCAGCGAATGGCGATGTCCGGGTTTTCCTGCTCAAAGGCGGCCTGATAGCGCTTCAGCTGATCCAGCTCCAGAGCGGTGTAGACAGTCAGCTCGGTCTTGGCCTGGACGCCGGCGGCGGCCAGGGCCAGCAGCAGGGCCAGGGGAGTCTTCTTCAGCATGATTTCTCTCCAGTTGGTATATACCAAAAAAACAAGCTCAGCTTAAGAGTGCCCCATGACAGTCCGGTGACAGTTCCGTGAAAAAACCGGGTCTTCGCGCCGGCGCCGGTCAACAAGAAACGGCCGGGCAAGCCCGGCCGTCATTCACTTTCCACTTTTCATCCGCCCTCAAGGGCGCTCGCCCCGGGCCAGACGGCCGTTAATGTCGTCGATCACCCCCGGCAGCCCGGCAATGGTGTCGATCACATAATGGACCCCGGTACCGGCCAGGCGGGCGTGGGCCTTGCTGCGCAGACGCTGCTGCTCATCGGGTGCCAAGGCCTGCCAGTCTTCCAGTGACAGACCCACCTCGTTGCCGGACACCGCCAGCGCCACCGT
This sequence comes from Oceanimonas sp. CAM02, assembly GCF_032842915.1. Taxonomy (NCBI): domain Bacteria; kingdom Pseudomonadati; phylum Pseudomonadota; class Gammaproteobacteria; order Aeromonadales; family Aeromonadaceae; genus Oceanimonas; species Oceanimonas sp. CAM02. Next base: position 133,360 of record NZ_JAWJBK010000024.1, read on the forward strand.
CCACATGCCGGCGTTCAGACCTTCCTCAATGCCCACACCGGTGTCATCCACCTTGACGCAGGCCTGCACGGCGCTCGCCTCCAGAGCACAGGCCGCTTGCAGGCTCATTTCCGGCCAGGGCCGGCCGCGGCGCACGTCACTGGCGGTGATCACCACCTCGGGGCTGTATCCCTGCTCGGCAGCATGCTGCACCAGCTCGGTTATCATGTCGCGGCTGTAGCCGGTGTTGGCACCCAGGCGAATGCCGCGGCCGGTGAGCTCAGCGGCCACCTCGGCCATGCCCGGGATCAGCACGGCGCTGTCGCGAATGCACTCAATCTGGATCTGCACGAAGTCCTGATACAGGCGATCGATGTCCGCCTCGGTCGGCGCTTCGCCCTTGATTTGGATCCAGGCCTCACCAATGCGGGGCATGGCCAGCATTTGGCGAATATGCTCGCGTTTTTCGCTGCCCATGGGCGCCCGGCACTCGGCCAGGGTGACCTCGATGCCTTCGCCGGCAAACAGCCGCTGAAAGGCGCGGATCGGCGCCATGGAGCCAAAATCCACGGTAGTGCCGGCCCAGTCCATGATCACCGCCTGCACGGACCCAGTGTAACGACGTTCAAAACGATAGCTCATTGTGGTTTCCTCATTTACCAGAAAATAACGTCTTCAATGGCCGCCAGCAGGCCGGCCACATCCTGTTGATACACTTCGCCTATGGTGCCGATGCGAAAGCAGTCCACCGCCGACACCTTGCCCGGATAAATCACGTAACCCCGCTCCTTCAGGCCTGAATAGAAACGCTTGAAGTCATAAGCGGGGCTGGTGGGCGCGGCAAACACTGTGATAATGGGCGACTGCCAGTCCCGGGCCACCAGCGGCTGAAAGCCGAGCCGCTCCATGCCGGCCACCAGCGCCCGCTGGTTGCCTTGATAGCGCTGATGACGGGCGGCCACGCCCCCTTCCCGTTTCAGCTCGGTCAGCGCCTGGGCAAAGGCGCGCACCACATGGGTCGGCGAGGTAAAGCGCCACTTGCCACCCTGGCGCTCCATGCACTGCCACTGGTCGAACAAGTCCAGGCTGACCGAACGGGCTTGCCCCTCGCACTGCGCCATGGCCGTTTCCCGGGCGATGATGAAACTGAATCCGGGCACGCCCTGAATGCATTTATTGGCGCTGGAGATCAGAAAGTCGATGGCCAGCTCCCCCACCTCCATGGGCACACCGCCAAAGGAGCTCATGGCATCCACAATCAGGGTCTTGCCCGCCTGTTTGGCCGCCCCACACAGCTCGGCCAATGGGTTAAGAATGCCGGTGGTGGTTTCACAGTGCACAAAGGCCACGTGGCTGATGGCGGGGTCCGCCGCCAGCGCCCAGGTGAGCAACCCGGCGGACAGCGGCTCGGTTTCCGCCACTTCCACGGTGGCCAGGTTCAGCCCCAGGCAACGGGCAATATCGGCCATGCGCCGGCCATAGGCACCGTTGATCAGCACCAGCAGCTTGCCCTCGGCGGGGACCGCCGAACCCAGCACCGCCTCCACGCCGGCGGTACCGCTGCCCTGCATCAGTACACTGGTATAGCCCGGCTGACGGGTGGCCAGGCGCACCAGCTGGCGGCGAATGGGCTGCACCACGCCCTGGTTGTAGTCATCGTCCCAGGTACACCAGTCCTTCATCATGGCCTCACGCACAGTGGCGGAGGTGGACAGGGGGCCGGGGGTCAGCAGCAAATAGGGGTTGTTCACGTTTACTCCTGGTATATACCAAATTTGCAAACACGATAGACGCCCCACCAGCACGGAGCAAGACGGCAAGCCGCTCTGCAATAAAAAATTCATCTGCCACGGGCCTGTGCATCACCGCCGGCAGGGGTAATAATGGCAACAGATTTCAATGCGTTGACGACGACCATACCGCCCCTGCAACAACGCAAGTGGTGTAGTCCATATGGAAGGACCAATGAGCAAACCCCATTACCAGCAGATCAGCGACAGCATCGAGGCCCAGATCCGCAGCGGCGCCCTGCTCGCCAACAGCAAGCTGCCCTCGGAGCGCCAGCTCAGCGACGCCTTCGCCACCACCCGGGTCACCCTGCGTGAAGCCCTGTCCCGGCTCGAAGGCAAGGGCCTGATCTACCGCGCCAACCGCCGGGGCTGGTATATCACCCCCAGCCGCATCAACTACAATCCGACCCAGCGTCTGCCGTTCAACGAGGTGGTTTCCAACCAGGGCCGCCACCCCGACACACACGTGCTGTCCCGCCTGCTGGCACCGGCCGAGCCGGCGGTGCACAAGGCGCTGGGGCTGGCACCCCTGACCCCGCTGCACCGGGTACGCCGGCTGCGCTCCATTGATGGCCATGCCGTGCTGCTGGAGGAAAACCACCTGGATCCGGCCCGTTTTCCCGGGCTTGAGCGGCACGATCTGAGCCGCTCCCTGACCCGGCTGTTCGAGCAGGAATACGGCGTGTGCATCGCCACCATGGAGCTCAACATGTATCCGCTGGCGCTGGACGAAGAGCGGGCTCAGGCCCTGGGCGTGGCCACCGGCGCGGCCGCCCTGTTTATCAGCCGGCTGTCCCGGGATGAAGCAGGCAGGGTGATCGAGCTGGACTGGGAATACTGGCGTCACGACGCCCTCAATATTCAATTGTCGGTGTGAGCAGGGACATGGCTTTTTCAATAAAGTGTCACACCAGCGTCACATAGGCTTTGTAGATTGCTCGAAACTGGTCTAAACCAGATGAGGGTAATCTGATGACATATCTGACAATCGACAATGTGGTAAAGAACTTCGGTGACTTTCGCGCCCTCAAGGGCGTCAGCCTGACCGTGGAAGAAGGGGAGTTCATCTGTTTTCTCGGCCCCAGCGGCTGCGGCAAGACCACGCTGCTGCGCGCCATCGCCGGCCTGGATCTGCCCAGTGACGGCCGCATCGAGCAGGCCGGCCGCGATATCACCCAGGCGCCGCCGGAGCAGCGCGACTTCGGCATCGTATTCCAGTCCTACGCCCTGTTCCCCAACCTCACCGTGTATCAGAACATCGCCTTTGGCCTGGAAAACCTGCGCCTGCCCAGGGCCGAGATCCAGCACAGAGTACAGTCGCTGCTCGAGACCATCGGCCTGCCCGACAGCGGCAACAAATATCCGGGGCAGCTCTCCGGCGGTCAGCAGCAGCGGGTAGCGCTGGCCCGGGCCATCGCCCTGTCGCCGGGTCTGCTGCTGCTGGACGAACCGCTGTCGGCGCTGGACGCCCGGGTGCGCGTGCAGCTGCGCGCCGAGATCAAACGGCTGCAACGGGAACTCAAGGTCACCACCATCATGGTGACCCACGATCAGGAAGAAGCCCTGGCCATGGCCGACCGCATCGTGGTAATGAACCACGGCGACATCGAGCAGATCGGCCCCCCCGAAGAAATCTACTACCAGCCCGCCACCCCCTTTGTGGCCCGCTTTATCGGTGCCATGAACTTTCATGCCACCGTCGCCGACTGCGATGGCCGCCTGAGCCTGGGTAAACATACCCTGCCCCGTCAGGTAGCCCCGGGCAGCCGCCATTTGCTGGCCTGGCGGCCGGAGCTGACCCGGCTGGCGGACACCGGCGAGGGACCGGCTCTGCGCGGGCGTATTCAGCAGCTGTCTTTCCTCGGTGCCTTTATACGGGCCGAAGTGGCGGTGGACAGTCATCCCGAGCCTATCCTGGCCGATTTATCGGCCCGGGACTGTGACCTGCGGCGGCTGCAGCCGGGTCAGGAAATCGCCCTGGCGCTGCCGATGGAGCACACTCATCTGTTCAGCGAGGCCTGTACATGATCAGCCTCAGCCTGCCCCGGCCGCTGAGCCGGGATGACAAGCTGCAGCGGGGCCTGTTGCTGCTGGCCTGCGTGCTGTTTCTGCTGGCCCTGGTGCTGCCACTGGGGCAGATACTGCATACCGCCCTGGTGGACGACCAGGGCCGGTTCGCCGGCCTCGACAACATTCGCCGCTACCTGACCACGCCGGCCCTGGGCCACTCACTGCTCAACACCCTGACCATGGGCCTGCTGGTCACCGGGCTGGTCACCGGACTGGCCTTTCTCTACGCCTACGGCCTGACCCGCACACGGCTGCCGGCCCGCACCCTGTTCAAGGTGGTGGCCATGGTGCCGATACTGGCGCCGTCGCTGCTACCGGCCATCAGCCTGATCTACCTGTTCGGCAATCAGGGGATACTGCGCCACTGGCTGGGCGGGGAAAGCATCTATGGCCCCATCGGCATCGTGCTGGGGCTGTCATTCTGGGCCTTTCCTCATGCGGTGATGCTGCTCAGCACCGCCATGGGCGCCACCGACGGCCGCCTGTTCGAGGCCTGCCGGGTACTGCGTGGCGGCCCGGTGCGCGCCTTCTTTCAGGTCACCCTGCCCGGCATCAAGTATGCCCTGCTCAGCACCCTGATGGTGGTGTTCACCATGGTGATCACCGACTTTGGCGTGCCCAAGGTGATTGGCGGCCAGTATTCCATGCTGGCCACCGATATTTACAAGCAGGTGGTGGGCCAGCAGAACTTCACCATGGGTGCCCTGATCAGCACCCTGTTGCTGTTGCCGGCCCTGCTCGCCTTTGCCGCCGACAGCTGGCTGCAGCGCCGCAAGAAGCAGCTGATTGACAGCCGCTCCCTGCCCTACCAGCCAGAGCCCAATGCCTGGCGTGACGGCTTTTTCCTGCTGTTCTGCAGCCTGATTGCGCTGGCCCTGCTAAGCGTAATCGCCATGGCCGCCTACGCCTCCCTGGTGCAGTTCTGGCCCTACAACCTGAGCCTGAGCCTGGATCACTACCGGTTTGATCTCATCGACGGCTGGCAGGCCTATGGCAACTCGCTGCGCATGGCCGGCCTGACCGCCCTGTTTGGTACCCTGATCATTTTCCTGGCCGCCTACCTGGTGGAAAAAGGTCAGGGCCAGGGCGGCCTGCGCAAGCTGCTGCACGGCCTGGCCATGGTGCCCCTGGCGGTGCCGGGACTGGTGCTGGGCCTGGCCTATATCTTCTTCTTCAACCAGCCGGGCAATCCGCTCAAGGTGCTGTACGGCGGCATGACCCTGCTGGTGGTGTCGACCATAGTGCACTTCTATACCGTCGGTCACCTCACCGCCATCACCGCGCTCAAGCAGCTGCCGGCGGAAATCGAGGCCGTGGCCGCCTCGCTGCGCATCAGCCGGTTCAAGGCCATGTGGCGGATCAGCCTGCCCATGTGCCTGCCGGCGGTGCTGGACGTGGCCATCTACCTGTTCGTTAACGCCATGACCACGGTATCGGCGGTGGTATTCCTGTACGGCCCCGACACCATGCTGGCCTCCATCGCCGTGCTCAATCTGGACGACAGCGGCAACATCGCCCCGGCGGCCGCCATGGCCATGCTGATTTTCATCACCGCCCTTGGCGCCAAGCTGCTGCACCTGGCCGCCAGCCGGGGCCTGCTGCGTCTGACTCAAGGCTGGAGACAACCATAATGACCACCCCCCAACGTCCCTTCTGGCTGCAACAGGCTCTGGAGCGGGAACAGCCGGCCCCGGCCACGCCGCTGCAGACACATGTCGAGGCCGATATCTGCATCATCGGCGGCGGCTACACCGGGCTGTGGAGCGCCATTCAGCTCAAACAGGCCGAGCCGGCGCTCAACATAGTGGTGCTGGAACGGGAGCTGTGCGGCAGCGGGGCGTCCGGGCGCAACGGCGGCTGCCTGCTGACCTGGTCCACCAAATACCCCTCGCTGCGCCGCCGCTACGGTGCCCGGGAGGCAGCCCGGCTGGTGCGGGCCTCGGAGCAGGCAGTGCTGGAAATTCGGGACTTCTGCGAGCAGCACGGCATCGACGCCGAGTTGCGCATCGACGGCACCTGCTACACTGCCACCAACGGCACCCAGCGCGGTACCATGGACAAGCTGGTGGCCGGGCTGGAACGGGAAGGGCTGAACAGCTGGTCGAGCCTGAGTGAGGCCGAACTGCTGGCCCGCACCGGCTCCGAGGCCCACCTTGAAGGGCACTTTTCGCCCCTGGCCGGCTCGGTGCAGCCGGCGCTGCTGGTGCGCGGGCTGCGCCGGGTGGCGTTGAAACTGGGCGTGAGTATTTTTGAGCACAGCCCCATGACCCGGCTCAGCCGCAGCCGGCCGGCGCTGGTGGAAACCGCCCACGGCAGCGTAACCGCCGACCGGGTGATCCTGGCGCTCAACGCCTGGACTCCCGGCCTTTTCCGGGAGTTCGACAAGCATCTGGTGCTGGTCTCGTCCGACATGGCGATCACCACCCCGGCGCCGAGCGAGCTGAAGCGCCTGGGCCTGAACCACGGCACTGCCGTGGTCGATGGCCGCACCTTTGTGCACTACTACCGCACGACTCCGGACGGGCGGCTGATGCTGGGCAAGGGCGGCAACCTGTTCGCCTTTGGCAACCGCCTGCACCGGGCCTTTGATCGGCCGAGCCGCTACCAGCGCATGCTAAAAACGGCGCTGCAGCGTTTCTTTCCCGATCTGAAGGCCGATATCGCCGCCACCTGGACCGGACCGTCGGACCGCTCCGCCACCGGCCTGCCGTTTTTCGGCCGGCTCGAGGGCGACGGCAACATCTATTACGGCTTGGGCTATTCCGGCAACGGCGTGGTACAGAGCCTGCTGGGTGCCAAAATCCTCACCAGCCTGGTGCTGGGCCGGAACGACGACTGGGCCAACTGCGGCCTGGCACAAGGGCCCCGGGGGCGGTTTCCGCCCGAGCCGGTGCGCTGGCTGGGAGCCATGACGGTGCGCAACGCCATTCGCCGCAAGGAAAACGCCGAAGACAGGAGTGAAACACCCTGGCCCTGGGACCGCTGGCTGGCCCGTTTTGCTGATGCCGCCGGCAAGGCCGACAAGGAGGCCTGAAAAGCAAAAAGGGATGCCGCAGCATCCCTTTCTCACCCGTCAGACTCGCGTTACAGAATGATTTCCTGCAGTCTGGGATCCTTGCGGGACAGAATGTGGGTGGAGCGAATGCGGCGCACGGTGCGGGACTTGCCCCGAATCACCAGGGTCTCGGTGTGGGCATAGTTGCCGTCGCTACTGATGCCTTCCAGCAAATCCCCCTTGGTGATGCCGGTGGCGGCAAAAATCACGTTGTCGGTGCGGGCCATGTCTTCCAGCTTCAGCACAGTACCTACTTCAATGCCCATTTCCTTGCAGCGTTCAATCTCCGCCTTGCCGGCTGCCAGGCTTTCTTCATCCGGGCCTTTTACTTCATAACGGGGCAGCAGGCGCGCCTGCATGTCGCCGTCGAGGGAGCGCACCACGGCAGCGGAGATCACGCCTTCCGGCGCGCCACCCACGCCATACAGCATGTCCACTTCGCTTTCCGGAATACAGGCCAGAATGGAGGCGGCCACGTCACCGTCGGGAATGGCAAACACCCGTACACCCAACGCCTGCATGGTCTTGATGGCCTTGTCGTGACGCGGCTTGGCCAGGGTGATCACGGTAAAGCGGGACAACGGCTTGTTCAGCGCTTTGGCCACCGACTTGATGTTCTGCTCAATGGACTTGTTGAGATCGATGGCGCCCTTGGCACCGGCACCCACAATCAGCTTTTCCATATACATGTCTGGCGCACGCAGAAAAGCACCTTTTTCACCCACTGCCATCACGGCCAGGGCGTTGGACTGACCCATGGCGGTCATGCGGGTGCCTTCAATGGGATCCACGGCAATATCGACCTGATCCCCGCCCAGGCCTACCTTTTCACCGATATAGAGCATGGGCGCTTCGTCGATTTCACCCTCGCCAATCACCACTTCACCGCTGATTTCAATCTCGTTCAGCACATGACGCATGGCCGCCACAGCCGCGCCGTCGGCGATATTCTTGTCGCCCCGGCCCAGCCACTTGTAGCCGGCCAGTGCGGCAGCTTCGGTGACCCGGGAAAATTCGATGGCCAGTTCACGTCTCATGAAAATTTCCTAATCAGTTATTTATTGTTCTTCGCCCAGAATACGCTGGCGGAATACACGATAGACATCAGGGATCTGATCCATGCCCGATACACACACATCCAGATCATGCAGGCGACCGTCTTTAATGCCATAGACCCAGCCATGCACCGACAGGGTCTGGCCTTGTTTCCAGGCGTTCTGAACAATGGTGGTGTGACACAGATTGGCTACCTGCTCCACCACATTCAGCTCGCACATATAGTCTTCCCGCGTTTGCTGATCTTCAATGGCGCTCAGCGCTTCTTCGTGTTTATGACAGATATCCTTGATATTACGCAGCCAGTTATCGATGAGCCCCAGCTCTTTGTTCTGCATGGCGGCCAGCACGCCGCCACAGCCGTAGTGGCCGCAAATAATGATGTGCTTCACCTTGAGCACTTCAACGGCATATTGTACCACCGACAGGCAGTTAAAGTCCGTATGCACCACCAGGTTGGCCACGTTGCGGTGCACGAAAACATCACCGGGCAACAGGCCGGTGAGCTGGTTGGCGGGCACCCGGCTGTCGGAACAGCCAATCCACAGATATTCCGGTGCCTGCTGCAGTGACAGCTTTTCGAAAAAGGAGGGATCTTCCGCTTTAATACGCTCAGACCATTCGCGGTTGTTATCAAACAAATGCTTCAGAATTCTCATAATACAATCTGCCATTCTGTGTTTGGTATTGTTAAAAGGTAGGCGGAAAAAAGGCCCCTGGGGGGCCTTTTAAACACCGGTCATCCGCAAATGTCCGCTGCGGCTGATTATGCCTCCATGGCGGCTTTCAATTTTTTCAGTGCGGTTTTCTCCAGCTGGCGAATACGCTCGGCAGAGACACCATATTCGTCGGCCAGGCTCTGCAGGGTGGTTTTATCATCTTCGTCCAGCCAGCGGGCCTGAATAATATGCTGGCTGCGCTCGTCCAGGGTACGCAGGGCAGCACGCAAACGCTGGTTAGCCGCCTGTTCCCAGTTCGATTCTTCCACCTGAGTGGCCACATCGGAACTTTTATCTTCCAGATACTGCACCGGGGAAAAGCTGCCTTCACGCTCATCGTCATCCGATGCCAGATCAAATGCCTGATCCTGAGCACTCATGCGGGATTCCATCTCCAGCACTTCTGACGGTGACACGCCCAGATCTTCAGCGACCCGGTTGACTTCCTGCTGATTGAACCAGCCAAGACGCTTTTTGGACTTGCGCAGATTAAAGAACAATTTACGCTGGGCCTTGGTGGTGGCCACTTTGACCACCCGCCAGTTACGCAGTACGTATTCGTGAATTTCGGCCTTTATCCAGTGCACCGCAAAAGACACCAGACGCACACCCACACCCGGATCAAAGCGTTTTACCGCTTTCATCAGGCCAATATTGCCTTCCTGGATCAGATCTGCCTGAGGCAGCCCATAACCGGCATAACTCTTGGCAATGTGCACTACAAAGCGCAGGTGAGACATCACCAGCTGCCGGGCTGAACTCAGGTCACCCTCATTTTGCAGGCGCTCTGCCAGGGATTTTTCTTCTTCCGCACTGAGCACGGGAATCGTGTTCACTGCCTGGATATAGGCCTCCAGGCTGCCCTGGGGAACCAGGGCAAAGTGGCGCTGTAAATCTGTCGTCATCAAACTCGTGTTCATTACATGACTCCGTATATACGGCTTCGGTTGCTTGCTCTGCAATGACTTTGTCGACTCGTCCGGACGCTTGCCGGCGAGTGAAATTTATTCATTTATCACTAAAAGTCAAGGTAAGCAGCAAGCTGTGCTGCTCCCATAAGACCACACTCTGCCCTTATGGTTCAAGCCGGCTCTATGGCTCTTATGTGTCGGCGCACGGAAAAACCCGACGCCAGCAGGCTGAGCAGGGTGCCGGTCAGTACCAGCCAGAAGCTTTCATTCAGCCCCAGGCCCAGCAGCTCAAAGTCACTCTGATAAAGCGACGCCAGTGCACTGACCTTGTGGCTGAGCCAGAACACCATCACCAGCGTCAGCCACCAGGCCAGCAGCCCGCCGATAATGCCGTACCAGAGCCCCACATAAAGAAAAGGTCTGTGTATAAAGCCGTCGGTAGCACCCACCAGCTTCATTACTTCAATTTCGTAACGACAGCTGAGAATATTCAGCCGCAGGGTATTACTCACTACCAGCAGCACACCTGCCAGCAGCAGTACCGCCATGCCCACCACCGCCTGACGCAGCAACTCCACTATGCCCGACAACCGGGCCAGCCAGGCCATATCCAGGCGGGCTGTGTCTACCAGCGGCTCGGCATTCATGTCTGCCAGCAGCAGCTCAGCCATATCAGGCTGACGTCCGCTTTCCGACAAATTAAGAATGAGTACTGCCGGCAGCGGATTTTGCTCAAGCAGGTCCAGCGCCTCGGCAAAGCCGGCAGCACCACTGAAGTCGGCCAGCCCCTGCTCCGGGCTGATAAAGGTGACCTGACGAATTTCGCTCATACCCTCAAGCCGGGTTTTGAATTCCTTTATCTGAACCTCATCGGTGTTTTGCTTGAGATAAAGGCTGATCTGCGCCTGACTTTGCCAGAAACTGCTCACCGACTCGGCGTTTTTCAGCAGCACATAGAAGCTGGCGGGCAGCGCCAGGCTCACACCCAGCACCGCTATGGTCATCAGCGAGCTTAACGGCGTGCGCCACAGCTCACCCAGACTGGCGAATAACTGACGCAGGTGATCCACCAGATACATGGCAAAACGCCGGTGCCAGCCCAGCTTGTGGATATTGCTCATACCGGCACCTCCTGCTCCATGCGTCCGGCGTTAAGCCGCAGGGTACGGTAGCGCTGGACGTTGATAAGACCGGTATCATGAGTGGCGATCAGCACACTGACGCCTACCCGGTTAAATGATTCAAACAACCGTAAAATATCCATGGACAGTTCAGGATCCAGATTACCCGTGGGCTCATCTGCCAGCAGCAGCAGGGGTTTGTTCACAATGGCCCGGGCAATACCTACACGCTGCTGTTCACCACCGGACAGCATGGGCGGAAAGTAACGATCCTTACCGTGCAGACCGACCTTGTCGAGGGCAGCCGACACCCGCCGCTGAATATCGTGATGGCTGTAACCTTCAATCACCAGCGGCAGCGCCACGTTGTCGAACACGGTACGGCCCTGAATAAGGTGATGATCCTGAAAAATCATACCGATGCGCCGGCGCACAAAGGGAATATCCCGCCGGGCAATGCGGCTGACATTACGGCCGTTGAAAAACACCTGGCCGTCGGTGGGCCGCTCCATCACGCTGATCAGCTTGAGCAAAGTACTTTTACCGGCCCCGGAGGGGCCGGTTAGGTATGCCATTTCACCCTTTTCCAAATGAAAGCTGACCTTCTGCAGCGCCTGAAAGCCGCCGCTGTATACCTTGCTAACCTGCTCAAAGCGGATCATTTAGTCTTCCCGGCTGAATAGCGCCTCAATAAACTCGGAGGCATTAAAGGGACGCAGATCGTCGATTTGTTCACCCACACCGATATAGCGAATGGGAATACCGAACTTATCGGCCACCGCAAAAATCACACCACCCTTGGCGGTGCCGTCCAGCTTACTGAGGGTAATGCCGGTAATGGGCACGGCATCGTTGAAAATTTTGGCCTGGCTGAGTGCATTCTGACCAGTGCCCGCGTCCAGGGTGAGCATGATCTCGTGAGGTGCAGCCGGGTCGATTTTCTGCATGACCCGCACTATCTTTTTCAGCTCTTCCATCAGGTGTGCCTTGTTCTGCAGGCGACCGGCAGTATCGGCAATCAGTACATCCACCTTGCGTGCCTTAGCCGCTTCAACGGCGTCATAAATCACGGAGGCGGCATCGGCACCGGTGTGCTGTGCAATCACCGGAATGTCATTACGCTCACCCCACACCTGCAACTGTTCAACGGCGGCGGCACGAAAGGTATCGCCGGCAGCCAGCATCACCGACTTGCCCTCGGCCTGAAACTGACGGGCCAGTTTGCCGATGGTGGTGGTTTTGCCCACACCATTGACGCCCACCATCAGGATCACATAGGGCTTGTGCTCGCTGTTAATTTCCAGCGGCTGATCTACCTTGGCAAGGATTTCTCCCATTTCTTCCTTGAGCAGCTCATAGAGGGCTTCGCCGTCTTTCAGCTGCTTGCGGCTGGCCTGGCTGGTGAGATTGTCGATAATCGACATGGTGGTTTCCACCCCCAGATCGGCGGTCAGCAACTGGGTTTCCAGCTCCTCAAACAGATCGTCATCAATCTTTTTACCGCGAAACAGGCCAAAAAAGCCGGAGCCCAGATTTTGCCGGGTTTTCAGCAGCCCAGCCTTAAGACGGGCAAAAAAGCCTTTTTTCGGCGTTTTTTCTGCCTGAGCAGCGGCTTCGTCAGCAAGGCGCTGTTCTTCCGCTTCCTGTGCCAGACGCTCCTGCTCGGCGGCTTCCGCTTCGGCGGCAAGACGCGCCTCTTCTTCTACTGCCAGGCGAGCTTCTTCTTCAGCCTTGGCTTCTGCGGCCAGCCGCGCTTCTTCAGCGGCCTTGGCTTCCGCCGCTAACCGCGCTTCTTCTGCCGCCTTGGCTTCCGCCGCCAGCCGGGCCTCTTCCGCCGCCTTGGCTTCCGCTGCCAGCCGCGCTTCTTCCGCCTTGGCTTCGGCTACGGCTCGCTCTTCGGCCGCACGCTCTTTAAGTTGCGCTTCTACTTCGGCACCGTGGCCGACTTCCGCTTCCGACTCTATTGCATTCTGTTCCTGTGTCTCTTCCGGCTGCTCTTCTTTCTTTTTGCCAAAGCCAAGCCAGGAGAAAAAACCTTTTTTCGCCATTATTGCCAATACTCGCTGTTGTTCGGAACGATTAGGGCTGGCCGCGATTCGGCCGCTTCATTAGAATATCCGTCTTTTAATGCAGATATGCTCGTCCCTTAACGGGATGAAAAACCGCCTTATACTAGCACTTTATTGAAAGACGGCGAAACGAGATGGCAAAAGCAAAACCGGCAAAAAAAACCACATCGGCCACGGGCCAGATAAGAATTATCGGCGGTCAGTGGCGCGGGCGAAAATTGCCGGTGCTGCACAGCGAAGGCTTAAGACCCACCACAGACAGAGTAAAAGAAACTCTGTTCAACTGGCTGATGTTTGATATTCGCGACAAGCGCTGCCTGGATCTGTTTGCCGGCAGCGGCAGCCTGGGGTTTGAAGCCCTTTCGCGCCACGCCGCTGAGGTAGTGATGGTGGAAAAAGACACAGCAGTAGCCAGCCAGCTTACCCGCAACCTGACCAGTCTGCCAGAAGCGCCGGGCACAGTGGTCCAGGCAGATGCGATACAATATCTGCAACAACCGGCTCAGCCGTTTGAGCTGGTGTTTCTTGATCCGCCTTTTCATCAGGAGCTGTTGCCCCGAGTCTGTGAGCTGCTGGAAAAAAACGGCTGGCTCGCCGACAACGCCCTTATTTATATCGAACGGGAGCAGGGCCTGGCACTACCGGCACTGCCCGCCCACTGGCAGCTGCATAAAGACAAGCAGGCTGGTCAGGTCATTTACCAACTCTACCAAAGGGAGCAATGTTAATAATGAAGGTACTCAACCTGCTGATGCGGCTGATAATGCTGATGTTCTGGGCTGGCATTATTTATGCCCTGCTCGGCCCCGGCTTTGATGAAGCCGGCTCTACACCGCTGATTCTGGGTGCTGTTGTGCTGGTGATGCATATTCTTCAGATGGTGATGCTGAAACAGGTATCCAATCTGCTTAACCCCAGTGCCGGCGATTATCTGGAAGTGCTGGTCTTTGGCTCTTTTGCCATGCACCGCCACCGCGCCCGCCTGAAAGAACTGACCGGGCAGCAAAAACGATAAGTCACTACTCCGGGCCTTCGGGTCCGGAGCCACACTGCCAGCAAATTTCAAAACTGACATCGTTTTCTTCTCCACACGCACGGCAAAACCAGCTGCCATCCTCTTTGTGCTGATAGTGCTGTACAAACTCACGAGCCTGCTGCCAGTTTCCCGCGGATACCAGCAGAGTAATCTGAGCCACATCCATGGGCAGCTCACCCAGCGCCCCTGACAGCGCTTCGCCTTTTAACCGCACATCAATACCCCGACTTTCCAGCGCTCCTTTAAGAGCATGGGCTTCCAGGCTGTTGGCGGCATCAAATACTCGTATCCAGTCGTTCATTCACTCACTGCCAAATGCACAATAGAAAAAGGGGGTGACGTCATGTCACCCCCTTTTGGGTTGTCGTATGGTTAATCCGTAAACCAAGTTGCTCCCTGCAATCCCTGACAATACCTTTTCCTTAAGGTGTTCCTCTTACCGTTCCTTCGGCACGTCCTTATGGTCTTCCTGACCGCAGTTCATCCTGAGCTGCCTGACTGTCTCCGTCCGGGGAGGTGTCCTTTACCGCATCCTGCGGTGATCCTTATGCCGTTCCTGGCAGCCGGTCTGTCCTGACCAACTTCTCTTTGCTTCCTGCACCGCTAACTATAGAGAAGTTTTCTTTTGCCTCAAGCGGCCCACAGACCAAAAAGACTGCCCGCTTACTCGCTTAAAACCAACGAACAACACAAAGCACTGTTTAATAAAACAAATACCAAAAACAGAAGCATAAAATCCGCAACTGAAAGCGCCTTCTCCCACACTCAAAGTAAGAGATCTCTTACACGCAAACAGGCCGTTTTCCTTATACTGTCTCGCGGAAACAAAAACAGTGGCACCCCGGCCTGCGCTTTCTTAGGATAAACCTGTCTATATAAGGAGGGTTTATGAACCAAATAGAATTACCTTCATCATTGGTATCTCCCGAGTGGCTATCGAAGCATCTGACACACCAGGATGTGGTGGTGCTGGACGCCAGCTGGCATATGCCCGCCAGCGGCCGCAATGGCGCAGAGGAATGGCAACAACAGCGTATTCCCGGCTCCCGCTTCTTTGATTTTGATGGCCGGATTAAAGATCAGCACACCAGCTTGCCCCATATGCTGCCGGACGAAAAACTGTTTTCAAAAGAGGTGTCAGCACTTGGTATCAGCAATCACCACATTGTAGTGATTTACGACAGTCTGGGGCTGTTTGCCGCCCCCCGCGCCTGGTGGATGTTTCGCGCCATGGGTCACCACAAGGTGGCCGTGCTGAACGGCGGCCTGCCGGCCTGGCAGCAAGCCGGTCTGCCGCTGGAAAAAACTGCACCGGCGGCGGTACCTCCCGGCCAGTTCAGCGCCAGGCTGCAGCCGGGCTGGATCGCCGATGCCGATATCGTAGCCCGGGCACTGCAGCAAAATAACTCGCGCGTACTCGATGCCCGCAGCCGGGAGCGCTTCAGCGGGACGGCTGCCGATCCTCGTCCGGGCGTGCGTGCCGGTCATATGCCCGGTGCTCTGTGCCTGCCTTTTAATGAGTTGCTGCAAGACGGCCACATGCTGCCGGAGCAAGAGCTGGCAGCCATTTTCGCACCTCTGCTGACGCCGGAGCAGACACTGATTTGCACCTGTGGCTCAGGAGTAACTGCAGCCATTCTGGCACTGGGAGCAGAACTTGCCGGCCATAAGAACATTGCCGTTTATGATGGTTCCTGGACCGAATGGGGAGGATCCGCGGACCGGCCGGTAGAAAAAGACGTCTGTTGATAATAAAAAACCCGCCAGGATGGCGGGTTTTTTATTCATGGCACAGCGGCTTATTTCTGAGCTTCCGCATCGGGGGCCGGACGCTCAGCTACCCCCATTTTGAGGGCAAGCCAGATTACCAGAACCAGAGTAATCATCACTGACAGGAAGTTGGTACCCATTTCCGGGAACTGAGTACGCAAAAACGCTGAATAACCAAATACCCCGATCAAAAAGCTCAGCAAGGTACAAACCGGAGTGTCACCTTCCATCGGTGCGCTCAGATACTCCTGATACAGCATGTAGGCTGCCAGCACCAGAGAGATGATGGGAAACACGGAAAACGCCAGTTCACTGACACTCAGAGTAGCCAGGGTGGCGTTACCACACAGGCCTACCAGCAGCGCCAGCAGTATGGGTTTACGGCGAACATTCTTCTTTCCAGACATAGTGATCCTTCCTGATTTAGGCCTAGAGCCGTTTTGCTTTATTATATGCATCTGCGCCCTTGGCGATCATGCGCAGCTGCAGAATCATGCGTTCCGCCAGCACGGCACGCTCATCTTCGTTCATATCCAGTGCATCGGCACCGGCACTGAACACCAAAGTGACCATGGCCTGGGCCTGAGCCTCAGCATAATCACGGCTGGTCTTCTGCTTTTCTTCGAGGTAGTCGGTCAGTTCAGCGGTAAAATGCTGAATCTCCCGCGCCACCGCCTGACGAAAAGCTGCAGAAGTGCCCGATCGCTCCCGCAGTAACAGACGGAACACATCAGGACTGTTGTCGATAAATTCCATAAAGGTTTTTACCGAGATTTGTATAACGCTGCCCCCGTCGGCAATACGCTGACGGGCTTGCCGCATCAGCTGACGCAGGGTCAGTCCGCCTTCATCTACCAAGGTCAGCCCCAGCTCTTCCATGTCTTTAAAATGACGATAGAAAGAAGTGGGTGCAAGCCCGGCCTCCCGGGCAACCTCTCGTAAGCTGAGACCGGAAAAGCTTCGCTCGGCACTTAACTGTCGAAAGGCCGCTTCAACCAGAGACCGACGGGTTTTTTCTTTTTGCTGCGCGCGAACGCCCACGACACACCAGACTCAAAACTTTAGTGGACCGATCATACCCTGTTTGTAGCAGAGCAGTCAGCCCCAGTGGCTGAATTTGTGACTATTCGCGCCAATGTCGATGGATGAGCACAGTGAGCGTAAACCCTCTTTCGCCGCCTCAATTTTAATCATTTCATGATGTTTGGCTTTCGATAGCGCCCTGATCACTATGTAACCCTAAGTGCCAGAGTTTTCTTTGACAAAAACTCTGCAAAACTCCATAGTTTTCGCAATTTTCTATTGAAGTGAAGTGTACACTTTAGTTTACACCTATCAGGAGCAAGCAGACGTGAGTGCAAGGGCGCAATTCAGCAGCAAGCTGGGATTTGTCATGGCCGCCGCCGGTTCGGCGATTGGCGTAGGAAACATCTGGGGCTTTCCCACTCAGGCCGCCAGTAATGGTGGCGGTGCTTTTTTGCTGGTATATCTGCTGATGATATTGCTGCTGGGATACCCCATGCTGGTGGCAGAAATTACCATAGGCCGCCACGGTCAGGCCGGTCCTTTTCATGCACTGCAAAAGCTCACCGGCAACCGCTCGGGCAGGGCCATTGCCGGCCTGGTGGGGCTGGCGGCAGTCGTTACGGTCAGCTTAATCTTTACCTTCTATGCCATTGTATCCGGTTGGTTTATTGCCTATGCGCTGGATCCGCTGAGCAACATGCTGGGCATGAAAGGAGACTGGCTTACCGCTTTTTCTACCTCCCGTAACCTTGTGTTCACGCTTATGTTTGCTCTGCTCAGCCTGTATGTGGTGAGCAGAGGGCTGGAGCAGGGCATTGAAAAATGGTCGAGCCGGCTGATGCCGCTGCTGCTGCTGATGCTGATTGCACTGACTGCTTATATGCTCACTCAGGACGGTGCAGGTGAAGGTCTGCACGCCTATCTGGTTCCGGACTTTTCCCGGGTGCTGAACCGGGATGTGCTGATCGGTGCACTGGGCCAGAGCTTTTTCTCATTGTCGCTGGGGGCAGCCGTCATGATGCTGTACGGCTCCTACCTCAGCCGTCAGTCCAGCATTCCGGCGCTGGCCGCTCAGGTGACTCTGCTTGATACCAGCGTGGCGTTTTTGGCTGGCCTGCTGATTTTGCCGGCCATGTATGTGGCCCAGCATAATGGCGTGGCGATTTTTGCCGACGATGGCAGCCTGCTCAGCTCCGATACACTGGTGTTCTCTGTGCTACCGGCATTGTTTGAAACCATGGGTCAGGCCCAGCATCTGATTGCCTTTGCCTTCTTTTTGCTGATGATAGTGGCGGCACTGACTTCCTCCATTTCCATGCTGGAAGCGCCGGTGTCCCTGACCATAGAAAGCACCGGCATGTCCCGCATCAAGGCCACCTGGCTGATGACCGCACTCTGTACTCTGATCAGCATTATTATTGTGTTTAACTTCGGCAGCCTGTTTGGCCTGGTGATCACCGCTACCACCCAATATGCTCAGCCTCTGGTCAGCCTGTGCATCACCCTTTATGCCGGCTGGGTATGGCAGCGCAACAAGGTGCTGGCAGAGCTCAAAGCCGGCTGCCCTGATGTAGAGCAAGGTCTGTTCTGGAAAATCTGGCCCTGGTATGTACGCTTTGTGTGCCCGGTGCTGGTACTGGTGGTGATTATTCAGTCCATCGGTGGCTGATCCTTTCACCACTGTTCAAACACAAAGGGCCGCAATGCGGCCCTTCTTTATTAACCCGGTTAACGGGTTTCCCGATCTTGTGGGGCACTCGGGCCGGCGGCCAGGCGAGTGCTCTGCTCTTCATCGGCCAGGGCCAGCAAAAAAGCGTATTCCCGGGCCAGTTCATGATAAGCCTCAAACCGACCTGACTTGCCGCCGTGGCCGCTGTCCATATCACAATGCAGCAGCAGCAGGTTATCGTCGGTTTTCATCTCCCGCAGCTTGGCCACCCACTTGGCCGGCTCCCAGTATTGCACCTGAGAGTCGTGTAAACCGGTTGTCACCAGCATGTGCGGGTACGCCTGGGGTTTTACCTGATCATAAGGACTGTAAGACTTCATATAGTGATAGGCGTCGGCCTGGTTGGGGTTACCCCATTCACCGTATTCGCCGGTAGTCAGCGGAATAGACTCATCCAGCATGGTGGTTACCACATCCACAAAGGGCACCACGGCAACCACGCCCCTATACAGCTCAGGGGCCATATTTACCACCGCTCCCACCAGCAGACCGCCGGCACTGCCGCCGGAGGCAAATACTCTGTGCTCATCACCGTAACCTTGCTGCACCAGAGCGCGGGTCACATCAATAAAATCATTAAAGGTGTTCTGCTTGCTCATCAGCCGGCCCTGGTCATACCAGTCCCGGCCCAGCTCCTCTCCCCCACGCACATGGGCAATGGCATACACAAAACCCCGGTCCAGCAGGCTTAAACGAGCGCTGCTGAAGTCCGGATCCATACTGGCACCGTAAGAGCCGTAGGCATATACCAGCAGCGGATTACTGCCATCGCGCTTAAACGAATCAGCCCGATATACCAGCGAGACCGGCACTTTGGTGCCGTCCCGGGCGTTCACCCACAACCGCTCACTGCGGTAGTCGGCAGTATTGAACTGCTCGCCCACATATTGCTGTTTCAGCTCCCGCCGCTCACCGGTATCCATGTTTACTTCATACACGGTAGATGGCCGGGTCATGGAAGCATAGCCATAACGCAGCCAGGGCGTATCGGCTTCCGGATTGGTGCCCAGCCAGCTGACATAGGCAGGATCATCAAAGGCGATTTGGTGTTCGGTATTATTATGTCTGTTCACCTGACGCAGGTGCAGCAGGCCTTCACTGCGCTCTTCCAGCACCAGCCAGTCGCGAAACAGAGCAAAACCTTCCAGCAGCACATCGGCACGGGCAGGAATCAACGGCTGCCACTCATTCGGCTCGCTGACCCTGTCGGTCACATACAAGCCAAAGTTGGCACCGTCTTTGTTGGAGCGTACATAGAAGCGGCCATCATAATGGTCCAGATCATATTCATGACCATGCTGCCGGGGCCAGAATAACTGAGGCGCGGCAGCGGGATTGTCGGAGGGAATAATACGCAGCTCGCTGGCATCGGTGTTCCAGCCGCCAATCACAATATAATCTCCCGAACGGCTCTTGTAGAGGCTGGTATAAAAGCCGCTGTCGGGCTCTTCATACACCAGCACATCCTGGCTCTGTTCGGTGCCAAGGCGGTGGCGGTATACCTGAAACGGCAGCAGGGTACCTTCATCCTGTTTCACATAAAACAGAGTTTTGCCGTCGTTGGCCCACACCAGATTGCCCGAGGTATTTTCCAGCACTTCGTCATAAAGCTCACCGGTTTGCAGCGATTTGAAACGGATCTGATACTGGCGGCGGGAAATAAAATCTTCCGAAAAGGCCAGGGTCTGCTGATCCGGGCTGACCGCCATCTGACCCTGATCATAATACGCTTTACCGTCTGCCCGCTGGTTGCCGTCCAGCAACACTTCAATCTGCTCGGGCCGGCCATCAGGATAACGCTCGGTAATGCCATATTCCTGCCCTTGCTGATAGCGGGTACGATACCACCAGCCCTGCTTGAAATAAGGGACAGTGTTATCATCCTGCCGTACCCGCGCCACCATTTCCTGAAACAGGCTTTGCTGAAGATCATTAAGCGGAGTGAGCACACGCTCACTATAGCGATTTTCCTGCTCAAGATACTGAATCACTTCAGGATCTTCACGCTGGTCATCGCGCAGCCAATGATAATTGTCTACACGAATATCATCATGATGACTGAGCACATGGGGAATTTTTCTGGCGACAGGCGGTTGCAGCTGCACGTCGGCTCCTTTGGCATAGGATAGGGTACACAGCACCCATGCTAACATCAGGCAAAGCCCTGCCCTATTCCCCATGCATCACCTCCGGCACACCTGCTCAAAAAACCAGCAAATATTACTCACGAAGTGCCACAGCAGCCAGTAAAACCGGTGAAAAATGCCAAATAAAACGAAAAACAAAGTCAAATGAGGCCGCAACTGCAGCCTCAGGGGAGAAGTGATTACTTACGTTGCCAGCGACCGTCAGCCAGCTGCACATACTGGCCCGGAGGGGTGCGATCAATATTCAGCTGACCGGCACGGCTTTGCACTATCGTCAGACTGGTGCCGGTTTTTTGAGCAATATCCCGGTAGCTGTCGAGCCGCTTGCGGTTAATGTCATTCACAATGGCGCTCACCTGAGCACCACCTTGCACCGCACCCACCAGACCATTTACCTGTTCACCAATCAGCCCCTGCTGTTTAGCCTGCTGCAGATCCAGTGCCCAGGCCGACAGGCTGAGAGTTGCTGCCAGAATCATAGCCAACCATCTCATATCAGTCTCCTCAGAACAGTTCCTGCTCTTGTTCAAACAGTTTTTCCAGCTCCCGATCTACCCGCACCCGAATCTCGTGATCTACCTTCACATTTAAATTCACGGTGATGGGCTTGTCGGGAACCATGACTTCCACCCTGGGTGTGCAGGCACCCAGCAGCAACACTGCCAGCACCATAGCGGTTTGTTTCATTGTTCCTTACCCCCTTGCCACTGCGCCGGCAGCCGCTCACTGAGATCTTCGGCAAAGCGCAGGCTCTGCAGCAACTGTAACAGGTTTTCCTGATGGCGGTAATTGAAGTTAACCGGGTGCATTCGCTCGCCTACCGGAGCCCGGCCCTGCAACCGCGTCATGATCACCGCCTCACCGTCAACAGCCATGGTCATGTCGGCGCTAAGACGCTGGTAACGTAAATCTTCCAGCATGCCCAGGGTAAGCGCTAACGACATATTGTCTGCGGCAGAATCACGCAGCGCCTCACCGGCCTGATAAGACACCCAGCCGTTATGGCTCCAGAGACGACCGTTATGAACACTGACAGCACCATCAAATACAAAGGGCAGCCGGCCATGCAAACGGCCGTCACCAGTCAGTCCCGACACTGTGGTCAAATTCAACAGACTGGCCAGCGATACATCCTGAATATGCAGCTCACCCTGTAAGTGAGCACTTAATGGCATTGGCGACAATGCCAGCCGGCCTTCCAGCACATTGGCGGTAAGCCCTGACAGCCAGGGCCTGTTATTACGCCAGCTTAATGCAGCGTGAATATTAGTGACGGGCACACCGGTACTCAACGCCTCTATGGTCAGACCGCTGCCGGCATTCAATCTCAGCCGTCCCTGCTGCCAGCGACCGGCGAGCTGGCCGCTCACGCCAGTGGCGCTCAGCTCTCCCCGGCTCAGCCGGCCATCTTCAAGCCGCGCCAGTAATATCAGCGGCTGAGCAGCACTCAGTACATTGGCTGATTGCAGCGCCAATACCAGTTGCCCTTGCTCCACGTCTACATCAGGCAGCGCCAGCCAGCGGTTCAGCCAGGCCAGGCCAGCGGCCAGCGACAACCTCTGTTCAGGCAGCTCAAGGGCCAGCCCCTGCTGCCAGCGCCAGTTAGCCTTTACTTGCAACTGCGGTGACAATATCAGTTCCGCGCTGCCGTGTTCATAACTGTTAAGCAGCAAAGCCAGCTGTGCCTGGGGCAGTGCCTGCTGTTGCCAGCGGCCGCCCTGCCAGCTCAGCTCCCACCGGCCAATACCGCCCAGGGGCAAAGCCGCCGCAGGCTGCAGCATCAGCTCGTCGAGCTGCAAGTGCTGCCAGTTGAGCCGGTTTATATGCAACCGTGAGCCGGGATCCCAAAACCAGCCATCCTCACCGGTATGCAGCTGTGCGTCCAGTTGCAGCCGGCCGCTCAGCGGGGCAGGCAACCCCGTCTCTGCATTCAACCGCAGCCCTTGCCCGGGCTGCCAGCTGCCCTGCATACTCACCGGCTGTTTCAGTGCCGGCAGTAGCAGGCTGCCGGGCAGGATACCGCGCCAGCGCCAGCCGCCCTGATCCGGCGTCAACACGATAGCAAGCGGGCTGCCTTCAGCCTGCCAGTCAATCATGATGTCGCCATTATGATGGCGCAACCTAGCCGGACCATTAAGGGTCCGGCCAGGTAAATGCAGCGTTAACTGATCAATGGCAAAATCGACCGGCGGCAGGGTCAGCAGCACAGAAAGGGCATCTCCTTCACCTTGTGCGCCGGTATTACCACTACGGGAACACCCCAGATCCAGACCCAGATATGCCAGCGTGCCGGTGACTTTACCATTGTGCCAGTGCAGCCTGAGTGAGTGAGCTCGTTCTTTAGGGCAGGCTGGTACTACTGCTCGTTCCATCTGCGCCGTCAGTTCAATGCCGGCGGGCAAAGCCGCCGCCGCAGGTAAACTCAGCAATAAAACCGGCAACAGCCATTTCATCATGCCAAACTCCTTGCACTACTCCGCTCAGCTCTTAAGCTAAATCCAGTAACAGGGGGAAACCGTAAATGGATAAATTGGTGCTTTGGGGCATTGTCGTAATTGCTTTTTTGGTGCTCGGAAGGCGGCTTTATCAGCGCTTTTATGATCATACTCAGCCTGAGCACAGCATCAGGGTTACGGTCAGTGGCAAGCATATAAAGCAGTTTATGGGGCGCACCTCCAAGGAGGAAACTGAACTGCCGGCTCAGCGACAACAGTTCTATGTCAGCTTCCGGGCGCGCCCGGGAGACCAGGAACAGGAATTCCAAGTAAGCGAGCTTCTCTATGAGCAGCTGCTGCTGAACAGCACCGGCACCCTGGTGTTCCGGGGCCGGCGCTTTATTGCCTTTGAGCCCGACGACACTAGCCAGGATAGCGACTGAATACCGCTGTGTTGCCCTGTGCGTCAAAACCCAGTACTTCATAGGGGGTGCCGGGAATATCCATGCCCGGTGCACTCTGGGGCATGCCCGGAATGGTCAGGCCGCGATGCTCTGGCTGGTTCTGCAGCAGCTGCTTTACATCATGTGCCGGCACATGCCCTTCAATCACATAGCCACCAACCTGAGCGGTGTGGCAGGACGCCAAAGACGGTTTGACACCGGCCCGCACCTTCACCGATTCCATATAATTGGTGTCTACGCTGGTCACGTCAAAGCCGGACTCGCGCATGTGCTCTACCCAGTCTTCACAGCAGCCACAGGTAGGTGACTTGTATACGGTAACCGAAGGAAGTGCTGCAGGTGCTGCCAGCGCAGGCCCGGACAGCAGCAGTGCCAGACTCATCAAGCTTTTTTTCATCATGCTTTCCTGTGTTGAATGACCCGCCACCAGACTAGCAAAGCTCGGTCTTCGGGTCGCCTGTTGTCGGTATTCAGACCGGCGTCAAACGGTTATGCTTACCACTTTATAAAGTATAACTCCGGAGCCAATATGTCTTATCTTGCCCTTAAGCATGCACACATGATGTTTGCCATTATCAGCATAGTGCTGTTTATGCTGAGAGCCTGGCTGGCGGTCCCCTCTCCCGCCCGCATCAACAACAAGCTGCTGAAGATTTTGCCTCATATCAACGACACCCTGCTGCTGATATTTGGCATCTGGCTGGCGGTCAGCCTTAAGTTCAACCCCCTTGAGAACAGCCCCTGGCTGGCAGCCAAAATTATTGGCCTGGTGCTCTACATCATAGTGGGCACCATTGCCATCAAACGCGGCAAAACCCGCGGCCAGCGTCTGATGGCTGCGCTCGCTTCCATTGCTATTTTTTCCTACATCTATGGTGCGGCAGTCACCAAGTCACCACTGTCCTGGCTGGTGCTGTAACGCGCTTTGCCGGGGTTAACCGGAAACACCGGAAACGGCCCCGGCTTCAGCCAGCGCCAGCCTGCTTCCTGATACAGGGCGTTGGCTGAGCGCGGATCCAGCATCATTGCCGCCAGCGGCCCCAGGGGTTGATCCATGGGGACCAGTATATCTCCCGGCCCCAGCCTCAGCTCACCGGCTTCAGTACGCGCCTGTACCCGCCATTTTTCTCTGACACCCGGCTTTATTCTGGGCTGTGGCTGCAGCGCCTCTATCAGGATGCGCTCGGCCCGGACGTCTTGAGGTGCCCGTAACGTCATAAAGCGAATATGATGCCGTTCAAGCCAGCGAGCCATTCGTTCACGTTCCCGGGTGATGGCATAGGCTGGCGGCAACAATACCTGCTCCCCGGCCACGATGGCGTTGTAATTGACAAACTCATGATAACGGCGCTCACCGCTGCTGAGTCTGACCAGTGGCAGCCTCACCTCGGGCTCGGCATGATTACGGGCAAAGTGCACATCCATGCTCAGGGAGCGATCCGCGCTGGCAGACTGCCACTGTGCACGAGCCTGACGCGACACTGCCATCAGCCGCCGGCTGTCAGTGGCAGCCAGCTGCAACAGGCTCAGCAGTGCCAGATGTTGCTTGCGTACCCGTTCGGCAATATTACGCGGTGTGGCATAACTGCCGCTTTTATTATCCAGCCGGCTTTCTACCAGTACAGACACCCGCCCCTGCATGGCCGCATAGTTACGCAGATTGGTAATGCCCAGGCCCCCCCGGGCCACCCGCTGCCCCAGCTGCGTAATTTCCCCCCGGTAAGCCTCGGCCCTGACGCCGGCTTCGCTGACCTTGCTGATCAGTGCCGGCAGCAGAAAACCGGCGGTATAATCCTGCAGGCGCGCATCGATATTGGGGTTATTGCCTACCTCAAACTGTACTTCCACATCGGTCAGCCAGCCCTGCTCTCTGGTCAGTACCCGCTTCCAGATCCCCGACTCATGGGCGTCATATACCAGATCCGGATCAAAACGCTGCAACGTATTGACCAGCAGCCGGGTCTCACCGGCATTCAGCGCCACATAGTCGATGTTGGTGTTTTCGTCGTTGGCATTGTGGCGGCGGGACAGATCCCGGCCATCAGGATTGGCCATGGCCACCAGCACCAGATTCAGCCGCTTCAGCAAAGCCTCATGCCGGCCCAGAGTCAGCTCCTGTGCCAGCTGCTGTACCGCTTCGGCACCGGCAGGCTCGTTGCCGTGCTGAGCCGCCAGCACCAGCACTGTGGCCTTGCCGGGCTCGGGCCGGTAATGCCGCATAAAGGCCGGTGAAGAGGACATCAGCAGGGCATGAACCGGACGGCCACCGGCAGAGGTGCCAATGTGAACCATACGAGCCCGGTCGCTGTGTTCGGCCAGGGTGAACAGGTAGTGGTCAATGTCACGACTATCGGGCAACGACAAATAATTTGCTTTTTTTAATGGCGTCAAGGGTTCCAATCCGGACCAAGCCTGACCTCCCCAGAACAACAGCAGCAACACTAAAAGACGCATAACGAGACCTGAAAGTTATATCAATATCAAAAGGTTATAGGACCAAAACCCTATTCCGGCAAGTCTCGCTCAGCGTCAGGATCAGACCAAAAAATGGCGACTGTAGAAAAATGGCGACACTCACTCACGAAAAACATGCGTCAAAACTTGTCACACCTACTGCCTAGGATACAATCATCCCAAGCAAGAGGGCATCACCATGAGTAAGAAACTGCTGAGACAACTGACCCTGGCGCGCTGTGTTCCCTACCGTCCATACAAGCTGACCGCACGCCAGCTGCAAGAAAAACTGGAAGAAGAAGGAATTCAGGTAAGCCTGCGGACCGTACAGCGGGATCTGGAAGAAATGTCGGGCATGGGCCTGTTTGATCTCACTTCCGATGATCGCAGCAAACCCCACGGCTGGTGTTTCGAACGCAATGGTTTGAACGACTTCGCCAACTTTATGCCGCTGGGCCTGGCCATGGCACTGAAAACCTGGAACGACCAGGCCGCCGACCTGCTGCCTGCCAGTGTACTGACCGAACTGACGCCCATTATCGACAAGGCGACTCAGGTTATTAACGACAGCCAGAGCGAGCTGGCCGGTCGCTGGATGGAAAACGTGGTGCAGCTGCCCAAGCCGTTTGCCGGCAGCCCGGAAATGCGCCGCGCCACCACTATTCGCGATGCCCTGTGGCGTGGCCGCAAATTCACCGCTGAAATCAAGCGCCAGATCAAGGGCCGCACCGTGTGGCTGCGTTATGAGCAGGTCAACCCGCTGGGCATTGTCAGCCGTAAAGACGGCACCATGCTGCTGTGCACCATGACCGACATGGACCCCAAGATTTACGGCATTCCTTTTGAACACATCAAGGATGTTGAACTGACCAGCCGGCCGGTTACCCAGCCCCGTGAGTTCAGCACGCACAAGCTGGTGCGGGAAAAAGGCTACCAGGAAGAGGCAGAAACCATCCATTTTGTTGGCCGTATTGCCAATACGGGCCGGCCGCTGCTGGAAGACACCATTCCGGGCCACAATCCGCGATTGACCCGTTATGACAAGCAAAGCATGATGGTGGAAACCGATGTAAAAGATTCTCCCGAATTTCGCCGCTGGCTGACTGATATGGGCGGTAAGGTAGAAATACTGGCACCGGAGTCACTGAAGTCCGCCAAATAACGGCACCCATACCGATGATAAGGGCTGACTGGTTCAGCCCTTTGTTTTTTCACGGAGACCAGGATGGATCAGATTTTTTTTGAGCCCGCCGAACCCGACTGCGACACCATTCGCATCAGCGTAGTGGGTGTGGGCGGCTGTGGCGGTAATACCGTCAACCTGCTGGCCGATCACCAGTTGCCGGCCCACGTCAGCACCATTGCCATGAATACGGATGCCAAAGCTCTGCAGCAAAGCCGGGTAGAAATTCTGCAGCTGGGCCGTGAACTGACCCGTGGTCTGGGTGCCGGTGCCGAGGCCGAAACCGGCCGCAAGGCCGCAGTAGAAAGCGAAGCCGATATTCGTGCCCGTCTGCAAGGCGCGGATCTATGCTTTATTACTGCCGGCATGGGTGGCGGCACCGGCACGGGTGCGGCTCCTGTGGTGGCTCAGCTGGCCCGGGAAATGAACATAATGACGGTGGCCATTGTCACCCGCCCCTTTGGCTTTGAAGGCAAAAAGCGCGCCAAGGCGGCGGAAGATGGCCTGGAAACCCTGGCAGAACACACCGATGCCCTGCTGGTACTGCCCAACGACTACCTGCTGCGGGTATTGGGTGCCCGCACCCCGCTGATTAAGGCCTTTTCTGAAAGCAGCAAGGTGATTCAGAATGCGGTGCGTGGTCTGGCGGACATCATTGGTCAGACCGGCCTGATTAATATCGACTTTGCCGATGTGCGCACCATTATGAGCCAGCAGGGCAAGGCGGTGATGGGCATTGGCCTGGCCAGCGGTGAAAACAAGGTAGAAGAAGCCACTCTGCAGGCACTGAATAATCCGCTGCTGGAAAAAGTAGAGCTGGAGCGGGCCCGGGGCGTGCTGCTTAACGTGGTGGCATCTGCCGATATTGGCCTGGACGATTTTCAGAAAATTGGTGATCGCGTGGCAGAAAGCGTGGGTGAAGATGCCACTGTGGTATCGGGCATTACCCTGGATCCGGACTTAACCGACAGCATTCAGGTCACTATGATCGCCACCGGTATTCAGCCGCCAAAAGAAACCATAGCGCCGGTGCAGCAATCTCAGCATCAGCCCGGCCAGCCAGCAGAACAGCCGCTGCAGGAAGGTCTGGATATTCCGGCGTTTCTGCGCCAGCGCCAGCAATAATTTCAGGTACAAAAAAAGGCCGACGCAATGCATCGGCCTTTTTTAACGCTCAAACCCGGACTCAGCCAAACACGTTCAGGCACCAGGTAATGGCCGGAATGGCCACGATATCGATCAGTACGGCGCCACAATAAAGGCCTTGTGGGAGAAAACCCGATAACGATCGCACACAGCACCCATATTGGCCACCGCATTGGGAGTGGCGCCCAGACCATGACCCACAAAGCCGGCACAAAGCACGGCAGCATCATAGTTACGGCCCATCAGCCGGAACATCACAAAGTAGCCCAGCAGAATAATGGCCAGGGTCTGCACCGCCAGATTGACTGCTCCCCTCCCTAAAGGAAGGGGATTCCCAATTCACCGAGAACCGGACACGGAGACTGGCCCCATGCCGCTTACATTCTCTCCAAGGGCTAACACCGCCAGCCCGACGGCTTTAATGTTGGTCGCGGCGTTAAT
>NZ_JAWJBK010000025.1:0-151122 GCF_032842915.1 Oceanimonas sp. CAM02
AAAGCATCGGTACGCCAGCGCAGTATGGCGTTATAGACAAAACGCACACAGCCGAAGGTCTGCGCCAGCAGCTCAGCCTGTTCGGGAGTTGGGTAAAACCGATATTTATAGGCGCGTTTCGTCATGCGCTTAGTTTAGTAAACCACTGTATAAATAGCCAGATTAAAAGGAGAGGCGGGAACAGGGGCGGCTGACGCCGCCGTGCTATCCCTCCCCGCCCTAAAAGGACGGGGTTTCCCGCGCAAAATTGATGAACACAGAATCCTGCGCCGCTTATGCCCAGCGCCCGCTTCGGGTGGGCATTCTGGGTGGCGGCATTGCCGGTGCCACAGTGGCACTGCGCCTCACCGACATGGGCATTCACACCCTGCTGCTGGAAAGCAGCACCAGCCTGGTAAACGGGCCGCCGTTCTGCCATTTGCATGCAGGGGGCAACCTGTACCGGGAGATCAGCGATCAGCAGTGTCTGACCCTGCTGCGCCAGTCCATCGACTCGGTGCGGGCCTATCCTCACAGCATTAACCGCCGCCCCACCGTGATTGCGGTACCGGTGACCGATGCCGGCAACCCGAACGCCCTGCTGCCCCGGCTGCGCCAGGTGGCGCGGGAATATCAGCGGCTGGTCACTGAAAACCCGGCTAACAAGATGCTGGGCGAGCCCGGTGATTATTACCGCTGCTATGAGCGCGAAGAATTCGAAGCGCTGGCAAAGCGGCCTCTGCCGGTCCGTGCCGAGTGCCATGACGACTGGATGATCCCGCTGGCGCACCAGCTGAATGCCGACACCCTCAAGTTTCCGCTTATTCTGGTGCAGGAATACGGCTGGAGCCTGTTTCGCATGGCCGCCACCGCCACTCTTGCGTTAACCCGTTCCCCTTTGTGTGATCTGCGCCTGAATACCCGTGCCACTCGGCTTGAGCAGCGTGAATGCAGCTGGCTGGTGCAAAGCGTGGGGCCAAAGGGCGAATGCATGGATGAAGTGGACTTTCTGGTAAACGCCTGCGGCTTTCGTACCGGTCTGGTGGATGATATGGCCGGCTATCGTCGTGAGCGGCTGGTGGAATACAAGGCCGCCTATCTGGCCCGCTGGCCTGTGTCTGCCCACTGGCCCGAGGTGATTTTTCACGGCGAGCGCGGCACGCCCCAGGGCATGGCCCAGTTAACCCCCTACCCCAATGGCCTGTTTCAGCTGCACGGCATGACCGACGCCATTACTCTGTTCAAGAACGGTCTGGTGGCTAACCCCGCGCACAGCGCCCAGCCGCGCCTGCCGGAGGCCTATCGCCAGCAACTGAACGAAGGCTGGAACGCCGATGAAGCCCGAACACGCACCCAGCGTGCCATTGAGCATATGGCGCGACTGCTGCCCGACTTTGCCCGCGCCACCCCCACCGGCAAACCGCTGTTTGGTGCTCAGCAAATTCCGGGCAGCGATCCCAGACTGCGCGCCGCCGATGTGTCCTTTGAAGGGCACCACTACGCCCGGGTAGAAATTGTAAAGGCAAGCTCGGCACTCACCGCCGCCGACCGTATTGTGGGCAAGCTCACCGAACTGGGCTGGCTGAACCACACGGTCCCGCTCAGCCCGGAAATTACACTGGTCAGCCGGCAAACTGCCGCCGAAGTAGAGGCCACTGCCATACAACTCGCCGAAGCCCGGGGCTACCCCAGAGAGCTGGCTGAAAACTTGAGGGAGTAGGGAATGGGCCAACCCCCTCCCGGCCTCCCCCTTAAAAAGGGTGAGGAGCGTATGGGTCGCCTCCCCTTTTTAAGGGGAACATCGTAAAGAGGCTCCCTCCCCTTTTTAAGGGGAGGGCTGGGGTGGGGTTAATGCTCAAAAAACCAGAGCCCTGTCACAAAATTCTGTTAAATTACGCTCCACAAGACTGACAGCACATAAAGGAGTATTAATGCGCAGTCACCCTTTGCGGGAGCAGATTATTGCCGAGGTACACGCCAGGCCCTTTCAGATGTTGCAGGCGCCGCTGGCGATGCGCCACCTGGCGGTGATGTATGACGACACGCCGCTGGAAGCACTGAGAGACAGCATTCATCAGCTCACCCAACAGCTCAAGCTGACTGAAACCATCAGTAAATCCCGCTTCTGGCAGGGAGAAAACGAACAGCTGGCGCTGCGCTTTGAAGCCCACCATGAGTTTTATACCCTGACGCTCACCGCGCTTAACACTCTTGAGCTGCCACAGCTGCCACCGGCCTGGCTGGAAACCGCCCCCGGGCGTTTTTTATGTGGTGCTGACATCCTGTTCCGGGATCACGAGGCCGGTGCCGACGAGACCAGCTGGCTGGAGCAGCACTTTGGCGAAAATCAGGTCAACAGCTCCATGGTCATGTCGAAGGTGGGCCAGATCTGGACCGACTTCTACCCACGGGAAGATACCGGCATGGTCAGAGTGCTGGTGGAAGATCACGGCCTGCAATTGCGCCAGGCCGGTCGCCTGCTGCAGCGCATTTGCGAAATTGAAACCTACCGCCACGCTGCGCTGCTGGCACTGCCGCTGGCCAACAAGGTAGTGCCCGATATTAACCAGCTGGAAACCGAGCTGGTGGAGCTGTCGACCCGGGTGTCTTCAGAAGAGCCTTCCGTGCTGCTGCCTCAATTAATGGATCTGGCCGAGCGGCTGGAAACCCTGTCGGCCCAGACCTCCAACCGCTTCTCGGCGGCGGAGGCCTACTTTACCCTGGTAAACAAGCGCATTGCCGAGCTACGGGAAACCCGCATAGAAGGCCGCCAGACCGTGGAGCAGTTTATGGATCGGCGGCTGGACCCCGCCACCCGCACCTGCCGCGCTGCCGGCCAGCGCATCGAGCAGCTTTCCCGCCGGCTGGCCCGCACCACCCAACTGGTGCGTTCTCAGGTGGATCTGTCGGTAGAGCAGCAAAACCGCGACATGCTCAGCAGCCTCACCAAACGCGCCGGCGAACAACTGCGGCTACAGGCCAAACTGGAAAGCTTCTCCATTATCGTGGTCACCTACTATGCCTTTGATCTGATTGATCGCACCCTGCGTAACCTGGTAGAAAACGAAGAGCACCGCCATCTGATGGAAGCGGGCCTGAGCATATCCGTGCCCTTTATCGCCCTGCTGCTCTGGCTCTACATTCGCCGCCTGCTGCGCGGTGTGGGCGAAGACTGATTACCACGCCGTAACCTGAAGCACAGCAAGGTGTCTGACAATCCGTGCAAAATCGTCGGGCACCGTAACCACTCCAGCGACACGCCGTGAATCCCTCCCTGGAGGCTCCGACCAGACTTCACATACAACCCCAACCGCCCACAAAACCACCACCCAAGCGTTTTGCACCGCACTTTTTCCTTTTTGCGATTGCCCTTCTTTCTCCCAGCGGCCAGAATGGATACATTTGAACACCGTGGGAGCAGGAATGGCGGCCTGAAACGTCCGGGCGGTAGCGTGGGTGAATGCTATTATGTATACACTGTTGCTTAAGCAGACAGGCAAGGTTGAGGGCTGGGTTTATGTCAATTGAACAGCTAGTATCATTTTTGGGTTGGTGCTCCGTCATTAATATCGGTTTCCTGACGGCTACATCACTGCTGCTCATCTTGTTCAGAACGCAGATCTCCCATATTCACAGCAGGATAATGGGAGTGTCAGAATCAGGTCTGCCTCGCCTGTACTTTCAGTATTTAACGCTCTATAAAATCGCAATTTCAACATTTAATCTTGCACCATATATCGCGTTAAAAATGATTAACTGAAACCAGCTCAAGGTTAACATTGGAACTTTCCATCAGCTTTATAAAAATGCTTGCAGGCATTGTGGTCGCGGTCACAGTTGAAGCTGCTTCAAATTCATTCAAACTGCATATTAATCCTGATACGCTCAAACGGGTCACTCAGGAACTTGGCTAACGTCATATCGTTTTTATAAAAGGAGAAAAGAATGGAAAACAACAAGCAGGAAATTATTGTTACAGACATTAAAATGCCCTTTATGTCAATGGTAGTATTTATGGTTAAATTTGCCATTGCTTCCATTCCTGCATTTATTATTCTTTCCATCATATTTGCCATTCTGGGTGCTGTGTTTGGTGGCATCTTTCATGGCATGAATCGCTATTGATTCGTTACCCTGTTACTGTCTACGCTTATCACTGTGCATTCGATTTACTCATAAAATAGCAGGAGAAACCATGAAACTATTAGGCATAAGCGGCAGTTTGCGGGCCGGCTCGCTGAATACGCAGCTGTTGAAGGTAGCGGCCGGGGTAGCAGCAAACGAAGGTGTTGAGCTCAAGCTGTTCGATATTTCTGAAGTGCCGCTCTATAACGGTGATCTGGACGGCGACGTCAAGCCCGCAGCGGTGCAGGCGCTGCTGGATGCCATTGCCCAGGCCGATGGCCTGGTGCTGGCCACGCCGGAATATAACTACAGCATATCCGGCGTACTGAAAAACACCCTCGACTGGGCCTCGCGGCCGGCTTTTAATTCCGTTCTTACACACAAGCCCTGCGCCGTGCTCAGTGCCTCCATGAGTGCCCTTGGCGGTGCCCGGGCGCAAATGCACCTGCGCAGTGTGCTGGCCGCCACTCTGTCGCCGGTTTATCTGGAGCCCGATTATCTGCTGGCCTCTGCCCACACCGCCTTTGATGACAACGGCGAACTGAAAAGTGCCGATCATCAACAGCGGCTTGAGCAGTTTATGCAAGGCTACCTGAGCTGGCTTAACGATAAGCAATAACCAAGGAAACGTGATTAATGAGCTGTATTTTCTGCGATATTGTTGCCGGCAAGGCACCCTGCCATAAAGTATGGGAAGACGACGAACATCTGGCGTTCTTATCTATTTTTCCCAATACCAAAGGCTTTACCGTGGTGATCCCCAAAGCGCATCATCCCAGCTATGCCTTTGACGCCCCCGACGAGGTGCTGAGCAAACTCATTGTTGCCACCAAGCGGGTGGCGCGGCTGCTGGATCAATCCTTTGATGATGTGGCCCGTACCGGCCTGTTTTTTGAAGGCTATGGCGTGGATCACCTGCACAGCAAGCTGTTTCCCATGCATGGCACCGGCAGTAATTCGGCGTTTCAGGCCATAGAGTCGGTGCGGGAAAAGTACTTTGAGCAATATGAAGGGTATTTGTCTTCCCACGACAGCCACAGGGCCAACGACGACGAACTCGCGGCTCTGGCCGCGCATATTCGCAGTGTGGCAAAAACCATCGGCTGATCTGCGTCAATCCGGCTCCGGCTGCTGTGTACTAGGCTGTAAGGTAACAGCCAGATGCAGGAGCCGGTATGACCGACAAACGATTAATCAGAGTGCTGAAAACTGCCATGATCATTGGTGTTTGCCTGATCCTGACAGGCATATATCTGCATAACAGTCATTATATGGAGCAGCTTGGTATCACCGGTATTCTGATCAGCGCCGGCTGTGTAGCCTTTGGCATGATCCTGTCTCTGCCCACCAAAATGTACCTCACCTTTGTGCTGATGAAGCGGGAAAATAGCCGCTCACCCTGAGCGGCAGATGATATTTACTTGTCTTTGCGGGTTAATTTATCGAGATATCCCATGGCAAAAGCAGACAGCACAAACGTAATATGAATAAGCAGATACCACTGTATTTTATCGTTGGCAATATTTTCGGTATTCATAAACACCTTCAGCAGATGAATAGATGAAATAGCTACGATAGAAGCTGCAACTTTATTCTTGAGCGATCCTGCGTCCAGCTTTCCCAGCCAGCCCAGCTTATCGTCGCCTTCATCCACATCAAGCTGTGACACGAAGTTTTCGTAGCCCGAAAACATCACCATGATGATTAATCCACCCACCAGGGTTATATCGATCAGCGACAAGGTCACCAGCACCAGGTCCACTTCTTTCATTTCCAGCACATTGGGCAGAATATGAAATATTTCCTGGAAAAATTTAATACCCAGAGCCAGTAACACCAGGCTCAGCCCCAGATAAATGGGGGCCATAATCCACCGGGAGGCATACATTAACTTTTCAAATAGTTTTTCCATGTTTACTCTCAGTAATCAAATCCTGCCTGTGCTTTTACGCCGGCTTCAAAGGCGTGCTTGACCGACTGCACCTCGCTGACCGTATCGGCCAGTTCAATAATGGCTCTGTGGCAGCCCCTGCCGGTGATCACCACATGCTGATGCTCAGGCCGATTTTTTAACGCTGTCAGCACCCGGTCCAGATCAAGGTAGTGATAAGCCACCATATAGGTCAGCTCGTCCAGCAGCACCAGATCAATACCTGGGTCGGCCAGCATTTTTTCTGCCGGCTCCCAGGTTTGCTCACAGGCGGTTATATCCTGTTCCCGGTTCTGGGTTTCCCAGGTAAAGCCGGTGTTCATAACCACAAAGGGCACACCCGCCTGTTGCAGCAGATTGCGCTCACCGCAGTCCCAGCCACCTTTAATAAACTGTACCACGGCGGCTTTTTTGCCATGTCCTACGGCCCGCGCCACTGTGCCAAAGCCGGCAGTGCTCTTGCCCTTGCCGTTGCCGGTGATCACCATCAGCACACCCCGCTCGTCGGTGGCCGCGGCCACTTTGGCATCCACTGCTTCTTTTACTTTTTGCTGCCGTTGCTGATGGCGCTCGGCTTTTATCTGCTCGCGATGTTGCTCATTACTCATTAATCGGTTTCCTTAGTGCAGCTTCAGCCGCGGCCGCAAAAAACGGTTAATACGGCCCACCAGCATCATCAGGCCGGTGCGGGTATAACCGTGCAAGGCAACCTGATGCATGCGGTACAGTGACACATACACGGTGCGGGCAATGCGGCCTTCCACCATCATGGAGCCGCGCATCAGATTACCCATCAGGGATCCCACAGTAGAATAGCGGCTCAGGTTAACCAGAGAGCCGTGGTCTTTATACACATAAGGCTTAAGCGGCTTGCCGTTCAGGCTGGCCACAATATTATCAAAGGCCAGGCTGGCCATCTGGTGGGCAGACTGGGCCCGGGGCGGCACCGGCTTGCCGTCGGCCTGCAGGCAAAAGGCACAGTCACCAATCACGAAAATGCTGTCATCCCGGGTGGTTTGCAGCGTGTCTTTTACCGCCAGCTGATTGATGCGGTTGGTTTCCAGCCCGGCAATGTCTTTCATAAAGTCCGGCGCTTTAATGCCCGCGGCCCACACCATCAAATCGGCCGGGATCAGCTCGTCGGTTTTGGTTTTCAGCCCCTTGTTGGTGGCTTCCACCACCATGGTGCCCACTCTTACGTCCACCCCCAGCTCGCGCAGCTCTTTATGTGCCATGGCAGAAATACGCTCGGGCAGTGCCGGCAGAATGCGCGGGCCCGCTTCCACCAGGGTCAGCCGCAGGCAGTTGCGGTTCAGTTTTTTAAAGCCGTAGGCACTCAGGTGCTCCACCGCATTAAACAGCTCGGCAGACAGCTCCACCCCGGTGGCACCGCCGCCTACAATGGCAATATCCACTTTTTCATCCACGGTGTCGCTTTCGGCATATTGCAGAAAGCGATTCATCAGCTCATCGTGAAAACGCTCTGCCTGCTGGGGGCTGTCGAGGAAAATACAGTGCTCGCTCACCCCTTTGGTGCCAAAGTCATTGGACACGGATCCCAGCGCCATCACCAGCGTGTCGTAATTCAGGGTGCGCTCCCCCACTACCTGCTTGCCGTGATCGTCATACAACGGAGCCAGCTTGATCAGCTTTGCGTCACGGTCAATATCCGTCAGTGTGCCCAGATGAAAACTGAAACCATGGTTATGAGCCTGAGAGCGATAGCTGAGGCCGTCCATACCGGTGTCCATGGCACCGGTGGCCACTTCGTGCAACAGAGGTTTCCATAAATGGGTACGGTTGCGGTCTACCAGAATCACTTCTGCCTTGCCCTTGCGGCCAAGCTGGCGGCCCAGTTTGGTCACCAGCTCCAGCCCGCCGGCACCGCCGCCCACTACTATGATGCGTTTCATTCGTTAACCTCGTGAAGATAAAAACCTGCTGCTATGCCAGAGCCATAGCGGAAGATTCTTACAGGTGACGCCCCGGCCGAGGCGTGCACCATTGTAAAAGCTGTCGCTGAATTCACAACTTTATTTTTACATAAAAATAACTATTGCTGAATGCGCTGCAGCCGGTCGGTGGCCTCGCGCCAGCGCCGGCTGGAATAGAGGTGAGCCGGGCCGGCATTGTCTTTCTTGCGCAATGAAGACAGGTCCCGCTGCAGGTGATGCGGCAGACTGTCAATAATGCTGATTGCTCCCGCCCGGTTGTTGCAGGCCAGCAGCAGATCGCAGCCCGCCGCCAGCGCCTGGGCGGCGCGCTCGGCATAGCCGCCGGCCACGGCAGCCCCTTCCATGGTGAGATCGTCACTGAAAATGAGTCCGTTAAAACCAAGCTGACGGCGCAGTACCTGTTTCAGCCAGAACCCGGAAAAACCGGCAGGCTTGTCATTCACCTGTGCATAAATCACATGGGCCGGCATCACGCCCTGAATGGCACCTTGTGCAATCAGGGTTTTGAACGGCACCATGTCGGCCTGCTCTATGTCGGCAAGCGCGCGCTCGTCTACCGGGCTTTCTTTGTGGGAGTCGGCACGCACACTGCCATGGCCGGGAAAGTGCTTGGCCACCGCCGCCATACCGGCTTCTTTCATGCCGGCAATATAAGCCGTGGCATGTTCAATCACCGGTTGCGGATCCCGGCCAAAACTGCGATCCCCAATCACTTCGCTGCCCCGCTCCAGATCCAGCACGGGCGCAAAGCTGAGATCAATATCATGAGCCAGCAGCTCGGCGGCCATCACCCAGCCCGCATCCTGCAACACCTGCTGCCGCTGGGGTTGAGCTACTTGCACCAGTCTGCCCGGAGCGGGCAGCTTAAAAAAGCCGTCGCGAAAACGCTGCACCCGGCCGCCTTCATGATCCACGGTGAGCAGCAGACCGGGCTTTACCGCCCGAATGGCCTTGACCAGGGCGCTGAGCTGGTTGCGATCATGATAATTCCTGGCGAAAAATATCACCCCGCCCACACTGGGGTGGGCCAGCAGCTCACGCTCTTCGGCATCCAGCTCGCAGCCGTTTACATCAAGAAGAAAAGGTCCCATGTTTGCTCCGGGGCCGCCCTGCGGCCGTATTGAAATAACTTATTACAGAAAAAACATTAACTTGTTGCGGGCAGTCTGCACCCGGGCGGCATACTCCGCTTCGCCGGTATGCTGATGCTGCACCAGCGCCCACAGCAGGGTCAGCAAATGCACCCAGGGCAACCGTGCCTGCAGCCTGCTCAGGCTCATGCTGCCGCCGGCAGCCTGATAGTGGGCCAGCATGGCAGCGCACTCGTCATTATTCAGGTTTCTGTCGTCCGCAATCACTGCCAGCTCAAAGGCCGGATCTGCCAGCGCCGCATATTCCCAGTCCAGCAGCCAGGGTCGCTGCCCCATCAAATTGCCGGCGGTTAAATCACAATGACACAGCACAGGCGTAAAACGCGGGTTCAGTGCCGGACGACAAAAAGCACTCAGCACCGGCGTCAGCCAGTGTGGTATGTGTGTCAGTTGTTTTGTATAAAACCGCACCCGTTCGGATAATTCCAGGGCTGGCAGCGCCGGCGGAGCAAGACCATGCAGCCTTGCTGCTTGCCGCATCAGCACGCCGGTCGATCCGGGCTCAGTACGCCAGTCCGGCTCATTCAGCCAGTCCAGGATCAATATGCCCGCCTCAGGGTAGGCAAACCGAATGATCGGGGCCAGGCCGGCATTTGCCGCAATACGGTGGGCAGTCAGCTCATGGTGGCGGTTAATGCCCAGTCGCGCTGGCTGTTCACACCCCAGTCGCAACCAGAACTGTCCTTGCCCTGTGGCCAGATGAAAGCAGCGGTTGGTCAGTCCGCCTGTTAACGGAGTCAGCCTGCCGCGCCACCTGGCCGGCAGGCAAGGCAGCAGCGTCTCAGCGTCCACTGACGCTGTCGGACCACAGCACTTCGCCGCTGGCAAGCTCCATCAGCTGGGCCTGCAGTTTAAAGCCGCTGCCGGCCCGGTTCAGACTGCCGGAAAGCAGATAGCCGGCTCCGCTCTGCTTGCCAAGACGCACCAGCGAGGCAATATCGGCGCGGCCGCTCTGATAAGCCAGCTGTTGACGCAAACTGTTTACTTCAGGGCCGGTAATAAAGTTAAGGGAGCCGCTCAGCTGCCCCTGCAGACGCTCGGTCAGGCCGCGGGTATCGACCGGGCTGCCGGCCTCATTACGAATATCGTCA
The DNA here is from genome assembly GCF_032842915.1 of Oceanimonas sp. CAM02. NCBI lineage: Bacteria > Pseudomonadati > Pseudomonadota > Gammaproteobacteria > Aeromonadales > Aeromonadaceae > Oceanimonas > Oceanimonas sp. CAM02. Next base: position 10,232 of record NZ_JAWJBK010000025.1, read on the forward strand.
AGCAAAACGGGGCCGGTGACTTCGTTAATGGCCGCACTGGCGCGCAGCCGGGCCGCCAGGTTATCTGCCAGCTGTTGCAGGGTGGCATTATTGGCTTCCGGCATGGGGGCCGGCGGCGGCGCTGGCAAGTCAATCACCGGCGGGGCCGGCGGCGGCGTCACCACCGGCGGGCGCACCGGCTCGGGCGTGGCCGGGGTGACCGGTGCCGGCTGGGACGAATAGGGGTTGGGCAACGAACAGGCAGTAAGCGCCAGCACGGCAGAGGCCAGCGTCGCAATACGAAAAGCAGTCATGTCAGCTCCTTATTGTGCCAGCATGGGCCCCAACGGGCGACCACCCAGCAGATGCATGTGAATATGATACACCTCCTGGCCACCATGGCGGTTACAATTTACCAGCAGACGATAACCGTCTTCAGCGATACCGGCATCAGCCGCCAGCTTGCGGGCCACGGTAAACAACCGGCCCAGTGCCTGCTCATGCTCGGCTGTCACGTCATTTACCGTCGGGATCACCGCATTGGGAATAATCAGAATATGGGTGGGTGCTTTGGGAGAGATATCGCGAAAGGCCGTGACCAGCTCATCCTGATACAGAATGTCGGCGGGAATTTCCTTGCGAATGATCTTGCTGAAAATGGTCTCTTCTGCCATTGCCTGTCTCCTTCAGTGGGTGGCCTGCCGGCCAATGCGGCAGAGCGGATATTATAGCCTGTCATACTCACAAGTGAATGACTAAGCCATTGATACTGAACGCCATAAACGTACAAATTAGCAGCAGTTGATCTGTTGACGCACGAATTCGTATTGACAGCACCGGGCAGCTTTCCTATTATGCGCTCCGTCATCACGAATGACGTCTCGGCGTGTAGCGCAGCCTGGTAGCGCACTGTCATGGGGTGTCAGGGGTCGGAGGTTCAAATCCTCTCACGCCGACCAAATCATCCTCAAAAAGCCCACCTTACGGTGGGCTTTTTGCATTGGTGAGTTTTATTCGCCAGCCTTTGTCCGGTGCCAGCAGCAACGGGATTCAGATCACCGTATTGTTATATACACTCTTGTGGTTACTTCCATTCAAGGAGTCGTTATGACAACACTCAGAAAAAAAACCATGGTACTGGCGCTGGCCGGCATACTCACTACCCAGCTGGCTGCCTGCGGCACCATTTTTTATCCGGAGCGCAAGGGCCAGCGCAGCGGCCGCATTGACCCCGTGGTGGCCATTGCTGATGGCGTGGGTCTGCTGTTCTTTCTGGTGCCGGGGGTCATTGCCTTTGCGGTAGACTTCTCCAACGGCACCATTTATCTGCCCGGCGGCCGTGCCGAGCATCAGCCCGAGCTGACTCCCGACAACATCAACGACACCCTCTATGCCGCCACCGGCAAAACCATCGACTGGTCACAACAGAATATTACCGTCAGCCAGCTGGAAGGTGCACACGGCTTTACCGGCTATAACATGACCCCGGCACAGGGCTAATAAGCGCCCCCAATGGCAGGGCGTAAATTGTCATACAAAGGCACAAAGTCATTCAGCCGGGCCCGGCTCATTCCCGTATTCAGCTGCTGCAGGTGAGTCAGGGCCCGGTTTATGCTGCCTTGCCGCAGCAACACCACATTGGGATACAGCTTTCTTGCCGTTGCCAGCACTTGCTCGGCCCTTTGCTCTTCTCCCGCCTGCATCAGTGCCAGATAGGCATTATAATAAATGCCCGCCCTCGGCGTGTGCTGCAGAAAACGCCTGGCCCAGCTGGCGTAATCCAGCAGCGCCTGCCGGTCAAAGGCCAGCATGGCTTGTTCAAGCCTCGCCTGATGCCGGTAAAACGCCGTTCTGTCATGCCAGACAAGCGGATTAATCACTCGCTCAAGCGCCGCCGGATCACGCTCCTTGGCATGAGCGTAGGCAGTGATTTGCTGGCTGGCGACAAGCCCGGTGGCCATAAACAACATCACCCCCAGCCCCCAGGCCCGCACCGGCCAGCGGCTCCAGGGAGGCGGTGCCGGCAGCATAACCCGTTTGCCGTGCCCGGCATCAATCACATATAACAACACCAGAATCATTAACCAGTGTGGCAGCGAGTGATAAACCGGAAACTCGGTCTGGCTGTGCACAAACACCGGCATCAGCATACCCACCCAGGCCAGCGCCTGCACAAAGGGCACCTGAGCCAGCAACCTTATCACCAGCCAAATCATGATAATCAGCCCCAGCACGGGTGCCAGTCCGCCTTCAATAGCCCAGAGCAAAAACTCATTGTGCGGGTGTCCCATTTCCGTAAACAGCGGCTGGGCACCCGGTGTGGCTTCCCGCCAGTCGGCATAGGTGCGGTAGAACGCCGACTCAAAACTGCCATAGCCATAACCGTCAAGGGGTTGTGCCAGCCACATGCGCAGGCCATGGGCATAAATATCAAAACGGCCGTCTATCTGAGTGTAAATATTCAGGCTGCGTTTGCTCATATCGAACATATCCAGCCCGAATACACCAAGCGCAATGCCCAGCGGAATTAGCAACAGACTGGCCAGTAACCGCTTGGAGCGGGTGCGCAACAAACTTTGCCACAGCAACGGTAACAACAGTAACAGCCCCAGCAAGAGCCCAAGCTGACCGGCCCGGGACTGCAGCAGCACTATCAGCATGGCCCCGGCGGCCAGCACAGCAGCAAACCAGCAGGATTTAAATAAAAACCGACGCCAGGGCGACTTGGCTTCGTTCAGCCACAAATACACCGCCAGTACCATGCCGGTCGCCACAAAGCTGGCCATGACATTGCGATGCTGAAAAATACCGTAAGGCGAGCGTACATCAGTGTTGTAGTTAAAAATATTACCGGGCTCCAGCACAAAAAACTGCACCAGCCCAAGCAGCATTTCCACACTGACGGCCAGCAGCAACCCATAGAGCAGCCAGCGCCGGCCGCGCTCATTAAAACGACATTGCTGCAACGCCAGATAAAACAGCAGGCCGCCGGTCAGCCCCAGCATGCGCGGCAGTGCCTGGCCTGCTACCGAGTTGTTATGCCAGTAAAAGAACGGCAGCCACAGCAACAGGCTGGCTGCCATGACTCCCAGCCAGAAACGGCTGGTGAGCAAACGCCGCTGGTGCCAGTGCCACAGCCCCAGAGTGGTCATCAGCCCGACAAAGAGCCAGCCGGCAATATTAAAGGGCAGCTGCAGTCCGGTGCCAAACAGGTGGGGCAAATACAGGTGCATGCCAAACAGAGTCAGCACGCCCATGCACATCAGCATCAGGCGCGCCAGTTGCTCTTGTTTTTGCAATTGCACAGACATCATCAACGGAAAAGACACTCACAGCCGGTTGGCAATTTCAGATGCTCTACTTTAACCAAGACAATGCCAAAAAGCATGAGTACTGCATCAGCGCACCGGCAAAAACCGGCGCTGTGTTTTAACCCCCTTCACAGCCTCCCCCTTGAAAAGGGGGAGGAGTAAAACCGGTTCCCTCCCCTTTTTAAGGGGAGGGTCAGGGTGGGGTTGGTCAGAACTCGAACTTGTAAAACACATCAATCGCCTGACTCAGGCCGCTGGTGGCCTGCAGATACAACCGGGGGATCAGCTCATAACGCAGGCGCAGCTCACCAATGGAAGAAAACACTCCCACGCCATAACCAATTTGCAGGCCGGGCAGCACATAGGCACTGATATTCACCTCTGTGCTTTCACCGGAGCCGCTGGTGTCTACCGCCACATCCTGAAAGCCCAGAGCCTCACCCACGCCTGTTACCAGGCCGCCTACCTTACCCACACCGGCACCCAGCAGCATGGACTGCACCAGGGCGTTACCGTCACTGCCGTCGCCGCCTTCCAGACCTCGGCCACGCAACAGCCAGGACAGCTGCTCGGCCTGAGGCATGCCCGGCTCCGAGAATACTTTCAGCTCAGGCTGAGAGGCATTGCCGGTTACCCGCACGCCCACCACTATGCTGCTGTCCGACATGCTGGTGGGGTTGCGAATGGCCTCCACTCTCAGGTTGGGCTGATCAAGCGGGCCGCTGAACAAAATGCTGCCGTCACGGATCACCAGGTTCTGGCCATAAGCCTTGAACTTGCCCTCTTCCAGACGGATCTCACCATTACCGCGCATAATCCGGCCCGGCGGCTGTACCACCCTGAGCTGACCGGCCAGCAACGTATTCAGGCCAAACGCCTGCAACCGTACATTATCGCCAAAGCGTACGCTAAGCCGAATATCCAGCGGCAGTGCGGGGCCGGTTTCAGGAATCACTCCCGACGGCTGCACTATGACCACGTCGGACGATTTGGATACGGCGCTTTCCGGCAACTCTTTTACCTGAATACGCGCCCAGGGAATAAAGATTTCGCCGCGCACCCTGGCCTGCTCCCCCAGAGAAATCTGTAAATCCGGGCTGACTCTTACCCGCCCCATGCCCGGATAGCCAGCTTCCAGCTCATTGCCTTTCAGCCGTATTTCGCCGTTAACCGGCATGGTGCTCCAGTCCAGCTCCCCCTCAATGGTGAGCGGTCCTTTACCCACCAGCAGGCGGCCGTCTATGGCGGCGCGGTTGCCCTGCACCGACAGCCGGGTGGTCAAATCGCGTACCACCACCATATCGGAATAGGTATCCACCTCACCACCGTTAAGCGCAATATCGCCATACATCATGGGGTTGCTCAGTGTACCGGCCAGCCGCACATCCCCTTCCAGTGCGCCTTCGAGCCTGGCCACCTCTGGCAGCAAGGGTGCCAGCCAGTTCAGCCTGAGGTCGGTAATGCGCAGATTTCCCTCCAGATTGCGGGCACCGTCCAGGCGGTTTACATTGGCATTCAGCCTAAGCTGGCCCAGTGGCTCTGAGTTAAAGCTAAGGCTGCTGATAAGCCGGTTATTCACCACTTCACTCTGTAACCGCAGCTGCTCATAGCCAAGGCGGGTATCTCCGCTGACAAACACACCCGCATTAGTGCCGATATCGGCATTGACCCGCGGTGCCTCGCCGGCTTTCCAGCTGGCATTCACCCGACCTTCTAGCACCGCTTCCCAGGCAAATCCTTCCGGAAAGAACGCCGCCAGCCGGGCCAGATCAAAGTCGCGAATGCTTAATCCGGCCCTGCCAGCCTGCGCACTGGCGTTAATTTCATCAAAACACACGGCCGCATCAAGGGAGCGCCAGCAATGAGCAGCCGCAGTAAAACGGCCGTCATTATTACGCCAGGCCAGCGCCACCGGCACTGCCGCAGACCAGTCATCCAGCGGCGTGTTCAGTCCGGCCTGCTGCAGCTGGCCGCGCCAGCCGGCGTCGTTCAGGCTGCCACTCAGCGCCACATCCACCGCCAGCGGCTCACCGTCAGCAGTTACGCTAAGCCGGTGCGAGGCCTTATTACCGCCGGCATTCACCGCCAGATTGTTAAATGCCATGCCGCCGGCATTCAGCTCATTAACGGTCAGGACCAGTTCACCGGCGGGATCATCACCCAGGGTTACATTGGCCTGCAAAGCAAGCTGGCTGACTTTGGCGTCGTTAAAGCCCGCCTGTTGACTGGTAAAGCCGGCCTTGATGCCGGGCGTTTTGCGCGGTCCGGTGACGGCAAAATTACCGTTCACATCCCCAAACAGCCCGGGTGCATAAACAGCCAGTCTGGGCGCGTTCAGATTACCTTTCAGGTTCCAGTTGCTGTCGATGCGGCCGCTGGCTGTCAGGCGGTTATTGCCGTTGGTGAGGGCCAGATTATCAATCTCGCCTTCCAGATCCTGATTAAGATCCACGGCACCGGTAAGCGACAGCGGATGGTTGCGCAAAATGCCGGTCACATTCGAGCTGGCATTCAGCTGCCACTGGCTGCCTTCCAGCACAAAACGACTGGCAATGGTCCCGTTCAGCTGCCCTTCAAAGCCCTCGGCAAAAGCCGACGGATCCACTCCGTTCAGCACCAGATCACCCTGCCAGCGTACGCCTTTACTCCAGTCCAGCTCGCCGGAGAGACGGGTATTGCCCTCAGGCAAGGTCACAGTAAAGGGGTCAATGCGCGCCTGTTGTAAATTCCCGCCGGCTTCAAGGCTGAGCCCCAGCGGCAACACTCCCGGGCCGCTGGCCGTGGTGTTAACGCTGAGCCGATAATCTTCCAGCGCGCCGGCAAGCTCCAGCCGGCCGTCATCCAGCTTCCATTCCGGCCCGGACAGGGGCCAGCCCAATTGTTGCCAGCTGAGCAGCACATTGAGCGGCAACTCGGGCTTAAGAGGTTCGGCCTTTACACTGGCACTGGCCGTTACCGGCCCTTCCAACCTCAGTTCAGCGACCAGGCTGGCCAGACTGTCGCTCAGGTCGAGAGACACCTTCTGGCCGTTAAGCTGGCCATCAAGCAGCGGCTCGTGCACGCTGGCATTCAGCGCTGCTGTCAGCGGGTAGTCTCCGCTCAGGGTTACATCGGCAGTCAGGCTGACATCAGCAAACGCATGGGCCAGCTCAAGCTGCGCCAGCCGCACCACACTGCCCTCGCCTTGCAGTGCCACCGCCAGCCGGCGAAACGCCTGGGTCTGGCCGTTTTGCACGATGGCGCTGTCGGTTAATTCCAGCTGTTCAATATTCACCGGGAACGGCAACACAATTTCCGGCAGTTCAATCTCCTGACGAGGCGCAGCCGGTGATGTGGCTGTGTCCGTGTTATCAGGCGCTGTCATTTCAATGCGCAGGCCGCTCATTTGCGGGCCTGTGATCACCATGCCGTCGTTATTCCAGTGGGCCGCCACTTTCAGGCTTTGCCAGCCAATCTGCTGACCGGGTAAGGTAATGCTGACCCTGTCGGCAACCACCTCATCCAGATCGATGGTCAGCGGCGGGCTCAGGCTGGTCATGGGCCCACTCTCGGGCGCGGGCTCACTTTCCGCCAAATCCCGGATTTCCACTGCTATATCAGCCGCTGCCAGCCGCCGCACCCAGAAACGACCGTCCAGCACCTTGCCCAGCTGCCAGTCCAGACGGATCTCACTGGCCCGAAAAGCCAGTGAGTCCTGCTCATAGGCCAGCTCGGAAAAATGCCAGCCGCTCATCAACTGGCCAGACTCCATGGTGCCCTGCAATCCGGGCACCTGCTTTTTGGCCAGACTCCACAGCCATTGGTTACCCGCATGCGTCAATAATAACCCGGCCAGCAGCATCAGCAGCACGCACAGTGTAATAAACAGCCCGAGCAGCAGCTTTTTCAGTCGCATCATAATTCCGGTCCAAGAGTAAAGTGCAGACGCCAGGGCGTGTCTTCTTCAGTCACGGCAAACGCCAGATCCAGCCGCACCGGCCCTACCGGCGTCAGCCAGCGCACGCCCAGGCCGGTGCCGATTTTCCAGTCGTCACGGTAGTCGTTGGTGGCGGTACCACCATCCACAAAGGTGGCCAGCCGCCACTTGGGGGCAAACCGGTAGTCATATTCCAGGCTGAGTGCAGTGGCGTACTTGGCCCCCAGCCGGTCACCGTTGGCATCGACAGGAGTAATAGACTGATAGCTGTAGCCGCGCACCGTGGTATCACCACCGGTAAAAAAGCGCAGCGAAGGCGGCAGATCCTGCACCTCATCCACCCACACAGCTCCCTGCTCGGCCCGCGCCAGCACGCGATGATCTTCTGTCAGGGTTCTCAGCCATTTGCTGCGCCCCCAAACACGCACAAAGCGGGTATCCGATCCCCACCAGGGCTCGGAAAGCTCAAAAGTCACGCTTTGGCTGTCACCCCAATAAGGGTCCAGATCGCCACGAACCCGCGTGCGGCTGTAGCTGATGCCGGGGATCAGCAAAAAGCTGGAGTCTTCCTGCTTACCCTGGGTATAAGACTCATACTCGGCACGCAGAAACACGTCCCGGGTCCAGTCATTTTCATCAATGTTCCAGCGGTGCACACCGGCCACCAGACGATCACTTTCGGTGTCATCCTGATCCAGACGCTGATAGCCGCCCTGAATGGTGTAATACTCTTCCAGCGGATGGCCGCGGGGGATCTTATAAACCAGGGTCACGTCTTGTGAGGGGGCTGATATTTTCAGGTTGGTACTCAGACTGTGGCCCAGACTGTTGATCCAGGGCTTTTCCCAGTTAACCGAGGCTCTGGGGCCTTCATCGGTAGAATAACCAAGGCCCAGCTCCACTTCGTTATCGGCGCGGGCTTTCAGCAGCACAGACAAAGGCACTCTGTTTTCGTCGTCGGCCTCCGACACCCGGGGCAGCACTTCTACCTGCTTGAAGTAACGGGTAGAAGACAAGGAGCGGCTCAGCTCTGCCAGTTGTGTCGCGTGATAGGGATCACCGGGATGAATGTTCACCAGCGGCTTCACCAGCCGATCAGCGGGCCTGTCAGAGTCTATTTGCAGCTCGCCAAAGTAATAACGGGGGCCGGAATTAAAATCAAGGATCACATCGGCAGCCTTGTCCCAGGGCCTCACCCGCACCTGACTCAGCTGATAAGCCGCATCAAAATACCCCCGGCGTAATGCCAGGCTCAGCAGGCTGCCTTTGGCCTGCTCATAGCGATTATGGTGCAGCACATCGCCTTCTTTAATGGCAAAGTTCTGCTGCAGCCTGGCAAACGCCGGATCCTGCTGAGCGTCTCCGTTCAGCGTCACGGTCAGCGTGCTGATGCGCACCGGCTCGCCGGCATTCACCTGCACGGTCACCCTGTCAGGATTGTCAGGGCTCTGCTGCAGCGCGATCTCCGGGTTGTAATAGCCCAGGGCCTGCAGACTGTCGGTCACGGCGGTGATAATTTCATTACGAAAACGGGACAGCTGTTCGACCTTGATGGCTGGCAGCTGATTCAGATAAATCTGCGTGTTGTCTTTCAGCTCACCGTCCAGGCCGCGCAAACGCAGATCAATGTCGTCGGCTCTGGCCGGCATACTGAGCAGCATCAGCGCGGTCAGTCCGGTAAATAATGCGTTCATGGCGCCACCCGCTTTATTATTCATCAATGATTGATCCTGTGCATCGGCGTAGTGCTCTGAGCATGGCACACTGTGCGCTGACTCAATTTCTTCGGAGTATAAAATGTCTTTCGCTTCAACAAGCTGCCCCATGCTGGGCATTGCCGGGTTCAGCGGCAGCGGAAAAACCACGCTGCTGAAAGCGGTGCTGCCATTGTTAACAGAGCAGGGGCTCAACCTGGCTCTGATCAAACACACCCATCACGATGTAGAGCAGGATAGCCCGGGTAAAGACAGCTATGAACTGCGCCACGCCGGTGCCGCTCAGACCTTGCTGGCCGGCCCCAGGCGCAGCATTCTCACACAGGAATATCCGGCCGGTAACGAGCCGTCGTTGCAGCAGTCACTGGCTCTGCTGCACAAGCCCGGGCTGGATTTAATCCTGGTTGAAGGCTTTCGGGATGAGCCCTTTACCAAGCTGGAAATCCATCGCCCTGCTCATGGCAAACCCCTGCTGTGCCGGCATGATCCACATATTCTTGCCGTGGCTACCGACAGCAGTGCCGTCAGCGCGCCCGTGCCCCTGCTTGCGCTTAATCAGCCCCGCCACATTGCCGATGTCATTCTTCAGTGGCTGGCGGAAGATCGCTTAACAAGGGTTGCATGCTAATTTTGGTGCCGTTCGAGTAGCCACACACCTGACGATAGGCGAAATACAGCAAGGAGTGCTGCTGCGCAAAGGCATGATGCCGGGGCTCTGCCGGCTCAAACCGGCCCACCGGTAAAATGCGTACTGCCAGTGGCTGATTTTGCTCCAGCAACAATCGGGCCCTGCTTTGTCTCGCCCACTTTAACTGTAATGAGCCCTGTACAAAGATGGCCGGGCTGTATTCCTGACCACGATCACAAAACTGTCCCTTCGCGTCCCGGCTGTCTACCGCCTGCCAGTACAGATTGAGCAAGTCACCATAGGTCAGCTTGCTTTGATCATAGGTCACCCGCACCACCTGCCGCCGGGGCTGACGAATATCACCCTGCATCCAGCCGGGTTCAACACCGGCAATGCCGGGCCGGCCACTGAACAGAGCTTCCATGACCCAAAAGCTGCCGCCGGCAAACACGGCTGTGCCTGCCTGTGCACCGGCAGCAGGCACCAGCAGCATGATCAACATTAAAATCCGGTTCACGCAGTCCCTTTCCGCTGCCTCAAAGCCCCTATGCTAACCGATTGAAACCATTTGAAAACCCCGCATTGTGTGGTAGTAATGAACAAACCTTGGTAGTGCAGCTAAACTGTATAAATAAGAACCCCTGAAAGGGGGCGCAGAGGCAGATTATGGATGTGATACCGCACACTAAACCCGCTCAGGACCAGCCGAAGGATCAGCCGTCCGCGGGCAGCTCCGCTACCCAACGCCGCTGGCGCTGGCTGATCAGGTTATTGATATTCATGCTGCTGGCAGCGCTGGCGGCGGCGGTTGCTTACGAACTGCACACGTCACGGCTGCAAAGCCGCGAGCTGTCCCGCTATGCCGCCACCCTCACCTGGCAGCTGGCACCGGGACCAAGCTCCGCCGTTACCTTTCCTGATGCCGGCCCCTTTAATGAGCGCCTGGGATACACTCAGCTGCCTGGGCTGATTAACCGCCTGCAGCAGCAACATTTTGTAGTAGAACAGCAAACCCGTTTTTCCAACGCTCTGCTCAACTACAGCAAGCGTGGCTTTTATGTGCCCTATACCGAAAAAACCCATGCCGGACTGACCCTGGGTGACTGCCGGGCAGAGCCGATTTATGAGCACGCCTATCCTGCCTATCAGTTCGCGAACTTTGATGAGATAGCGCCACAGATTATTAATACCCTGCTGTTTATTGAAAACCGTGCCCTGCTCGACAACAGCCAGCCGCTGGCTAACCCGGCGGTTGACTGGCCGCGCTTTATGAAAGCGGCCCTGTCGCAGGTAGGCAGAGCCATGGAGCTGCAGGACGATTCATCCGGCGGCAGTACCCTGGCCACCCAAATTGAAAAATACCGGCATTCACCGGGCGGGCTGACTCACTCGGCTCAGGAAAAACTGCGCCAGATGGTCTCGGCCAGTGTGCGCGCCTATCAGATGGGGCCGGAAACCCTGGCCGCCCGCAAACAAGTGGCACTGGCTTATCTGAACTCAGTGCCACTGGCCGCGGCACCGGGCCATGGTGAAGTGCATGGTTTGGGTGACGGCCTGTGGATCTGGTTCAATACCAGCCCTGAGCAGGTTAACAGGCTGCTGAACCCGGCCACCGGCACCGGCTTTACTCTGGCAGAGCGCGGGCTTGCCCTGCGTCGGGTAGTGGCCCTGATGGTGGCGCACCGCCGGCCGTCTTATTATTTGTTTGCCGGCCGTAACGAGCTGGAAGCCACGACCGACAGTTATTTACGACTGCAGGCAGACGCCGGGCTGATTGCACCGGCGCTGCGCGATGCCGCCCTTGAGCAACGGCTGCAGTTTCGTAATTTCACCACAGAGCCGGTGCAACACAGAGTGGAAGGCAATAAACTGCTGTATGCCTCCCGGGGGCGGCTGGCCGGATTGCTGGGGCTTGGCTATTACCAGCTGGACCGGCTTGATCTGAGCGCGCAAACCACCCTCAATGCCGAGCTGCAGCAAAAGGTCAGTCACTATTTAACCTCGCTGGCCAACCCGGACACAGCCCGGGAAATTGGCCTTTATGGCAAACGGCTGCTGTCTCCGGAAAAAACCGGTGACGTGCGTTACAGCTTTACCCTGTTTGAACGCACCGAGCACAGCTTTAATGTGCGCGTGCAAACCGACAACACCGGCCAGCCCTTTGATATTAACGACAGCAGCAAACTGGAGCTGGGCTCCACCGCCAAGCTCAGGGTACTGACCACCTATCTGCAAATGGTGGCAGACATGCACCGGCTGCACGGCAACAAAACCCTGCCGGCCCTGAAAGAGCTGGCACCGCACAAAAACGACCGGCTCAGCCACTGGGCCATTGACTATTTAATGCGCCATCCTGAGCGCAACCTTGAACATATGCTGGCCGACGCGCTTGAGCGGCGCTTTTCTGCCAGCCCCCACGAGCGCTTTTTTACCGGTGGCGGCCTGCATACCTTTGCCAACTTCCGCAAAGAAGATAATTACCGCCGCCCCACACTGACCGAAGCCCTGCGGGAGTCCATTAACCTGCCCTTTATTCGGTTAATGCGCGAGCTGATACGTCACTCCCTGTATCAGGATCCACAGCGGGCGCAACTGCTGACCGACGACAAGGATCCGCAGCGGCTGACCTACCTGCGCCAGTTTGCCGACAAGGAAGGCACGGTATTTTTGCGCCGGTTCTGGAATAAATATCAGGGCAAACCCACCGAGCAACAACTGGCGGCATTTTTTGACAGTGTGCGCCCTCTGCGCAGCCGCATGGCCGCGGCACACCGCTATTTGTTGCCGGAAGCCAGTCTGGTGCAATTCAGCACCTTTATGCGAGAGCGCCTGCCTTATGATCACAAGCTCACCAGCAGCCATATTGAAAAACTCTATGATCAGCACGGACCCGGTGCCTGGAGCCTGCCTGATCAGGGTTATATTGCCCGCAAACATCCGCTGGAGCTGTGGCTGCTGAGCTATTTGCGCCAGCACCCGGACGCCACCTTTACCGATGTGGTCAATGCCAGTGCCGAACAACGCCAGGAAGTGTATGGCTGGCTGTTTAAAACCCGCCACCGCAGCGCCCGTGACAGCCGCATGCGCACCATGCTGGAAATTGAAGTATTTACTGATATTCATGAGCGCTGGCAGCAGGTGGGCTTTCCGTTTGATCAGCTGGTGCCTTCGCTGGCCTCCGCCATTGGCAGCTCCGGCGACCGGCCTGCCGCCCTGGCAGAGCTGATTGGCATTATTCTCAACGACGGGGTGCGCCTGCCGGTAGTACGCATTAACTCACTGCACTTTGCCAGCAACACTCCCTATGAAGTGCATCTGGGCCCGGATATGCAGCGCGCCACACGAGTCATGCCGGTGGCAGTGGCCCGGGCGCTGCGCGGAGCACTTTCTCAGGTGGTGGAAGGCGGCACGGCACGCCGGCTGCAGGGCAGCTTCAGCCTGAATGACGGCACGCCGCTGGTGCTGGGCGGCAAAACCGGCACCGGCGATAACCGCATAGAAACCGTTACCCGCTATGGTCAGGTGATAAAATCTCAGGCCCGCAACCGCACCGCCACCTTTGTGTTTTATCTGGGCGAGCGCCACTTTGGTACCCTCACCGCCTATGTGCCCGGCGAGCAGGCCGATAATTTCCGCTTTACCTCGGCCCTGCCGGTGCAGGTGCTGAAAGGCATGGAGCCGATATTACGTCCCTATCTGCAGCCCGGTGCCCAGACCCTGTGCCACCAGCAGTTTGCCGCCAGCGAAAGCACACCACGCAACGACGGCTGACTACCGGCTTACCGCGCTAAACGATGGCATAATGGGCTGCCCCAGGGTGCGCCGCCACAACCAGGCAAACTGTGTGCGGCTGTGGCCCTCACTGAACTGGCGGGGCTGACTCAGGGTCTGCCAGCGGCCGCTGCTGTCTTGCTCGGCCACCGTAAAATTAAACACATATCCCGGCTCCTGCCCCATACGCAGATCGGTGATCACCAGCTCATTGTGCCGCTCACTCAGGCGGAAAAACCCCTTGGTAAACCAGATCATGCGCGCCACATAAGGCTGATGCTGCCACTCGCCCAGCAAGGCGGCATCGGTGGGCTGAAACACAAAAGGCGTGGGCTCGTCATCCAGCAAAGACACATGCCCCTCCCAATACCCATTTTCTGTCATGGCCAGCACCCGCCACAGCACCGTATTCAGCGGGGCCGGCGTGACCAGCAGGCGCTCGGCGCGAATGCCTTGTTCCGCCAGCAGCGCCCCGGCCCTGTGCTCGGCCATGCCCTGAGCCACCAGACTCCAGCCCAGATACACAGTGCTGAGCAGCAAACCAAGCTGATTGGCCCGCAAACGGCGGCGGCGCAGGGCAAACCACAACCCCACCAGCAGCGGCAGGGTATACAGAGGATCAATAATAAACACACTGCCGGCCCCGAAAGGATAATCGGTAAACGGCTGCCCCAGCTGAGTGCCATATACGGTCATAAAATCAATCAGCACATGGGTCATGAAAATCAGCCAGATGGCCAGAGTCCAGGGCAGCCAGCCCCCACGCCGGCACAGCAGCCAGCCAAACAAGGGGGCGCACAGAGTCAGGTATAACAAGGCATGGCTGGCGCCTCTGTGCTTGGTCATATTGCTGATGGGATCACCATAATCAATGATCACATCCAGATCGGGCAGGGTACCGAAAAAAGCCCCCGCCAGCGCTGCCTTGCCCACGCCCGAGCGACGCCCCATTGCCGCCACACCCACAGCGGCACCCAGTGCCATTTGAGAAACCGAGTCCATAATGCCTCACGCTAAAAAGTCAGCTTTCACTCTACAATCTGATAGCATGTGAGTCCTTGATTGTTAAGTACTCATCGCCATGTCACATTCAGACCCGATTACTTTGCCCGCCATTGCTCCCGTAGCCAATCCGGTGTTACAGCAGCAGCTTCAGCACAAGACTAACAGCAAAACCAAGCCGCCGGGATCTTTGGGCTTACTGGAAAGCCTGGCCATACAGCTGGGGCTGATTCAGCAAACCACCTCGCCCGCCATTATTCAGCCGCAGGTGCTGGTGTTTGCCGCCGATCACGGCCTGACCGCCGAAGGTATCTCGGCCTTTCCGGCGAAAGTCACTCCGCAAATGGTGCATAACTTTTTGCAGGGCGGCGCGGCCATTAATGTGTTTGCCAGGCAGCACCAACTGACACTGCAGGTAGTGGACGCCGGCGTGAATGCCGACTTTGCCCCTCACCCGCAACTGATTGACCGCAAAATTCGCAAAGGCACCCAAAACAGCCGGCATCAGCCCGCCATGACCATGGCAGAATGCTGTAAAGCCCTGCACACCGGCATGGCGCTGGTGCGTGACCTGCCCGGCAACCTGCTGCTGGTGGGTGAAATGGGCATAGGCAACACCTCGGCTGCCAGCCTGTTGCTGGCACGGCTGGGCAACTTGCCGGTAGCGGACTGCACCGGCCGCGGCACCGGACTTGACGATCAGGGTCTGAGCCATAAAACCCGCGTATTGCAGGCCGTGCTGGAACACCACAGTGATGCCAATACGCCCCTGCAGGCGCTGGCCGCTCTGGGCGGACTGGAAATTGCCATGATGGCAGGCGCACTGATCCAGGCCGCCAGTGAACGCCGCATGTTACTGATGGACGGCTTTATTGCCGGCGTGGCCCTACTGGTGGCAGAGCAACTGGCACCGGGCACCCGCAACTATGCGGTGTTTGGCCATGCGTCTGCCGAGCCCGGCCACCGCCAGCTGCTGCGGTTATTAAAAGCAGAGCCACTGCTGCAGCTGAACATGCGACTGGGCGAAGGCAGCGGTGCCGCCCTGGCCTATCCACTGCTGCAATCGGCCTGTGCTTACCTCAACGAGATGGCCAGTTTTGATGATGCCGGCGTCAGTGGTGCCGACACATGAAACACGAACTCACCCTGCTGCTGGTGGCCACCCAGTTTTTAACCCGGCTGCCCCTGCCCGCGCTCACGCACTTTAACCCCGACTGGCTGCACCAGAGCAGCCGGCACTTTCCGGCAGTGGGGCTGCTGGTGGGCGCGCTCAGTGCCCTGATTTACTGGCCGGCGCAACTGGTGTTCGGGCCACTGCCCGCCGCCGTGCTGGCCACGGCGTTCGGCATTTATATCACCGGTGCCTTTCATGAAGACGGCCTGGCCGATACCTGCGACGGTCTGGGCGGCGGCCTTACCAAAGAGCGGGCGCTTACTATCATGAAAGACTCCCGCCTGGGCACCTTTGGCACTCTTGGACTGGTGCTGGCGCTGCTGCTTAAAATTACCCTGCTGGCCAGCCTTAACCCGGCCCTGGCCATGGCGGCACTGGTGCTGGCTCACGGCGGCTCACGGCTGGCCTGCATCAGCCTGATCACCCTGCTGCCTTATGGCGGCGATGTAGAGCACGCCAAAGCCAAACCCATGGCCCAGCAGCTCACGCCCTTTCAATGGGGGCTGGCCAGCCTCTGGCTGCTGCCGCCGCTATGGTGGCTTGGCCCTCAGTTAAGTCATGTGCAACTCTTGCTGGCGGGCCTGCTGGCTGTGGCAGCCACGGCCTATATGTACCGGTTATTAAAACGCCGGCTCGGCGGCTATACCGGTGATGGTCTGGGAGCCACTCAGCAGCTGGCAGAGCTGGCTATTTATGCCGGTCTGGCCGCCCAGCTATGACGCTATATATCTGGCGTCATCCCAAACCGGTGAAGGTGCAAGGGCTGTGCCTGGGGCACACCGATGCCCCCGTGCAGGCCCGCAAACTGCGCCGGCTGGCTAATCAGATCCAGGGGTTTGCCCGCAAAAACAGGCTGCCACACATCATTTACACCAGCCCGCTGCAGCGCGCCGCCGGCGTGGGCCGGCTGTTGACCACACAAGGCTGGCAATGGCGAGTAACACCGGCACTGGCAGAAATACACTTTGGCAACTGGGACGGACGCCCCTGGAGTGACATCAGCAAAGAAGAGATTGACGCCTGGTGCGCCAACTTTGCCGGCTTTGCCCCACGCGGCGGAGAAAGCCTGCAACAACTGTTTGCCCGGGCAAAAAACTGGCTTGACCAATTACCCCCAGAGCCTGTGCTGGCAGTGGGCCACGCCGGCTGGATAAATGCCGCCCGGCTGCTGGCAGCGGGCCAGCCGGCACCCACCCAGCCCGCACACTGGCCCAGTTCCGTGGCCTATCGGCAGCGAGTGGTTATTTCAGAATTTCCAGCCGCACCGGCACCACACCGGCCCTGATCATGCCCACCTCACGGGCGGCCTGCTCGGACAAGTCGATAACCCGACCGCGGGCATAAGGCCCTCTGTCGTTAATGCGCACCACCACCACCTGATTATTACGCAGGTTGGTCACCTTCACCCGGGTGCCAAAGGGCAAGGTTTTATGGGCGGCGGTAAGATCATTTTTATTAAACCGCTCGCCGCTGGCGGTTTTGCGGCCATGATGGCGGCCACCATAATAAGAGGCCTTGCCCTCTCCCAGCAGCAAACCCTGCTTTGAAGGCGGCGCACTGGCATCGCTCTGCGAGCCACAGGCAGACACCCCCAACAACAACACCACACAGCAACAGCGCAAAAATAAACGCATCATCAAAACACTCGGTTGATTATTGCATTTCCAACCAGACCACCAGCGCCACCGCCTCCTCGGCAGAGCGCACCGTCAATTTGGGAATGCAGCAAATACCCAGCCCGGCGGCAAAATGGCGCAGGCTGGCGTTCAGTTCCGGCAGACATACTAGCTCCGGCACCCCCTGCCAGTACAGCCCGCCGGCCTGATTCTGCGACAAAACATGCACACCACCGGCACGGTCGATAAGCCTGTCACCCTCATGCCAATGGTGCTCATCAAGCACGGAAGCCCCGGCAATATGAATAAAATCATGGGTATCCGCACACTCGACAATAGCGGGAAACTGACAATTCATAAGCAAACTCAGACAAAAAAGAAAACTATAACAGGCGGGGAAAAGCTGAGGAATGGTAATGAGCGAGGCAGATTCACTGCATATCATCATTGATGGGCCAGCGGCCGTAAACGTTTACGTTTCTAAGCCGCCTGTGCGGCAGCGAACTTGGCGGCCCTCGCGGTGAGCTGATCCGAAGCTTTCTGAGCTGCCTGTGCGGCAGCGAACGCTGAAGCGGCAATCGACTACTACCGCGAGCTTTTCTGAGCTGCCTGTGCGGCAGCGAACGGCCTAACCGACGACGAGCTGGCGCTACTTCATTTCTGAGCTGCCTGTGCGGCAGCGAACGCCAGTCATGGCGTCAATCAGCAGGTTCAGCTTTTCTGAGCTGCCTGTGCGGCAGCGAACGCGGGAAACCCGACACCTCAGTGACAGCACACTTTCTGAGCTGCCTGTGCGGCAGCGAACCGCGGTGATTTCTGCCGCTGGGAAAAGCAACTTTTCTGAGCTGCCTGTGCGGCAGCGAACTTGGCGATGCCGTTCTGCGCGTTGGCCCATGATTTCTGAGCTGCCTGTGCGGCAGCGAACCCGACGAACCGGAAGGGCGGGCTGATGGCTTTTTTCTGAGCTGCCTGTGCGGCAGCGAACGATGATTACCCTTATCGCTGCGGCGACGATGATTTCTGAGCTGCCTGTGCGGCAGCGAACATGATTGAAAAGCCTTGGTCTTTCAGCGTCAATTTCTGAGCTGCCTGTGCGGCAGCGAACCGACTCAAGTTCGAGCGCATCCTGTGCTGCCGTTTCTGAGCTGCCTGTGCGGCAGCGAACTACCGCAAGTTTGGCCCCTGGGAGCGGGTGCTTTTCTGAGCTGCCTGTGCGGCAGCGAACCGTTGTTCGTAATGCTTTGTTTGTTGCTGTTATTTCTGAGCTGCCTGTGCGGCAGCGAACTTTTACCATTGGTGGGAAAATCACTATGTTCATTTCTGAGCTGCCTGTGCGGCAGCGAACACAACGCCAAGGGAAAAATCCACACTGCCGTTTTTCTGAGCTGCCTGTGCGGCAGCGAACATGAATCCGCCCTTTGACGGCGGCCGCTGGCATTTCTGAGCTGCCTGTGCGGCAGCGAACGACATTAAAAATATGACAGTGGACACCGCCAATTTCTGAGCTGCCTGTGCGGCAGCGAACATACGCCCGCGCGATATTGGTCTGGCCGGTCATTTCTGAGCTGCCTGTGCGGCAGCGAACTTCAACGGATGTGCTCATGGGTACGCCGTTCTTTTCTGAGCTGCCTGTGCGGCAGCGAACTGGATTGACCGCGCTCAGTCGTGGAAGGCGATTTTCTGAGCTGCCTGTGCGGCAGCGAACAACGTGCTGACTGTCGATGCACACGCCAACATTTTCTGAGCTGCCTGTGCGGCAGCGAACGGCGGCGCATTGCGGATCCGGGTTTACCTCAATTTCTGAGCTGCCTGTGCGGCAGCGAACATTATCTTAACGAACAGCACCAAGCGCTTATCTTTCTGAGCTGCCTGTGCGGCAGCGAACGAGCTAAACAAGATGGAATCCGACTTGGCACATTTCTGAGCTGCCTGTGCGGCAGCGAACCAACGAGGCTAGAGCCCTTGCTTTTGCCTGCCTTTCTGAGCTGCCTGTGCGGCAGCGAACTTCGCCGGTTACATGCCCGGCATCGCGCAGGATTTCTGAGCTGCCTGTGCGGCAGCGAACGTCAGCACAACGGCCAAGTCTTTTTTCATATCTTTCTGAGCTGCCTGTGCGGCAGCGAACGTAGAACTGCGTCTGTGACTGGCGAGCGCTCATTTCTGAGCTGCCTGTGCGGCAGCGAACGCCGACTGGCTCTTGATGCGCCGCGCGCCGTTTTTCTGAGCTGCCTGTGCGGCAGCGAACGGCTGGATCCGCCGGTTTATGTTTCTGCTCATTTTCTGAGCTGCCTGTGCGGCAGCGAACGCCACTGACACCATTGTGGCTTATTCTCAAGATTTCTGAGCTGCCTGTGCGGCAGCGAACGTATTCCACCCAACAACGCACACCTTCCCCATTTTCTGAGCTGCCTGTGCGGCAGCGAACGTCGAGCGTCATCAACTAACACTGTTCGGCCATTTCTGAGCTGCCTGTGCGGCAGCGAACCTGGCGCGTGGAACCGCAACGTTCAGCGCAAATTTCTGAGCTGCCTGTGCGGCAGCGAACTCTTTGTCGAACCCGATATGCAACTGCCGGCTTTTCTGAGCTGCCTGTGCGGCAGCGAACAGGCGCTTGTTCTCTGATTGCATTTCTTCCATTTTCTGAGCTGCCTGTGCGGCAGCGAACTATCAGAGCTGATTAAGCATTACGGAAGTCAATTTCTGAGCTGCCTGTGCGGCAGCGAACGCGTTAGTGCTTGCGTCACTGGTTAGCCTTATTTTCTGAGCTGCCTGTGCGGCAGCGAACAGCGAGCACTGCCCACAGCAATGACAAACCAATTTCTGAGCTGCCTGTGCGGCAGCGAACAGGGCATCTTTGTGCATGGCGCGAGGGTGACCTTTCTGAGCTGCCTGTGCGGCAGCGAACACCTGTGTGGCCTGAACAGCCCCTTGGCCCACTTTCTGAGCTGCCTGTGCGGCAGCGAACATGTATGCCAAGTGCCAGACCGCCGCCCCGCTTTTCTGAGCTGCCTGTGCGGCAGCGAACGGTAAGGCAACTGCTGCGCCAGCTTGGAACCATTTCTGAGCTGCCTGTGCGGCAGCGAACAGCAGCCAATGCGCATCACAGGGAGCGGATGGTTTCTGAGCTGCCTGTGCGGCAGCGAACTAGACATTAAAAACTGTAACGTCCTGATTGTTAAAGAACAATGTCTATGAATCATCCTTTGCCCCTTTTATTCTGGGGCAAAGTAAGTGATTGATTTAGTTGAGTTAGTTTTTTAGCCAGAAAAAAGGGTCAGAACCAGGGCACGGTTGCCATAGAGCTTAACCCATAGCTGCTGAAGGTTGCTTTTTGAGGCTGAGCCAACAGCTTTCCCTGCTCAATAAACAAGTGAAAGTTCTGTCCGGTGCTCTGGCTGCGCAATTGCACATAGGGTAGCTCCGGTGAACGTTCTACATGGCGGGGAATTGCTTCTGCCGCTTGCTCATAAGTTTCACCTTTGCGTTTCATTCGGCGGCGGCGCAAACGCTCACTGCTGGTTTTAAACTGCCGTCGTGACACGGTTCGGAACTGAGCATTATTCGGCACAGGTAAAACTTCCGAGCATTGCACATGATCGCTCATGCCTTTCAGCCAGTGCTGCTCCATCAGAACTGACAGCGCCTGCTTGGTTCCATGCAACCGAAGTCGTTCTCCCAGACCTCGGGGAGCAAGACTGTAATCCGGAAAACTGAGGCCGATATTGTTGGCTTTCAGTTCAACCAACGCACGGTGCAACTTTCCGAACAAAGCTCCCATCAAAAAATGCTGCGAAAACTCAGGATCCGGCAGCAACCTGATTTCAAGATAGGTATCCATATTAACCCGCCTCCCCGAACACCCCGCCACGGATCAGGGTGGCCATAACAAAATGCTGATCCCCTTCTGCCGGTACCTTGTCCTTCAGCACCCAGTTATCCAGCAGGTTATAAAAGTCGGCTTTGGCCTTGGGCTGACGATAAGCCTTGCCTTGTGTGGTCACCGAGCCATAAGGTTCAACGGCAATAGGGCCCAGCGGCACATTTTCATCCTGCGGATACCAGGTGTCGATGGTACGCAGCGCATTGCCGATTTTCTGGGAATGAATGCCGGCAATACTTTGCACCTGATAAAGAGTACGACTCTTGTCACTCTTGCCTTTGTCAAGGATCAGCTCCTGAGACGGAAACACTTCCTGGCCGGCACCCAGACGTGCAAAAGCGGTCACTTCCAGTAATACATGCTGTTCATTGGCCAGACCCAGCTCAATATGCTGCGCCAGCTCTTGTAAACCTGCGGGATTGTTGCCAGCTTCCTCAAAGTTGCGCAGAGAGTAGCTGTGAGCATCAAAATTCCATACCTGTTCATGCTTACCCTGTTTAAGTCTGGAGACTTGCACTTCCACCTGTTCTGCTCCAACCCGGTTACGCCACAGAAACCGGGCATTAGCGAGGTTACAGGCGTAACGTTGTGCCAGCGGCGCAAAACCATGTTGCTGCACATACTCCTTAATCACTTCGGTCAGCTTGTCCTGATAATCTGCATTGTTACAGGCAGAAGGGATACCGGCTCCCGCCAATACACGCAGCGTGAATTTCACCATCAGGGTGTCAGCATTTGCGGGGAGAGTCGCCACATCCACGGTCTGAAGGTTGGGGTTTTCAATGGCCGCATCCAGCTTAGCCGGATCCTGATCTTTGGTCTTCAAGCGGTTGGAAATGGTGCCGCGTACAGACTTTTCACGTACTTCCACAGGCTGCCAGTTGCTCGTCTGGTCTCGCTCTTCCCAGTTGCCCGCAAACATCAGCGCATCAGACACATCCAGCTTGCGCTCAAACGCCAGTACGGATGCAGTTTTCAAAGTATCTTGCTTGGCCATGTTCAAAACTCCTTGTCTTGCAGGTTCAGGGAATAATCGTTATTCAAACGGTAAGTGCCGGTATCAAGACCATTGTCCACATACCAGAGATAATCGTTAAAGCGCTCAAAACGGTGGGGGCTGAGCCATTGCCCGATGGAGTACAGCCCTTCCACAAACCGGAAAGGGGTAGTCTGATCACGGGCAGCGTCCACTGTGCCGGCATCGTACAGCTCAGATAATGCGGCAAACCCGATAGGAACGGGCACCAGCCAACCCGGATGATCCCGCCGAATACTCCATTCAACACTGTCGTCTACTTGCCGGCATTCATGATTCAGGCGAGACAGATCCAGCCAGGCGTCAAGCAAATCGGCGTCTGGATTTTGCTGTTGCCTCAGTTCAAGGTGCTGCTGCAACAGATCATCCCGCAGCACCAGGGCAAAGCCGGGCAACAGCTGTCGTGTTAAACGGCGCAGCTGCTTTTTACGAACGTCTGCGGCTTCATCCACGTTAATCAGCCAGGGCTGATGTACCCTTTGGCCAGGCAAGGCTGGCTGCACTGTGCCACCGGCCACACGCAGGGTGGCAACCAGGTCTGCCACTTGTTGAGCAAATGCCGTCTGGTCATTTAGCGGTTCATCCTGCAGATCCACTTCCAGGATCAAGCTAATCTCCAGATGAATACGCCCTTCCTCTACAATGGCGGCGGTTTTGCCGGTTTTATCCACGGGGTTACGTGTAAGGTGAAACGCCCGCTGATACCCTCCCTGAGTAACTTGCGCTTCATGGTGATGGCACACCACGCCAATGCCTGGAAAAGCCACTTTCAGGCCGGCGTCAGCACATTTGCGTTCAAGCGCATGACTCAGACCAGCAAAGGCCGTCATGGCCGGAAAGCCCCAGGTCAGGTTGCCGGAAATGGCATTGGCATTTTGAATGCGCAACCGCGGCAAAATAAGCAGGGTATTTGGTTCAGTCATCAAGCACCTCCCGCAGTGCATTCAGTTTTTTATGAACACGGCTCATCCACTCACTGTGCTCACCATCCCCTACCGGCAATTTGCCCAGCGCCTTGTTTACCTGGTTGGCAAAACGATGCTGTACCTCTCTTACCCACTCCCCCGCCATTCGGCGAGCGGCAACGTCTTCATCCTGTTCGGCACGCATGGGGTCAAGCCAGAGTTGCTCGGCCTCCACCAGCTGACAATCAGGGTCGGCAGACCAGCCCGGCTCCAGTTGCTGAAAATAAGCACTGAACAGGATCATTTCATCGATCAGGGCATCAATATAAGCATCTACCCGTGTGCGGGTCCGCAGATTGGCCGGCGGGTTGCTCAGCAAAAAATCACGTAATTTGGCCAATAGCCAACGGGGCTGCTGCTGACGCACAAAACGCGGAAACACTGAATCTGTCTTCAGGGGGGGGCGCTGGTCACGGCTTTGCCAGACCGGCGGCAGCGAGCACAGCAGGTAATTATTGCCACCACGCTCGCTATTAAGCTGGGAAATATTTTGAGGCTTGGTGCCGCCCAGTTTCTGAACAGCCAGGTTCGGATAATCGGCATACCCTGTTTCCGATACTTTATTATCACGCCTTGCCTGCCGGGCCGCCTTGGCCTCTTCACTGAACTTGTCATGCTGAATATGCTGATAGACTCTGTGTACCAATGATGACGGATAAAGTGGCGACAACAGGTGGAAATGATCATTTTGGGTGGGATCATCGCCGGTAAGCCAGTAAATCTGCTTGGCGCGCGTACTGGAGCTTACTTTACTTTTGTTATCAGTAATGGATGCAAAAGCATCAAGCCACTCCTGTGCCTTTGACGCATCATCATTCAAGGCCGACAGCAAAGCTGCATCCCGCTCCAGCGCTCTGGCCAGCAGTGTTTTGCCTTGATATTCCAGTTTGAGGAATTTATAGACATCCAGTGCAGCCGCGTTGCCAACTACATCGGTGGCATAATTTTCTTCAAGTAAATGGCTGCCAACCCAGGGGGGAGCGGCCAAGTGCTCAGGTGGTACAAACAAGCTCGTGCCTTTGGCATCTGGATGTATTGCTTTGAGCGTGTGAGAAACAACCTGCAGCTGCCCAACACGACGCGCTGCATCTTCCACCCAATTTTCAAACCGATACTGAAGCTGCAAATCCTGATATTTGGGATCATCAGGCTCCAGCTTTTCAAGCTTGGCCGCCAGTCGTTCATCAATAAATGACTGCATCAACTGGCGCAGCTCTGCGCTTCGTGCGCCGGGCTCCAATGCCATGTTGCCTCCTTAAGTTAAATCCATAACGTTAAGCCACAAGCGCCTCATTATCGGCGCACGGTAAACCCAAGGGCCGGGTGAAACTCCCAGCCATTGTCTTTTTGATCCAGTGACAGTGTGCCAAAGCGCTTTGCACATACATCGAGAGGCAGCTCCATTTTTTCGGCCAGCGCCTCCAGTGCAACCTGATAGTCTGCTGCGCCCCAGGTCACGACGCCTTCAGCACATGCAAGCTGAACCTGATGAAGAAGATGATCTACCGGAATGTACAGGTCTGTGCGGTGTTCTCGGCTGAACTCAACCTTGTGCAGTTGCACGTTTACACCGTCTTCATCGGGCAGCAGCACCAGGTCATCCTGTATGGCATGACTTTCCCGAAACGGCTGGCGGCGCTGCAGAATGGACGTCAGCATGGCACCAGAGTGCAGATAACAACTGGCAGCAGACAATGGCTGCACTGGCTCAGCCCTGCGCCGGCGGCGGTTACCACCAGCACTTACCTGTGGTATTTGTTGGCCCAGCATTTGAGCCTGCAGCCGGGCATGCTCCAGATCCACCAGGCTGGTTTTAGCGTTCAGCTCGCTACGGGGCAAAATTCGTGGTCTGGCATCAATCACATTCCGCTCTTCAGGCAACAGCAGCTGTTCCAGATCATGACTGCTCAGCAAAAAGTCAGCACTTTCAAAGCCAGGCCTGCAGAATGCGGGCTTGCCCTTGTGCTCCAGCGCTCTCAGGTTGGTATGTAACAGCGCAATATTAGGTGTCTCGTACACTTCCGGCCGGTGACGGCGAACCCGGCCGGCAAGCTGAATAAGCGAGCGCATGGAGGAAGGCTCCACAATAGCCCAGTCATAGTCGTGGTCCCTGCCGACCTCTGCTACAGGGCTGGCGAGCACAATAAACAGCTGATCCTGCTCAGTATGGCCATCAATTTGCCGGCGTATTTCCGGCAGCTCAAACACGGCATTGCTGTCTTTTCGGTTCAGTGCGCTATCCAGCTGCTGCTCAATGGCTGAACGGAGCAGTAACGGATATTGAGAGTGGTAAACACAAAGGTGAATAAGGGTGCCGGTTTCAGCACCCATGGCATAAATGGCTTTCGCCACCTCGACCATGGGTTCAATGTTGGCCATGCGTGCCAGGCCAAAACTCACCCGCTTGTGTGAGTAAGGATCCACCGAATGATGAGCCTGATGGAAAACCATGGCCTGCTGCATCAGATCCTTTGCAAACCCGTAGCGCAACAGCTGAGTCTGGCCGGTTAATGTGGACAAACTCGCCAGCTTTGCCCGCCGGCGTACGTCGTCCCGGGCAAGCTTCTGAGCACGTTTTTCCACAAAACGCTGGTGTGCCCGAGCGTAGCTCGCTTCATCCGGGCAGTCATCATGCTTGCGGTCATGCTCATCAAACCAGGCACAACAGATATTTACTGCCGTACCCGGCTCTCCCCTGTTGCGCTGAAATTGCTCACGCCCTGCCTTGTAGGCACGAAACAGCCCCTCTGCCAAAGAAGGAGGAATAGTGGCCGAAGACAGCAACACCCGGCTGCCAAGCAAGCCCGTCCAGTAAACCAGGCGGGTAAGGGCAGGCAGGTCGTTAATGTCGAAATCATCTATTTCATCCAGCACCAAATCGCTGCTGAGCAAACGCAACATGGGCGCAATCTGATGACCGCCCCGCTCGCTTTCCGTTGCCGGGATCAGATGATCCACCGTACACACCAGCACAGGTGCCGAAATAAGGGCCTTTATCCTGTCATCATGGCAGGTCGTTTTCAGTACCGGGTGCTCGGAAAAGTTGCCTTCAAACACCACATGGCTGTCTTCCGGTACCAGAGACTGGGACGATGCCGAGCCACTGGCCTCAGCCTGAGCCTCATAAAATTCATATAACTGGCGGCTGGCGCTGCCACCAACCCTGACAGCCAGCTCGTCATCTCCCAGATGCAGGCGCTCACGATAAGCCTGACCAGTTTGCAATGTGAGCGTTCTTAACCCCAATGCCACGGAAAATCGAGCACCTTGCTGAGGATTGGCCAACGCATAAAGAATGCGACCATTGGCCAGGGTTTTGCCACAGCCGGTGGAGGCCATGTTAATACCGAAAAAGCCCTGACGAGCAGCGCACGCCCTTAACCCTTCAGCCAGATCAAAAGCATGATCCTGCCACCGAAACCGCGCATGCTGGCTGCGCTTTCTGAAACCTTTATGGCGGGCCAGACGGGGCAAGTTTTCATTCAGAGTGGGCAGATGATGACTGACACTGCGGCTGACTTTGGCCACGCCCAGCAGATGCTCATCCAGCCGCTGACAAAGCTCGCCGGTTTTGCGGTTGGTATTGGCATAGAGAGGATAATCAGCTTCGCCCTTAACACGCTGGTTGGGTGCAGACAGGCTGGAATAATGATGGTCAGAAAGCATCAGCGACAAACGGGCCAGGTGCATTACATAAGCATTACTCAGCCAGCCATCAGGAGATCTCTCCAGACGCTGCTGTAAACGTTGCGCATATTTTGCAGCTTGTGTACGCCAGCGCTTGGTCGCCACCGGCAGTGGCGCGTCAAAGATCCAGTAAGGTGCTATCTCTTCGGGATCAGAATGGTCAGTGCGTTGATTCCACTGTGAGTCTATATCTGTCAGCGGTAACTCCAGCTCTTGCGCTCTCAGGCCTTCCAGAGTGGGCCTGCCTGGCAGGCGATGATGAGTGATAATCAGCCAGCCTATGGCCTGAGCCAACGGCGGTAGCGAGCGAAATGGATAAGGAGCCGTGTTATCCATTCCGTCCTTTACCAGATTATCCAGCCAATCATGCTGAAGACTATCCGCACCGGCCAGGCGAGAGAGCCAGCCAGCATCGTCATCCTTACCGACAAAAGACTGAAATAAACGCAGCGATATCCACTCGTGACGGTAAAGGTTGGCACCTTGCGGACCTTTACCCAGCAGCCTTTGCTGAAACGCCTTACAAGCCTTGCCCACATCGTGGAGCAATGCCGCCAGCGCTGCCAGTAACTTGATATCTTCTGCTGTATGCCAGTCGTTTTCATCCTGCTGGCGCAAAATATTGCGCCCTGTGGTGTTGGTCGGCACCGAACCCTCTGCATTAAAACGGCTGCTGTCACCCACGATCCACATCAGCTCACTATGATCCTTGCCCCTTATCCAGTGGCAAGCCACAGCCGTATTTTTACGGGCGGTTTTGCGCAATAATTTGCGTAAGGTAGTCAGACCATCCCAGGTTATGGGCGTTTGCCAGGCCCGGTCGCCCTTTCGTTCGGCAAACTGATCCAGAATGCGCCGGGTTTCTGTCAGGGCGTTTTTATTGCAACGGGAAATCAGCAGCACATTCATGAGGCCACTCCCCCAAGCTCTGTTGCTATGTCTTTGAGGGTGTCCACCATAAAGTCGAGGGCTTCGGCGCGGGTCAGCGATTCAATACAGTGCCGGCGAAACTCCTGCTCTTCTTCACCTTTCACCGCCGACAAAAACGCCTGAGGCAAGACCAGGGCGTCTTTCACCAGATCGGCGGCGTCAAACACCAGGCCTCCCCGACGGGTTTTGCCGTGCAGCACCGCCAGACCATGAGGCAAGCCCAGCACCCAAGTGGCGGTTGCCCCCAGGCCATAAGCCAGATAGTTACCATGATCCAGAAAACGGTTGGCCGGATCGGTGCCGCTGCCCCGCTTGGCTCGCACAAAATCGCCATAAGACACGGCTCGGGCCGCCAGCTTGAACAGATGTTTGGTCAGGCGCGCTTCTTCGGTTAATAAACCGGTTACGTTAACCGCCTGCTGAATATTCTGCCGGTGCTGCTCCAGCAGCGGCACCAGATGATCAGCGGCAATATCAAATCCCTGCTCTTTTAACTGACGGTTATCCAGCCAGTGCTTTTGCAACTGCTTCAGTCTGGCCAACTGAATTTTTCGTGCCGCTTGCAGCCGTTGCTCATCGTCAAACCAGAACCGTACCCAATTCTGTAAATATTCCGTGGGCCGATATTCACTTTGTGGAGAAAACCAGGCTACATCAACATCCACCTCATTGGCGCTGAACAAAGGTGTTCCGCCCCCGCCACAAAAACCAACCAGCACGCCGGCCTTGGCCAGCTCCCGCATGGCGGCCTGAGTCACGGAAGTGCCAGTACCCAGTAAAACTGTGGTGGTGTTGGCAATGGGAATATTCCAGTAATGAGAGCGACGACCTTCATCGGTGACGTATTCCACCCGACCGCCCTTCACAAGCACCCGGCAATATTCCAGATAATAAATATTGGCGCGCTTGGAGTGCAGTATGGTTTTCAGATCTGATGGTGAAAAATCATCCATGATATTGCCCTTACTTATAATAGCTACTTTTCTACTCTGCCCTTTCTGTTACCAAAGGCCAACCCTGTACAAAAAACATGTCGCCTCACTTTACAGGTCTTTAAAACAACCATTCCTTCACCTCATCGTAATTAGCCAGAATGAGCTGCTGGGCGGCGGGGTTGATGTCGAGCATTTTGGTATTTATCTGCATTTCACGCAGCAAATAGCCGGCCAGGGCGGCGCGGGTGTTTATTTCCAGCCGGCCGTTGTTCATGGCGTAGTCGTGGATCAGGGCTTGTTGTTGTTCGGGGCTTAAGCGGGGGTCGGGGGTGATGTGAAGGGTGATGTGTGTGTTCCAGCGGGTGTCGGGCGGCAGTGGTGCCAGCGGTTTACCTTCCGGTGTTGGCGTGCCGTGAAAGCGGCTGAGCACAAAATCGCGGTAGTTTTGTGCTTTTTCACACCAGGCACGCAGGTGCCAGCGGCTGCCGGTGTTTACAAAGAGCACCGGCACTATTATGCGGCCGTCGCGGTCACTGCTGCTTACCGCGCCATAGTCCACGTCCAGCCGCTCATGGTGGCGCAGGGCGTGCACCAGCGGGCGAATAACGTTTGGAGATACATTTCTGGCCGGTGGCAGCAGAATGGCATGTTCCAGCCGGTAGCCCGGGTCGGCGGGCATGGTGTGTGCGCTTTGGCCGGTCACCCAGTTGAGATATTCCGCCACGTCAGCGGAAATATGGGCAGGGTTGAAATGTTTGCCGGGCAAATAGCCCTTTCGTGACGGGCAATATTCCAGGTTACTGGTGTGATCCTGCTGATATTGGTTAATATCTTTGCTGGCCTGCTGCCGGCTGATGCCAAAAAACTGCCGTAAATGG
This sequence comes from Oceanimonas sp. CAM02, assembly GCF_032842915.1. Taxonomy (NCBI): domain Bacteria; kingdom Pseudomonadati; phylum Pseudomonadota; class Gammaproteobacteria; order Aeromonadales; family Aeromonadaceae; genus Oceanimonas; species Oceanimonas sp. CAM02. Next base: position 39,655 of record NZ_JAWJBK010000025.1, read on the forward strand.
CCGGTGGTCAGCCGGCCTTCCCAATAGCTGATTAGCTCAATTAGCCAGTAGCGGCGGTGTAGTTCGGGTTTTAGCATGGCGTCCGTGCTTTTTGTTTTTCATCATTAAAGGCATTTGGCACGGAAATAACAAGGGTATGTGTCTTTTTCTACTCCTCAATCTCGGAGCTGTCTTTTTTTATCAGCATTTTTCTCATCATGGCCGGGCTTCTGGGTACCAGTCCGGCTTTCAGCCCCAGCGGGCGAAATACCGCGTTCAGCACCGCCAGTGTGGAGCTGCCGGCGTTGCGCTCAATATCCGACAGGGTGCGCCGGCTCACTCCTACCATATTGGCGTAATCGGTTTGCGACATTTCCAGCAGTTCCTTACGCAGGGTTCGCAACAGCTCGCCTTCGGTGATGTCGCCGCTGAATAATTTATCCAACAGTGAGAACAGCAAGGCTTCTCGTGCGGCGGGGCTTTTTTTATTCATACCAGTCCCCAGTTTTTCAGTTTGTCGTCCAGGTAATCAAACCCCATTACCGGCATATTCAATATGCTGTCGGGCACACCCCGTGCGGCTAGTCTTGGCTTCAGCCCCGTCAGCTTGCCGGCGAGCGTTTGCAGCTCCTGCAGCAGATGGCTGGGTTCGGCAAGATCGGCAAGCTCCTCGGCAATAGCCTGCCAGTTGTACTTACCCCCCTCTTCCAGCGGGCTGCCCCAGCTGGTGGAGCGCGGCACCATTTCCGGATCTGCTTTCATGGGTGCAAAGTCATATACTGGTGCCAGCCAAATACCTTCAGGTGTTTTAAGCAAAGCCGTATTACGGCCGTGATTATCGGAATTACCAAAAGCCACATTCAACAGATCCCGCTTCACCCATTCACTCACAAACGCCTGGCGATCAAACGACTCGCCCAGTTCGGTAATGCGATATTGCTGCTCCAATAACGCAATCACGCTACGTAACACCTGCTGATGTTTCAGATAACTGCCGGGTGCCTTATTTAACACCGAATATACCGACTCCAGCCCATAGCGAGTGAGCTTGCCCTTTTTTATGGCCACATCAAAGCGGGGTAACCAGAGAGAAGGAAAGCGCTCACCTTCAAGCAGCTTCATATTGGCTGTGCTGATGGTCTCTATGCCAAGGCTCTGCAGCTCTTGATAATAATGATATTCGGCACGCAAAATATCGCAGTCGATGGCGCTTCTGTTATTACGTGGAAACTTCACCAGATAATGAGCATCCGGCGTGTAAAGATCATCCTGAAAGGTATCTATCCAAACTTCATTTTGAGCAGAGCAGCGCAGCAACAACTTTGGAGCCTCACCTCCGGCACCGGTGGCACCGCCACTGGCAGCACCCATTTGCTGCGCATATTCCAGAAAATCAGTATTGCGCTCTACTACTTCCGTTATGGCAAAGCGACGTTGCTTAAGAGTGCTGTTTGCCGGCAGCTCGGGCAACGATTCCTTGATGCGCAAGTTACCAACCGGCGCTATGGTGCCATGGCGCAGCAGCTCTGTGTCTTGCCGCTCTGGCGTGGTATTGCTTAACCCGAGCTGATTCACCCAATATCGGCGGGCTGCCCCCGCAGGCATAATGTCATCAAGAAAGCCAAACCATACTGGTGCCTCATGGGGAATCATCAGTTCAACCGGCAGCGTTAACCCGCAAGCATGTTCATCATCGCGATATTGATGGTTAACAGCGTAATCAAATTGATAGTCCAGCCGTACAGGGCCACTTCTTCCCAGCAGCGGCTTTTCCAGGGTCAGCTCGGCGGCATCGTGCCAGGCGTCACCATGAAATATCTGAATGGTCAGAGCAAGAGGAGCCATAACATCACCAATGTGCAAATTATTACTCAAATATACATCAAGACGTGATTTTTGAGCAAATTTACGCTCAAAACAAAGTGTTATCGATAAAATTGAGCATTTTCTTGCTCATGGGGAATATTTGAATAAAAAAACCCCGGCGTGCCGGGGTTAAAGAGACCAAACTACAGGGTTATTGCAACTATCAGCGCATGGTTCGCAGCGCGTGAATACGTTTTTCCAGCGGCGGGTGGCTCATTAACAGCTCGCTTTGCTGCTTGCCGTTAATACCAAAGGCCGCGAGGGAGCCTTCCAGTTGTGATTCGTGGCCGTGGCGCAGGCGCTCCAGGGCGGCGATCATTTTTTCACGGCCGGCCAGGCGGGCACCGCCTTCGTCGGCGCGGTATTCGCGCTGGCGGCTGAACCACATCACAATAATGGAGGCCAGAATACCGAACAGCAGCTCCAGCACCATAACGGTAATAAAGTAGGCAATGCCGCCCATACCGCCGCCCTGCTCTTCTTCATCATTGCTGAGAAAGCCGCTGATCACGTTGGCCACAATGCGGGCAAAGAACATCACAAAGGTGTTTACCACACCCTGAATAAGGGTGAGGGTCACCATGTCGCCGTTGGCCACGTGGCTTACTTCGTGGGCCAGCACGGCTTCGGCTTCGTCACGGCTCATGCTGTACATCAGGCCGGTAGACACCGCTACCAGAGCGTTGTTGCGGCTGGCACCGGTGGCAAAGGCGTTCATGTCGGGCGAGTCGTAAATGCCCACTTCCGGCATGCCAATGCCCGCCTGCTGAGCCTGGCGCTGCACTGTGGTCAGCAGCCAGTGCTCCATTTCATTACGGGGTTGTTCAATCACCTGCACGCCATAGCTGCGCTTGGCCATCCATTTGGAGATGAACAGCGAGATGGTGGCACCACCAAAACCAAACACGGCGCAGAACACCAGCAGGCCGCCCATGCTGCGGCTGTCTATGCCCAACACGGAGAATACGATGTTCAGCACCACGCCCAACACCAGCACCACGGCCAGGTTGGTGGCAATAAACAACAATATGCGTTTCATCAATGCTTTCCTTACATCAGGGAACTAAAGACATAATATGTCCGGCAACGGGAATTTCAAGATCTCCCTGATGAATTATTTCAGCAAAGGGGCCGGATCGATATAGCTGACGGCAGTACTGATCTCTTCTTCCGTGAGCCTTGGCAGCTCCCCCAGAAACGGCGCTTTGATCAAGGCTTTAAGGGTGGCGGCGTTTTCTTCATAGTGGCTCATGTGAGCATCTGCCCGGTTGAGCACCCAACCGGCCACCACCAGGCCGTCGTGACGAATGGCCTCAAGGGTGAGCAGCGCATGATTAATGCAGCCAAGGCGCGCACCCACCACCAGAATAACGGGAATGTGCTCTTTTTTTACCCAGTCGGATAAAAACCGGCCCTGCCCCAGCGGCAAGCGCCAGCCGCCTGCGCCTTCCACAAAAATCCAGTCGGCGGTGGTTTCTTTCAGGCGGGCCAGGCCTTCGGTAATGCGCGCCGGCTCAATGGGCTCGGCAGCCTGCTCGGCGGCAATGTGCGGGGCAATAGCGGGAGCAAAGGCGTAGGGATTGTGCATGGCATAAGGCAGTTTAATGCTGGACTCGGCCTGCAGCGCCAGAGCGTCTTCGTTTTTAAGCTCGCCGTTTATCAGCTCACAGCCCGAGGCCACAGGCTTGTAGCCCAGCACCTGTTTGCCGGCTTCTTTGCCGGCCTGCATGAGCGCGCGGGTAACAAAGGTTTTGCCCACTTCGGTGTCGGTGCCGGTAATAAAAAAGGTGTTAGCCATAAATAACTCCATATGCCAGCCGGTAGGTGGCCACACAGTGGCCCTGTTGGTTTTTAGGATAGATGAGATTAAGCCGCTGCCAGGCGTTTTTGCCCAGCAGGCCAGTGCGCCGGTTGTGGTTTATCTGGTTGGCACCAATGCCTTTTAAGTCTTGCAGCAGGGCTTTCAGCTCGGGGTAACACAGCTGCTCGGTGCCGGTGTGCAGTTGCCAGCGCCGGCCGGTGGCGGCCAGTTGCTCTCGCAACGTCTGCGCTTGCATAAATTGGTTGATATGGGCGTGCGAGTCTATTGCATGCCAGCTGCGGGCCAGCTCAGCCAGGCTGCCATCCAGCAGGGTGGAGAACACCATAACGCCGCCGGGTTTGAGCCGCGCGCTCCAGTTGCTGAGCCAGGCGGCGCTGTTGCTGCTCCACTGCAGGCACAGGTTGGCAAAAATAAAGTCGAGGCTTTGCTCGGCCAGCGGCGGCGCGTCCATGTCGGCGCACAGGGGAATCATGTCGGCACGGGTGCCGGCCTGCTGCAGCATGGCGGCAGACAAATCCAGCGCCAGCAGCCTGTTCGCCCGTTGTTTCAGCGCCGGCCCAAACCAGCCGCTGCCGCAGCCCAGATCCAGCCCCACGTCTGCCTGAGCTGGCAAGTGCGCCAGCAAGGTCTCGCCGCTGCGCCGCTGCAGCTCGTTGTGGTGGTCGTAACTGTGGGCGGCACGGCTGAAGGCACGGGCGACTTTTTGTTTGTCTATGTGTTGCATGGTTTTCTCTACAGGGCGGCGTGTAATGCATTGATCAGCTGCTGCACATCGGCTTTGGTGTGAGCGGCACTAAGGGTAATGCGCAGCCGGGCACTGCCTTTGGGCACGGTGGGCGGGCGTATGGCACCGGTCCACAGGCCTTGATGTTTAAGGGCGGCGGCCAGTTCAAGGGTTTTGTGCTCTTCCCCCACTATCAGTGGCTGAATGGCGGTGTTGGACGGCAGCAAGGTAAATGGTAGCCCGCTCACCCCTTCCCGAAACTGCCGAATAAGGGTCTGCAGGTGGTCGCGTTTGTCATCGGCTTGCTGCACCAGCCGTACCGCGGCCAGCACGGCGGCGGCCTGGGGCGGCGGCAGGTGGGTGCTGTAAATGTAGCTGCGGCCCAGGTTGTGCAAATAGTCAATCAGCGCGCGGCTGCCGCCCACAAAGGCCCCGCTCACGCCCAGCGCCTTGCCGAAGGTGCCCATAAAAATGTTCACGTCGCTGGCTTCAAGGCCCTGTTCAGCGAGTGTGCCCTTGCCCTTTGCTCCCAGCACACCCAAACCGTGAGCATCATCTATCATCAGCCAGTTACCCGACTGCCTTGCCAGCGACACCAGCCCGGGCCAGGGCGCAGTGTCGCCGTCCATGCTGAACACCCCTTCCGAGATAATGAGCCCGGAGTTGGGTGTTAATTTACGCTCAAGGGCGGCCATGTCGTTATGGGCAAAGCGCACCATGCGAGCCGGGCTGAGCAGGCCGGCTTCTTGCAGTGAGGCATGGTTAAGTCTGTCTTGCCACAGGGTGTGCTCCTTGCCCGGCAGCGCCTTAATAACTGCCTGATTGGCAGAAAATCCCGAGCTGAACAGCATTACCGCCTCAAGCCCCAGCCAGTCACACAGCGCCTGTTCCAGCTCACGGTGAATGGTCTGATGCCCCACCACCAGCGGTGAGGCCACGGCCCCCACGCCATATTGGTGCGCGGCTTGCTCACTGGCAGCCAGCAGTTCAGGCGCGCGGCTTAAACCGAGATAATCGTTGCCGGCAAAGTTGAGATATTGCCTGCCGCCGGCATACAGGCAGCGGCCGTCTACCCGCTCAATGGCCGGCAGCGAGCGTTTCAGCCCGGCGGCCTCGCGTTCGGCAAGGGATAAGTTAAAAGGCATTGAGATTCCAGCTGTAAGCTATAAGCCGGTAGGTTGGGACGAGTCCCAACTTACCTAACGCGCGGGTGTTTGTTCAACCCCACCCCGGCCCTCCCCTTATCAAGGGGAGGGAGAATCAGGCTTCGTAAAACAAGGGGGTTGGCGCATTTTGCTCGGCTATTTGCTCGTGCAGCTCTATTTCGGTCATTTCATCAGGCTTTTGGCTCACGCCGCTGGGGCGAATGCCAAGACGCTTGAACAGCTGCATATCGCTGTTTTCATCGGGGTTGGGAGTGGTGAGCAGTTTGCAGCCGTAGAAAATGGAGTTGGCACCGGCCATAAAGCACATGGCCTGCATTTGCTCGTTCATTTTTTCCCGGCCGGCAGAAAGACGCACATGGCTCTTGGGCATTAAAATGCGGGCCACGGCAATGGTGCGAATAAAGTCGAAATCGTCCAGCTCTTCCTGATCTTCCAGCGGCGTGCCTTTTACCTTTACCAGCATGTTAATAGGCACACTTTCGGGCTGGCGGGGCAAATTGGCCAGAGCCAGCAGCAGGCCGGCGCGGTCTTCCGGGCTTTCACCCAGGCCCACAATGCCGCCGGAGCACACCTTCATGCCGGCGTCGCGCACGTTTTCCAGGGTGTTGAGCCGGTCGGCATAGGTGCGGGTGGTAATAATGTCGCCATAAAACTCGGGGCTGGTGTCCAGGTTGTGGTTGTAATAATCGAGCCCGGCGTCGGCCAGCCGGCCGGCCTGATCGGCGTTCAGCATGCCCAGTGTCATGCAGGTTTCCAGCCCCATGGCTTTGACTTCCTGCACCATTTTCAGCAAATAGGGCATGTCCCGCTCTTTGGGGTTGCGCCAGGCCGCACCCATGCAAAACCGGCTGGAGCCGTTGCTTTTGGCCTCGCGGGCCCGCTCCAGCACTTTTTCCACTTCCATCAGCTGCTCGGTTTCCAGGCCGGTGTTATAGCGGGCACTCTGGGGGCAATATTTGCAGTCTTCCGGGCAGGCTCCGGTTTTAATGGACAGCAGCGTGCTTACCTGCACTTCGTTGGGATCAAAGTTGGCTCTGTGCACCTGCTGGGCTTCAAACAACAGATCAAAAAACGGGCGGTTAAACAGGTCAAGTACTTGCTCGCGGGTCCAGCTCATGAGGTGCCTTTTTTATTAAATGTGATGTGGCGATTGCTGGCCAAGTGTAAGGGCCGGTGTTAGCCTGTCAACTACAAAACATCACACACATTTACGTTTGATTTATTTATGACCAATCAAGAGTTTGACCTGCACCATCTGTGGCACCCCTACACCTCCCTCACTCGCCCCCTGCCCTGTTATGAAGTGGCCAGCGCCAGCGGCGTACACTTGCAGCTGAAAGACGGCCGCCGGCTGGTGGACGGCATGTCGTCCTGGTGGGCCTGCCTGCACGGCTATAATGTGCCCGAGTTGAACGCCGCCGCCACCGCTCAGCTGGGCAGAATGGCTCATGTGATGTTTGGCGGTTTAACCCATGAACCCGCCATTGAGCTGTGCCGGGCGCTTGGCGCTGTTTTGCCTGCCGGGCTGGACCGGTTCTTTCTGGCCGACTCGGGCTCGGTGTCGGTAGAGGTGGCGCTGAAAATGGCCATTCAATACTGGCATGGCAAAGGCACGCCCAAAACCCGCTTTGCCTGCTTAAGCCGTGGCTACCATGGCGATACCTTTGGGGCCATGAGCGTGTGCGACCCCAACGGCGGCATGCACAGTCTGTATAAGGGCTTTTTGCCCGAGCACCTTTTTGTGCCTCAGCCCGAAAGCACCTTTAACGACGAATTTAATCCGACAGATCTGCAGGCGCTGGAGGCGGTATTTGAGCGGCACCACCATGAGCTGGCCGCCTTTATTCTGGAGCCGGTGGTGCAAGGGGCCGGCGGCATGCGCTTTTATCACCCCGACTATTTGAAAGGTGCCCGCAAGCTGTGTGACCGCTACGGCGTGCTGCTGATTGCCGATGAAATTGCCACCGGCTTTGGCCGCACCGGCAAGCTGTTTGCCTGTGAATGGGCAAGCATAACGCCGGACATTATGTGCATTGGCAAGGCGCTCACCGGCGGCTATATGACCATGGCGGCCACCATTACCACTCAGGCTGTGGCCGAGACCATTTGCAACGGCCCCGCCGGCGTGCTGATGCACGGCCCCACTTTTATGGCCAATCCGCTGGCCTGCGCCGTGGCCCTGGCCAGCCTGAAGCTGCTATTAAGCTCACCCTGGCAGCAGCGCATTGCCGCCATAGAAACGCAAATGCAGCAAGAGCTGGCCCCTGCGCGTGAGCTGGATGCGGTGGCGGATGTGCGGGTGCTGGGCGGCATTGGTGTGATTGAGTTGCATGAGCCACTCAAGGTGGCCGAGGTGCAAAAACAGCTGGTGGAGCTGGGCGTGTGGATTCGGCCCTTTGGCAGGCTGTTTTATATTATGCCGCCGTATGTGATTAAACCCGAGGAGTTAAGCCGGTTAACGTCCGCCATGCTGGCGGTGTGTACTGACATTATTTAGGCGTCACTCAGGCCCCGTGTAGGTCATTCCGGCCCCTGAGCCGGAATCTATTCTGCAGTGGCAGTAGTTGGGACGAGTCCCAACATGTTACCGATAATCCGGCTGTTGTTTGGGCGCAGCGCGCTGAAAGGCGGGCTGCTGCTGGCAGTGCTGATAAACGGCCACAATACGCGGATAAGGCTCAAGGCTGCAGTTTGTGCGAATGGCGTTGGCCACCTGGGGCACCAGGCAGCAGTCTGCCAGTGTTGGTGCATCGCCAAAGCAATAGTCACCCATGCCGTGGCGCTGCAGCAGTGTTTCGGCTGCAGCCAGGCCTTCGGCGGTCCAGTGTTTAATCCAGTTTTGTTGCTGCTCTTCACTCAATGCCAGCTCATTGGCCAGGTAGTTACGCACTCGCAGATTATTAAGCGGGTGCATATCGCAGGCAATGAGATTGGCCAGCTCCAGCACTCTGGCGCGCAGCAAGGGTTCGGCGGGCAGCAGCGGCGGATCGGGATGCAGTGCTTCAAGATAATCAATAATGGCCAACGACTGACCCAAGGCATTACCCCGTTCGTCTATCAGCATGGGCACACCGCCGGCAGGATTTTGTGCCTTAAAGCGTTGCTCGCGGTGAGCACCGTTGCGCAGGTCTACGCCGTGGTAGTCAACGTTAATGCCCTTGATGGCCAGAGCAATGCGCACCCGGTAAGAGGTGGAACTGTTGAAAAAACTGTAAAGATGCATGGCAGCACTCCCTTTAATTTGGATAAAAATAGAACACCAGCAGGGTGAGGATGGCGGCGGCGGCCAGCATGGCGAGGTAAGCTTTGAGATATTGGCTCTGGCGGCGGCCCTTGAGGTGCACCAGGGTAAAGGTGGTGATCGCCAGGCCCAAGGCACCCCAAATGCCCAGGTGAAACCACAGCGCCGGCAAGGTGAGCCAGCCGGTGCGCACTTCTACCTCAAGGTAGCGCATATAGCCATATTGCTGCTCGGGGCGGGCATAGTGAAACAGCACCAGCAGCAGTATATAAAGTGTCCAGCCTCCGGCAGTGAGGGCGGCCAGCAGAGCACCTAAGCGGTCTTTGGAGCGTTTTGCCATATCCACCTCCCATCTTTTGCTTGAGTCCTGATGCTACACGGGTAACATTAGTCGCCTTATATAGTGTATCGGCAATAAGCCGGTTTAGTTCAAAGCTGGAGAGCGATTTACATGACCCACGCATCCGTAACTGATGTGCTGGCTGGCAAATATGCCGTTGGCACCACCCTTACCGTAAAGGGGTGGATTCGCACCCGCCGTGACTCCAAGGCGGGCATTTCGTTTTTGGCCGTTCACGATGGCAGCTGCTTTAATCCGGTGCAGGCTGTGGTGCCCAATAGCGTTGCGAATTATCAGTCTGAAGTGGTGCGTGTTACCACCGGCTGCTCGGTGGAAGTCACCGGCATTGTGGCCGAGTCTCAGGGCCAGGGCCAGGACTTTGAACTGCAGGCCACCGAGGTGAAGGTAGTGGGCTGGGTAGACGATCCCGATTCTTACCCCATGGCCGCCAAGCGCCACTCCATTGAATATTTGCGCGAATATGCTCATCTGCGCCCGCGCACCAACCTGATTGGTGCCGTGGCCCGGGTGCGTAACTGCCTGTCGCAAGCGCTGCACCGTTTCTTTCATGAAAACGGGTATATGTGGGTGGCAACTCCCATTGTGACCGCCTCCGACTGCGAAGGCGCCGGCGAAATGTTCCGGGTGTCTACCCTGGATCTGCAAAACCTGCCCCGCACCGACAAGGGTGAGATCGACTTTGAAGAAGACTTCTTTGGTAAAGAGGCGTTTCTTACCGTGTCGGGCCAGCTGAACGCCGAAACCTACGCCTGTGCCCTGAGCAAGGTGTATACCTTTGGCCCTACCTTCCGTGCTGAAAACTCCAACACCAGCCGCCATCTGGCCGAGTTCTGGATGGTAGAGCCGGAGCTGGCCTTTGCGGATCTGGACGATGCTGCCAAGCTGGCAGAAGACATGCTGAAATATGTGTTCCGCGCCGTGCTGGAAGAGCGCATGGACGACATGAGCTTCTTTGCCCAGCGGGTAGATAAAGACGCCATCAGCCGCCTGCAGAACTTTGTGGAAAAAGACTTTGCTCAGGTGGATTACACCGATGCGGTAGACATTTTGCAGAAGTCCGGCAAGAAGTTCGAGTTTGCAGTGGAATGGGGCATTGATTTGTCGTCCGAGCATGAGCGCTATCTGGCGGAAGAGCACTTTAAAGCGCCGGTGGTGGTGAAGAACTACCCGAAAGACATTAAAGCCTTTTATATGAAGCTGAACGCCGACGGCAAAACCGTGGCGGCCATGGACGTGCTGGCCCCGGGCATTGGCGAGATTATTGGTGGCTCCCAGCGGGAAGAAGTGCTGGAAGTGCTGGACGCCCGCCTGGAAGAAATGGGCCTGAACAAGGAAGATTACGGCTGGTATCGCGACCTGCGCCGCTATGGCACCGTGCCTCACGCCGGCTTTGGTCTGGGCTTTGAGCGCCTGGTGGCCTATGTGACCGGCATGGGCAACGTGCGCGATGTGATCCCCTTCCCCCGCACTCCGCGCCACGCCGAGTTTTAACCCCGTTTAAACCCCTCCCGACCTCCCCCTTAAAAAGGGGGAGGAGCAAAAGCATGTTCCCTCCCTTAAATAAGGGGGAGCTGTAGGTTCCCTCCCCTTTTCAAGGGGAGGGTCAGGGTGGGGTTGGCTTACCCCCTCCCGGCCTTCACCCTTAAAGTGGGAGGAGTAATGAGTTTCTCCCCTCAGTAATAACTTTTCCCTGCTTTCGCCATATCGCGCAGCGGTTCACAGGGCGCAAAGCGTTCGCCGTATTTGCGCGCGTATTCTTCCATTTTGGCCACTATGCTGGCGATGCCCTGCTGATGCATATGATGAAAAGGCCCGCCGGTAAAGGGCGGATAGCCAATACCGAACACGGCACCGATGTCGCCGTCGCGGGGGCTGGCAATCACGCCATCAGCCAAGGCCAGGGCGGCTTCGTTGAGCATCAGCAGGGTGCAGCGTTCGGCCATGTCCTGAGCGGGTAATTGCGCTTTGGGAGTAATGCCCAGCAGGCGATACATGTCCGGATCGGCGGGTTTGCCTTTTTTGTCAAAGGCGTAAAAACCGCGGCCGTTCTTTTTGCCATAACGCTTGGCGTCCAGCAGTTTGTTAAGGGCCGCCGGGGCCTTGAAGCGGCTGCCCAGCTCCGCCTCAAGCACGGGCGCAATTTTTACTGCCACGTCCAGGCCCACTTCATCCAGCAGGGTAATAGGCCCTACCGGAAAGCCGTATTTCACCAAAGCGCGATCTATGGCTTCTATCGGCTCGCCTTCCAGCAGCAGGCGGGCGGCTTCGTTAATATAGGGAGCGAGAATGCGGTTAACATAAAAGCCGGCGCTGTCTTTTACCACTATGGGGGTTTTGCCCTGAGCCCGGGCCAGTTTCAGCGCCGTGGCCACGGTTTCCGGGCTGGTGCCGGCATGGGGAATAATTTCGGCCAGGGGCATTTTTTCTACCGGGCTGAAGTAGTGCAGCCCCACCACACGGCTGGGGTCGGCGGCCCCGTCGGCAATCTGATGAATGGGAATGGACGAGGTGTTGCTGGCAAAGATGGTGTGAGCCGCACACTGCTGTTGCACCTGCTGCACCATATCGCGTTTTATGGCCAGATCTTCAAACACCGCTTCTATTACTATATCGGCGCGCTCAACGCCGCTGTAATCCAGGGTGCCGGAGAGCAGCGCCAGCTGGCGGTTCATCTCGGGGCGGCGCAGGTGCTTTTTCTTTACCTTGGCATTGAGCAAGCGGTGCGCGGTGGCCATGGCCTGATTAATGCCTTCGGCTTTTATGTCTTTAATGCGCACCGGCATACCCGCCTTGGTGGCAGTAACAAAGGCAATGCCGCCGCCCATTAACCCACCGCCCAGCACGCCCACTCGGTGCAGCGGCCCGGGCTCGGCCCCCTGATAGGTGGTTTCTTTTTTCATTTCGGTGGTGGCAAAAAACAGCCGGCGCAATGAGGCGGATTCGGGCGTCATTACCAGCTCGCCAAAGGCGCTGGCTTCGGCCTGATAACCGGCTTCACTGCCCTGCTCAAGGCCGGTGCGCACGACTTCCAGCAATGTTTCCAGGGCCGGATAGTTGCCCTGGGTTTTGCCGCGCAGCTTGCTCAGGGCCTGATCAAACACCAGTTTGCGGCCCAGCGGGTTGCCTTCCAGCGCTTTGGTTTTCAGGTCCGTTTTGCGAGCACTGGCGGGCTTGCCCTGTCTGGCCATGGCCATGGCGGTGCTCAGCAAAATGCTTTCGGGCACGCAGTCGTGCACCAGACCGGCCTTGAGTGCCTGTTTGGGGCGCAGCTGCTTGCCGGTGAGCATCATATCGAGGGCTTTCATTAAGCCCACCTCACGGGGCAGCCGCTGAGTGCCGCCGGAGCCGGGGATCAGCCCCAGCTGCACTTCCGGCAAGCCCAGACGAGTAATGTCGGCATCGCTGCACACCCGGCCATGGCAGGCCAGCGCCAGCTCAAGGCCACCGCCTAAGCAGGGGCCGTGAATGGCGGCAATCAGCGGCAGCTCAAGCCGCTCCAGCTCGGTAAAAATCTCCTGCCCGGCGCGAGACAGCGCCGCCGCGGCCCCGGCGCTGGTGCAACTTTCCAGCATGCGCACATCGGCACCGGCCACAAAGGAGTCGGGTTTGCCCGAGCGCAGCACCAGCCCTTTAATGGCCGGGTTGTTGTGAATCTCGGCCAGCAGGGCGCGCAACTCGCCGGCAAAGCTCTCGCGCAGTGTGTTCATGCGCTCACCGGGCACATCCATGGTGATGAGACCAATGCCGTCATTAATGCTAAGAGTGAAAGTGGCTTCAGTCATTGGCTGCCTCCAGTACCATGGCCACGCCCAGGCCGCCGGCGGCACAGGCAGTGGCAAGGGCCAGACCGCCGCCACGGCGGTTCAGCTCGTTCAGGGTTTGAGTGATCATGCGTGCGCCGGTGGCGGCAAAGGGATGGCCATAGGCCAGAGAGCCGCCCAGCACGTTGAATTTGTCCATGTCGATGGTGCCGATGGCACTGCCCTGCCCCAGCTCATTTTCGGCAAAGGTGCGGCTTTCAAAGCATTGAATATTGGCCAGAGTCTGGGCGGCAAAGGCCTCGTGCATGTCTATCAGGCTCATGTCGGCCAGGCTGCAGCCCGCCTGTGCCAGCGCTTTGGGGGTGGCGTAGCTGGGCCCCAGCAGCATGTTATGGCGCACATCAATGGCGGCATAGGCATGGCTGCGCAAATAGCCCAGAGGTTTCAGCCCCAGTGCCCTGGCCCGGCTTTCGGTCATCATCAGCACGGCGGCAGCCCCGTCGGTCAGCGCCGTGCTGTTGCCGGCAGTCACGGTGCCATGACGCTTGTCAAAGGCGGGTTTAAGCCGCTCATAGTTGCTGAGCTCAGCGTCGGCGCGCAGGGTGTTGTCTTGCGAGAAGGGCGCTTTAAAGGGCGGCAGATAAGCCGTCATTACTTCATCATTCAGCCAGCCCTGCTGCCAGGCACGAGCGGCAAGCTGGTGGGAGCGATGGGCGAATTCGTCTTGCGCCTGGCGTGAAATGCCGTGGCTTTTGGCCATTTGTTCGGCGGTTTGCCCCATGGTGAGGCCGGTGGAATATTCGGCTATGGCCGGCGGCACCGGGGCCAGATCTTTTAAATTAAGCCGGCGCAGAATGGCCAGTTTTTTGCTCAGGGTTTTGGCTTTGCTGAGTTCCAGCAGGGCTGCGGCCAGCCGGCGCGACACGCCAATGGGCAGCACCGAAGACGAATCGGCCCCGCCGGCAATGCCCACTGCTACCCTGCCCGCCTGCATGGCCTCGGCCAGGCTAGACACCGCCTGAAAACTGGTGGCACAGGCGCGGGTCACGCTGTAGGCGTCGGTGCTCACGGGCAGCTCTGTGCCCAGCACTATTTCCCGGGCAATGTTGGGGGCGCTGGGCATCTGAATGACCTGGCCAAATACCAGCTGCTCTATGTCACTGGCGTTTACCGGTGCCCGGGCCAGCAGCTCGGCTACCAGCATGCGGCCCAGATCGAGGGCCGCCATGTCTTTAAATACGCTGGCCTGACGGGCAAAGGGGGTGCGCAACCCCGACACAAAGGCAATGCGATCACCCTTGTGAGTAACAAGTGGAATGGTAGACGACATGAACGCTCCTTGTTTTTGCAAGAGGTCTGACCTGCCTGCATAGTAGCAATGGCGAAAAGGGTTTCAAACAGGTAATTAACAAGAGTCGCTGTGTGCGGCCGCAGTGGTTAGACTGAATAACAGATGCCCATTCGGTGAAAAATGATGATTTCTATATTCAAGCGAAAGCAACAGGGGCAGCCGTCGGTCTCTAAGAGCATGATGATGAAACAAAAGCGTTACGAGGCGCTGGTGTATGCCCTGCATGGCGATCTGTTCCGTTATGCGTTCTGGCTATGCCACGACCGGCAAGTGGCAGAAGACCTGGTGCAGGAGACGTTTTTGCGTGCCTGGAAGGCCCTCGACAGCCTGAAAGAAGAGAAAGCCGCCAAAGCCTGGCTTATTACCATTTTGCGCCGGGAAAATGCCCGCCGGTTTGAACGCAAGCAATTCGATCTGGTCGACATTGAAACCACGGCGGTGCCCGATCGCAAAACCCCGGGCATGGAGCAGAAAATGGAAAATGAGTGGCTGCGACGGCATATTGCCGACCTTGCCCCTGAATATCGCGAGCCACTGTTACTGCAGGTAATTGGTGGTTTTAGTGGAGAAGAAATTGCCGGAATACTGGATTTGAACAAGAACACCGTAATGACCCGCCTCTTTCGGGCCAGAAATCAGCTGAAAGAGGCCATGGAGCAAGACACTACACCAAGAGGTCGCAGTAATGGATGATCTGGAATTCCGCCGCCGGGCTTATGCGGATCCTGATGATAAAAGTCCCGAATTTTTAGCCGCATCTGCCAGCAGCCAGAGTAATCGTCAGTTTCTGGAAGACATGAAGGCGTTTAACCGCAAGCTGAGCTTTGCCCTGGAAGAGCCGGTGCCTCAGGCCCTGCCCGATCAACTGATGCTGTCTCATTTGTTGCGCCAGCCCGATCGTGAGCAGTCTCGCTGGCGTTATCTGGCAGTGGCGGCGTCGGTGGCCTTTGCGCTGGGTTTTGCCACTCGTTTTGTGACCTTTTCCCCCCAGGCTGTGGCCGAGCCGCCGGCGGTTGGCGAGGTGGCGGTTACTCATGTGCTGCGGGAAATGCCTTTTACCCATTACATTGATGAAGAAGTGACCCTTGAAACCGTGAACGCCAAGCTGCGCCCTTACGGCACCCGGCTGCAGGATTTGAGCGGCATGGGCAAGGTGTATTATGCCAACCATTGCATGTTTGCCGGTGGTCCGGCGGCACATCTGGTGGTGCAGGGCGAGCACGACAGGGTGCATGTGTTTCTGGTGCCCATGGAGCGGGCTTTGCAGCTGCAGGAACGGTTCAGCAAAGACAACCTGCACGGCGAGGTGCTGCCCATGAGCTATAACCGCCTGGTGGTGGTAAGCGATCGCAACGAAGACGTCAGCCGCGTTGCCGAGCGGGTGAAGGCATCTTTGGAGAAAGCGATCTAATTTTCGTCCGCGTTCCCGTTCGGCACCATCTATTATAAGAGTTGTATGCTCTTTTGGTGTAACATTCAGCCCGTGATAACACGGAAGCCATTAATGCTGTTTGCAACAACGGGAACGCGCTATGACCATTGAACTCCCTATTTTAATTACCTTTGTCGGCTATCTGGTGCTGACCATGCTGATTGGGGTGGTAGCTTATAAAGCAACCAGCTCGCTCAGTGATTATATTCTGGGCGGCCGCCGCCTCGGGCCCGGTGTGGCGGCACTGAGTGTGGGTGCCTCCGATATGAGCGGCTGGTTGCTGCTGGGCCTGCCCGGTGCGGTTTATCTTTATGGTATTAATCAGGCCTGGATTGGCATTGGCCTGGTGCTGGGTGCCTGGCTTAACTGGCTGTTTGTGGCCAAGCGGCTGCGGGTGTATACCGAGCAGGCCAACGACTCCCTTACCCTGCCCGACTTTCTGGAAAACCGCCTGGATGACAAAAGTGGTCTTATTCGCGTGATTTCGGCGCTGACCATTCTGGTGTTTTTTGTGTTTTACACCTCCTCCGGGCTGGTGGGCGGTGCCATTCTGTTTGAGAAAGTATTTGGCCTGCCCTATCTCAGCGCCCTTCTTATCGGCGGTGCCGTGATTGTGGCCTACACCTTTATGGGTGGTTTTCTGGCCGTGTCCTGGACGGACTTTTTTCAGGGCATTCTGATGCTGCTGGCGCTGATCGTCATGCCCTGGGCGGTGATGAACGAACTGGGCGGCATGGAGCAAACCATGACGTCACTTGATGCCCTGGACAACAACAAACTGAACCTGTTTCACGACTTTTCATTGCTGAGCGGTCTGAGTTTGCTGGCATGGGGCCTGGGTTATTTTGGCCAGCCGCACATTCTGGCCCGCTTTATGGCCATTGACTCGCCAGCCTCGGTGCCGCTGTCGCGGCGCATTGCCATGAGCTGGATGATTCTGTCTTTGATTGGTGCCCTGGGTGTGGGGTTGTCTGGCGCTGTGTATTTTGCCGATGCCCCGCTGGAAAACTCAGAAACCGTGTTTCTGGCGCTGGCCAATGCGGTGTTTAACCCCTGGGTGGCCGGCTTTTTGATTGCTGCCATTATGTCGGCCATTATGAGTACCATCGACTCTCAGCTGCTGGTGTGCTCTTCTGCGCTGACGGAAGACTTTTACAAGCGCTGGCTGCGCCCTAAGGCCAGTGATAATGAACTGGTGTGGGTTGGCCGGTTTGCGGTGCTGGCGGTAGCGGTGCTGGCGCTGGTGATTGCCACCGACCGGGAGGCCTCGGTGCTGGAGCTGGTCAGTTACGCCTGGGCCGGCTTTGGTGCCGCCTTTGGCCCTGTGATGATTTTGTCGGTGTTCTGGTCTCGCCTAACCCGCAACGGTGCCCTGGCCGGCATTGTGCTGGGTGCTCTGACCGTTATCGGCTGGAAACAGCTGGAAGGCGGTCTGTTTGATCTCTATGAAATTGTGCCCGGCTTTGTTGTTTGCTGGCTGGCGTGCTGGCTGGTAAGCCGCTACGACAAGGAGCCGTCCAAAGCCGTTGTGCTGGGTTTCCGGCGTATGGAGTCGGAGCTGTAAGCCAGTTTACAGTTTGATTTTTCTCACAAAAGAGGCCGTTCGGCCTCTTTTTTTAAACGCTTGTTTTACTTTTTTGTGACTTCTTTCTAATCTGCTTTAAACAGGTGTTTTATTACCGGCCGTGTTCTGTTGTTGCCGCCTCTTTGTTCACCCAGGAAAGTGAGATGACTCTATGCGCAAAAAGACATTAACTTTGTCGGTGCTGGCAGCCGCCGTGACCATGGCCACCGGACAGGCTCAGGCTGCGGCGTTTCAGCTGGCGGAGCAAAGCACCACAGGGTTAGGCCGGGCTTATGCCGGTGAAGGTGCCGCCGCCGAAAACGCGTCCGTGCTGGGGCGTAATCCGGCAGCCATGACACTGTTTGACCGCTCGTCGCTGTCGGCAGGTGCGGTTTATGTGAATCCGGAAGTGGATGTGGAAGGTAAAGGACCGACTGCGGCACTAGGACAGTCTCAGGGTCTGCCAACCCGCTCTGATGATATTGCCGACGATGCGGTGGTGCCGTTTTTCTATTATGTGCAACCCATTAATGAGCAATGGGCGGCAGGGCTGGGCATTTTTACCAACTATGGCCTGTCCACCACCTATCAGGATAACCATTATGCCGGGCCGGTAGCGGGTAAAACCGCGCTCACCACCATTAATATCAACCCAAATATTGCCTTCAAAGCAAACGAGCATATTTCTTTAGGTGCCGGTTTTAACGCGGTGTATGCGGATGCGGAGCTGATCCGGCATGCCGGCGTGCTGTATAACGGCCTTGTGGACCAGGCGCTACAAAACCCCGCGTTTGGCGGTAATGTCACCGCTGCTCAAAATTATGTTGCTCAGCAAACCGGTTTAACCGGCCCGACATCAGAGGCAGCAAGACTAACCGGGGATGACTGGGGTTATGGCTGGAATATTGGTCTGATGCTGGAAGCCGATGAGCATAACCGCTGGGCCCTGACCTACCGCTCTGAAGTGGACTTAACACTCGAAGGAAAATACGCAGGTACTTCCTCGGCAGGTCAAACAGTTCCCGGCAAGCTGGATTTAACCCTGCCGGCCATTGCCGAGTTGTCGGGCTTTCATCAGGTAGATCCAGCCTGGGCGGTGCATTACGGCATTATGTGGACTCAGTGGAGCAGCTTTGAAGAGCTGAAAGCGCTGGGCAGTGATGGCGGCACCCTGTTTGAAAAGCCCGAAAAATTCAATAACAGCTGGCGGGTCAGTGCGGGGCTTACCCATCAGCTGAATGATCAGTGGACCCTGCGCGGCGGCCTGGCGTACGACCAGTCACCGGTACCGGAAGCCACCCGCAGCATTTCCATTCCCGATGTGGATCGCACCTGGTACACACTGGGGGCCACCTATGCCGTGAGTCAGAACCTGAGTGTGGATGCCGCCTTTGCCTTTCTGGATGGCGGCAAGGTGGATGTGGTGGAAGACGGCTTTGCTTTTACCTCCGGCGGTGATGCCTACCTGATGGGCCTGCAAATGAACTACCAGTTTTAATCTTCATTACGCCCGCATTTATAATCAAAGCGCCTTCGGGCGCTTTTGTTTTTGTGCTGAAGGTTTGTTTCACTGTGGTCGATTACGGTATATTACCGGATTATTTTTCATATTGGTTGTTTCATGAACGCATACAGTTTCGTCGCACGCCAGGCCATTCTGGATGTGAATGGCAATCCGCTGGGCTATGAGCTGTTGTTTCGTCTTGGCCTGGAAAACCGGTTTCCTGATATCAGCTCTGAGCAGGCTACCCGGCGGCTGATTGCCGAGCAGTTTTTAAGTGAGAAAATTGACGACCTGGTGGGCTCTGCCATGTGCTTTGTTAATTTTCCTGACTCTCTGCTGGCAGAAGGGCTGACGATAGGGCAGAAACATCAGAATATGGTGATTGAAATTCTGGAAGATGCCCGCCCCACTCCCGAACTGCTGGAACAAGTAAAACAACTTCGCCGCGCCGGCATTAAGGTGGCGCTGGATGATCATGTTCCCGGGCATGGCTGGAGTTCGTTTTTTCCTTATGTGAACTTTATCAAGCTGGATTTGCGTCAGTTGCCATTGGCTGACTGCCGGCGCATTATTGAACAGGCCAGTGATTATCCTGAGCTGCGCTTTATTGCAGAAAAAGTAGAAACATTAGACGAATTTGAGTCTGCCCGTGCTGTCGGTTTTGAGTATTTTCAGGGATATTATTTTCAGCAGCCACAGGTGATTAAACGCCGGCTGCTGACCACGGATGAAATCACTGCCTTTGAACTGCTGAAAGCCGTCAGTGAGCCACAGATTGATTATGACAAGCTGACAGCGCTGTTCAGCCGGGATCTGCCACTGACTTATAATGTATTGCGGTATGTCAACAGCCTGCATATGGGCTATAAACGCCAGAGCATAGAAAATTTACGTTATGCGCTGGTATATCTGGGTCAGGAGCAGCTGAAACGGTTTACCGCCATGGTGATGACAGCCTATATCAGCAAAAATAAAAACCGTGAATTATATCGTTTGTCCATTATTCGGGCCCGCTGGTGTGAGCTGCTGGCTGGCCGGTTGAGTCCTGCCCTCGCCCATGATGCCTTTATCTGCGGTTTGTTTTCATTGCTGGATGTGCTGCTTGAGCGTCCGGTAGCCGATATATTGCCTCAGCTGCCTATTTCTGATGAGGCAAAACAGGCACTGGAACATGGCAAGGGTGAGCTGGGCTTTTTACTGGGTCTTATTCAGGATCATGAAAGAGCCAACTGGACTAATCTGCAAAAACGGCTCGACTTTATTGGTCTGCAGCCGGATGTCAATGCCCGCTATTATGAAGAGGCCATCAGCTGGAGTAACCAGCGGGAGGCCTCCCGCTGAGCGCTAGCGCCGGCGCAAGGCCCAGAACCCCAGCACAACCATAAACATAATGGCAGAGGCCATCAGACCAGCCAGCATGCTGGCCGTTACTCCCAGCGCCAGAAAGCCGGCAATGCTGACCACCGCCATCGACAGCGCATAAGGCAGCTGTGTCATCACATGATCGATATGATGACAGGACGCGCCGGTAGACGACAGTATAGTGGTGTCAGAGATAGGCGAGCAGTGGTCGCCAAACACCGCACCGGCCATGACCGCGGCCATGCCCGGCAGCAGCATGCCGGTATCGATGGCCATGGTCATGTCGGCCGCAATGGGCAACATAACACCAAAGGTGCCCCAGCTGGTGCCGGTGGCAAAGGCCATAATACCCGCCAGAATAAACAAAATGGCCGGCAACAGATAAATCGGCAGGTTCTGTTGCACCAGAGACGCCAGATATTTGCCGGTTTCCAGCTCACTGATAAGGCCGGCAATGGTCCAGGCAAACAACAGAATATAAATGGCCGGCAGCATGCCTTTCACGCCCACCAGCAGGGTATGCAGCCAGTCTTTGCCGGTGGTGCGCTCACGCACCAGGCTGATGGCACAAATCAGCAGCCCGGCCACACCACCTGCCACCAGAGCGCGGCCCACATTGGTATTTTCCAGTGCACCCAGCAGGCTGAACGCCTCTCCTGCCTCACTCAGCGCCGTGGCACCGGTCCAGAGCAGGCCGGCCACGGTCACCAGTGTGAGACCGCCAATGGCAAACAACAGATCAGTGACCCGGCCACCGGCTACCTCATGATCGTGTACGCCCGGCGGCGTGCCTTTGCTGCTGTCAAACAGCTCACCACGCAACGCCTGTGCTTCATGGCGCTGCATCAGGCCCAGATCCCAGCCGCCACGAATCACCAGAATGACCATCAGCAGGGTAAAAATGGCGTAAAAGTTCATGGCACCCATGGTGATGAATGCTGCCAGCGGACTTTGTCCGGTTACGCCATAGCCGGCCAGAATACCGCCAACCAGCGCTATGATATAGGCTCCCCAGGAAGACACCGGCATCAATACACACACGGGCGCGGCGGTAGAATCCAGCAAATAGGCCAGCTTGGCACGGGATATACCAAAGCGATCGGTGACCGGACGGCAAATGGTGCCTACCGATAAACTGTGAAAGTAATCATCAATGAAAAACACAAACACCAGCAGACCGGTCATGGCTTTGGCCTGACGGCGGCTTTTAATACGGGCCTGCGCCCATTCTGCAAAGGCGTGGGTTGCACCGGCACGGCTCAGCATACTGATAATGCAGCCCAGCAATAACAGAAAAAGCAGAATATTCACATTCCATTCATTCAGGGTGCCTTCATCCCAGAACAAAGACTGCACCTTGATACCAAGATGAGACAAGGAATTGAGGGGATTAAATTGCTCCAGCAGCAGGCTGGCCAATACAATGCCAAGGCCCAGCGAAAGCAACACCTTGCGGGTGGCAATGGCCAGTAAAATGGCAATAAGCGGGGGTAATACGGACCAGACAGTCTGAATAAACGGATGAGCTTCCACAGCGACACCTGAATGTTAAGTAATGAAAAAACCACCAGGAGCAGGAAACCGACACAGTCTTATCCTTTCTTTCCCAGCAGTAGCGCATCACAATCAATAATTGTGACAGTATCAGCCCTTTAGGTACTGATCCCAACCGTGATTCGGTGATAAAAACCACAGCTTCGGCAGCGCTTCCTTTTGGCCGGCGTCATTGGTATCACCCTGTTCCGGCTTACTGATAAGCACTGCGCCTCTACGCAGGTAAGTTGGCGAATTTTACTGGCTCGGGCGTAAAGATCAACACATTCATCTGTTTTGTTGCATTTATGTTGGCTTAATGTCGTTATTATCTACATTTGATAAACCTTGCCTGCAAAGTGTGTCTGTTGTTGATAGAGTGGGTTTAACTTCTTTAGGCCTTACCTTTCTGCTTATGAAATGTAAGGATTTAATGTGAGTCGCGCTAAAAGAATTATTTTGCATTTTGCAACCATTGTTGTTTTATGATTGTATTGTTCAGTCTTTTTAATGCCAATTAACTTGCAACCATGCAATTCTGGCTGTAAATTTAATTTATTAAAAAAACAAACAAGCTACAGGTGAACACAATGTCCGATTTTTTGAAAACGCTGCTTAATATTCGCAGCCTGCGCGCTACCTCTCGCGAGCTTACTCTGGAACAACTGGAAGAAGGTCTTAACAAACTGACCACTGTGGTTGAAGAGCGCCGTGAATCTGAAGCCGAAGACCGTGCCAAAGCCGCAGAAAAAGAGCGCAAACTGAAAGAATATGCCGATATGCTGGCCGCCGATGGCATTGATTTAAGCGAGCTGCTTGAGGCCGTTGAGCCTGCTGCCAAGAAAGTTGGCGCACCTCGTGCCAAGCGTCCGCCCAAATATGAATATCATGATAACGGCGAGCGTAAAACCTGGACCGGCCAGGGTCGTATGCCCTCAGTTATCAAAGAAGGTATTGAGACCCAGGGTAAATCTCTGCAAGATTATCTGATTAAAAAGTAATGCATACTTGTTATTGAAAAGAGGGCCGGCAGGCCCTCTTTTTATTTGGGTAATAAGCGGTAAAGCGGCTGATCGAGCCCGTTGTGTTTAAGCTCATACACCAGCGCCAGCTCAGCCCCCAGCGGCCCTTCTGGCCAGCCCTGGCGTTCCATCCAGCATAAATAGGCCAGTGGCAGCCGCAGCAGCGGCTGTCCGCGATATTTGCCATAGGGCATGGGGGTTTGAATAATACGCAGCAGCCCGGCCTGACTCAGGCCGGGTGAGACAGGCTCAGCCATGCAGACTGGCGTTAATGGCGCTCAGGGCGGCGGCAGGATCCGCAGCCTGAGTGATGGGCCGGCCGATAACCAGATAGTCACTGCCCGCCTTCAAGGCCAGCTCAGGCGTCATGATGCGGCGCTGATCACCGGCATCACTGCCCGCCGGACGAATGCCCGGGGTGATCAGTTTAAAATCGGGGCCAAGCTCACTCTTGAGCAGGCTGGCTTCCTGTGCGGAGCACACCACGCCGTCTAGGCCGGCTGCTTGTGTGAGCCGGGCCAGGGCCAGTACCTGCTCTGCCGGAGAGCGCAGCACGCCGGTCTGATTAAGCTCGTCGGCGGTCATGCTGGTCAGCACTGTCACCGCAATCAGCAAGGGGGCCTTGTCACCGTAAGGGGCCAGGGCCGCTTTGGCCGCTTCCATCATGCGGCTGCCGCCACTGGCGTGCACATTCACCATCCATACGCCCAGCTCAGCGGCTGCGGCCACGGCCTTGGCAACGGTGTTGGGAATATCGTGAAACTTGAGGTCAAGAAAGACATCAAAGCCCTGCCCGGTGAGGTGACGAACAAATTCAGGGCCGAACAGGGTGAACATTTCCTTACCCACTTTCAGCCGGCACTGAGCCGGATCCAGTTGCGCCACCAGCGCTTTCGCCTGCTGCTCGTCGGCAAAGTCGAGGGCGATCAGCACTTTGGGATCGCGGTTGTGTGATGTTTGCATGAGTTAATTACCTTCGGTTTTTACATTTGGTCATTCCGGCCCCCGAGCCGGAATCTGTTTATTCGTGCCGCAATGTTGTGAATTCGCTGCGCTTATCGCCAACTACCAGTCCCTGCTCCCTATTCCCCAGTCCCTATTCCCTGCTTTAAATCATTCGCCGTCCAGGCCGCGCACCGGCTTGATGGTGCCCCATTGCTTGCAGGACGGACATTGCCAGAACAGGCTGTGCACAGAAAAGCCACAATGGCCGCAACGGTGACTGGGCTTGGCTTTTATCTGTTCGGCCACCAGGGCTTTAAGCATTTCCAGGCTGGCCCTGGCCTGGCCCTGACCGGCATTATCGGCATGATAAGACATCAGCCGGTAAAAACCTTTCATGGTGGGATGGCGCTGTAAATGGGATAACACCAGTTGCTCGGCACTGGCCTGGCCGTCGCGAACGGCTATGCGGTCTGCCAGCATCAGTACTTCACTGGCACCAGCGTCTTGTGCTGTCCATTGCTCAAGCAAGGCGGTCAGGGTGTCATCCTGTTGCAACTGATGATAACAGTGCTGAAGATCTGAAAGAATTTCACTGATAAAGCTTTTATCCTGCTGCGCCACCTCTTGCAGAACACTGGCCGCCTGACTCAGGTTACCTGCGGCCATATATAATTTACCCAGCCCCATACTGGCACGAACACAGCCCGAATCGGCTTTCAGCGCTTTTTTAAAATCGCTGATGGCCCCTTTGCTGTCTTGCCGCTTTTGTTTTTGCTCTGCCAGTTCACAGTAAAAATGCGCCATGGGTATCAGGGCCTTGTTGCCCTGCTGCTTTCTCAGCCGGCCTGCCACCGTAATGGCCTGCTCCCAGTCACGCAACTGCTGATAAAGGGTGAGCAGCAGCTCGAGGGCATCCTGCTCGTAATCAGGATCTTCTTTTAACTCTGTTAATATTTGCTCGGCGCGATCCAGCAGGCCGGCGGCAAAGAAATCCCGGGCCAGCTCCAGCATGGCAAGATGGCGTTGTTCCAGAGAGAGGCTGGTGCGGGCAATCAGGTTCTGATGAATACGAATGGCCCTGTCTACTTCACCACGGGAGCGAAACAGGTTGCCCAGTGCCAGATGAGTTTCTATGGTTTCGCTGTCAACCTGCAACAGCTGAATAAAGAGATCAACCGCTTTGTCGGGCTCATCGGAAAGTAAAAAGTTCAGCCCGGCAACATATTGCCGGGAGAACTGACTGGATTGTTTCTGTGTATCCTGGCGAACACTTCGGCGACCCATATACCAGCCATAAGCCGCCGCTACCGGAAGCAGCAGAAACAACAATTCCAGCATGAAGTGTATTATTCCTTAACCGGGAGTGCTCTGAGCTCTTCCAGTTCGCGGTGCTGACGTTCTACTTTTTTATTCAGCCCTTTGTTGGTCATTTTAAGACGCAGCATCACCAGACCAAATACCAGCCAGCCCAGCAAAAAACCAGCCACAAACACCACTGCCAACAATGAAGACAGCCGGTAATCACCCTGAGCCAGCAGATAATTAACATGTACCAGCTGGTCGTTCTGGGAGCCCAGTGTCAGCCCCACGGCAAAAAGGATCGCCAGCATTATCAGGCCAAAGATTATTTTCACTTTACCCTCTCAACATCCTGATTTTTTGAGTGTTTGGCATTATCCCGAAAAACCACCGGCGACGCTACCGCAGCCGACAGGAAAAGTGACCTCAGGCCGGGTTTACCCGCTCGCGTAATTCCTTACCCGGTTTGAAGTGAGGAACGTATTTGCCGTTAAGCTCAACTTTTTCACCGGTTTTAGGATTACGCCCCTGGCGGGGAGCACGATAATGCAATGAAAAGCTGCCAAAGCCGCGAATTTCGATACGGTCACCTGTTTGCAGTGTTGACGCCATTTGCTCAAGAATTTCCTTGATGGCACTTTCAACTTCTTTGGCAGACAAATGGGGATATTGCTCAGAAAGGCGTTCAATGAGATCGGATTTTGTCATGATTCAGTCTCCGAAATATATAACAAAAAGGGGCCATAAAGGCCCCTTTGTTCAATAACGGCTTGGCTTATTCGCCTTTGGCCGCCTTGAATGCTTCGGCCATTGCACTCAGACCAACCACTTCGTCTTGCTGGTTCAGAGTATCGATAGCAGCTTTCTCTTCAGCTTCGTCTTTCGCACGGATAGACAGGCTGATGGTGCGGTTTTTGCGATCGATGCCCATGTAACGAGCTTCAACTTCTTCACCGGCGTTCAGTACGGTGGAGGCGTCTTCGATGCGGTCGCGAGAGATGTCGGCAACGCGGATGTAACCTTCCACGCCTTCTTCCAGCTCAACCACGGCACCCTTGGCGTCAACGGCAGTGATGGTACCCTTAACGATAGCACCTTTCTTGTTGTCAGACAGGTACTTATTGAAAGGATCTTCGTCGATTTGCTTCACGCCCAGGCTGATGCGCTCACGCTCAGGGTCAACCTGCAGAACAACGGCTTCAATTTCTTCGCCTTTCTTGAACTCACGAACGGCTTCGTCACCGTTGGCGTTCCAGGAAATGTCGGACAGGTGAACCAGACCGTCGATGCCACCGTCCAGACCAATGAAGATACCGAAGTCGGTGATGGACTTGATCTTGCCGGAAACGCGGTCGCCCTTGTTGTGGGTTTCAGCAAACAGCTGCCACGGGTTGGACTTGCACTGTTTCAGACCCAGAGAGATACGACGACGCTCTTCGTCGATGTCCAGAACCATTACATCTACGTTGTCGCCCACAGAAACCACTTTGGACGGGTGGATGTTCTTGTTGGTCCAGTCCATTTCGGATACGTGTACCAGGCCTTCTACGCCTTCTTCGATTTCAACGAAGCAGCCATAGTCGGTCAGGTTGGTCACGCGGCCGGCCAGACGGGTGCCTTCCGGATAACGGTTGGCGATATCTACCCACGGATCTTCGCCCAGCTGCTTCAGACCCAGAGACACACGGGTGCGCTCGCGGTCGAACTTCAGGACTTTAACGTTGATTTCGTCGCCAACGTTCACGATCTCGGAAGGATGCTTAACGCGCTTCCAGGCCATGTCGGTGATGTGCAGCAGGCCGTCTACGCCGCCCAGGTCCACGAAAGCACCGTAGTCGGTCAGGTTCTTAACGATACCTTTAACTTCCTGGCCTTCCTGCAGGTTTTCGAGCAGCTGCTCGCGCTCGGCGCTGTTTTCGGTTTCGATCACGGCACGACGGGAAACAACCACGTTGTTGCGCTTCTGGTCCAGCTTGATGACCTTGAACTCAAGCTCTTTGCCTTCCAGGTGAGTGGTGTCGCGAACCGGACGCACGTCTACCAGAGAGCCGGGCAGGAAGGCGCGAATGCTGTTCACTTCTACGGTGAAACCGCCTTTAACCTTGCCGTTGATCACACCGGTTACGGTTTCTTCGTCTTCGTAGGCTTTTTCCA
Source organism: Oceanimonas sp. CAM02 (assembly GCF_032842915.1). NCBI lineage: Bacteria > Pseudomonadati > Pseudomonadota > Gammaproteobacteria > Aeromonadales > Aeromonadaceae > Oceanimonas > Oceanimonas sp. CAM02. The sequence goes on from NZ_JAWJBK010000025.1 coordinate 66,741, forward strand.
GCTGCAGCCAGGCTTCGTGACGCTTGGCTTTTTCACGGGACAGCTGAGTCTCACCGAAGCCGTCTTCCACGGCGTCCAGCGCTACGTCTACTTCGTCGCCAACGCTGATTTCCAGCTCGCCCTGAGCATTTTTGAACTGCTCGGCAGGAATGGCAGACTCGGATTTCAGACCGGCGTCAACCAGTACGATGCCGTTTTCAATGGCAACAACAGTACCTTTAACGATGGAGCCCGGACGGGTTTCGAGTTCTTTCAGAGACTCTTCAAAGAGTTGAGCAAAAGATTCAGTCATATGATTAATGAATACACACTGTTTGAGTTGAACATCCACGGGGCATTCCGGCGCACGTGGGGTGACTAACACATTCCGCCCTTCTTCCCTGAGGGCGGCATTGCCAAATGGCTTAACGGCCAAGTTTAACCTTAGTATGACTCAGCACCCTGTCCAGCACATCTGTGATGGAAAGGCTGGTGGAGTCGATAATTAACGCATCGTCAGCCGCCTTGAGAGGCGCCACGGCCCGGTTTCTGTCCCGGTCGTCACGCTCCTGTATTTCGCTTAAAAGGCGGTCAAAGCTAACATCAAAACCCTTGTCTTGCAACTGCTTATAGCGCCGGCTGGCCCGCTCTTCGGCACTGGCATCAAGAAAGATTTTGACCTCGGCATCGGGGAACACCACTGTGCCCATGTCGCGGCCGTCGGCAATCAGACCGGGCCTGGCACGAAAGGCGCGCTGGCGGCGCAGCAGTGCCTCGCGCACACGGGGAAACGCCGCCACCTTGCTGGCTGCGTCGGCCACTTCCTGAGTGCGAATGGCACGGGAGACGTCTTCGCCTTCCAGGATAACGCGGATTTCGCCGCTTTCGGCAGGAAACTGCACATCAAGATGTGCTGCCAGAGGCATCAGCCCCGCTTCGTCATTCAGTTCCACATTGTGGTGCAGTGCGGCCAGCGCCAGCACCCGGTAGATAGCGCCGGAATCGAGCAGGTGCCACTCCAGTTGTTCGGCCAGCAGCTGGCACAGGGTGCCTTTGCCGGCGCCGCCCGGGCCATCTACGGTAATGACGGGAGCTTGTTCAGACATACATCCTCCGGTAAATCATGAGTCCGGACAGACCGCAAGGGCGGCTGTCGCGCGGGCGGCATTATAACCAAGTTAAGAAGCCAAAGACATTACCGCCGTATTGAACCTATACCTGCTGCCCCTTCCGCTTTACAATAACCACCATTTTTTATTGATAAATAACCAAAAGAGGAAGGCCATGAGCAGTGTTACCCGTATGGCAAACTCCAAATTGCCAACACCCTGGGGCACCTTTACCCTGGTCGGGTTTGAAGAAAAGGGAACCGGCAAGGATCATGCCGCTCTGGTAATGGGAAATGTGGAAGATGGAGCACCGGTGCTGGCGCGCATTCATTCCGAATGTCTGACCGGAGACGCCCTGTTCAGTCTGCGTTGTGATTGTGGCTTTCAGTTACAGGCGGCGCTGGAACGCATTGCCAAGGAAGGCCGGGGCGTGCTGCTGTATGTACGCCAGGAAGGCCGTGGCATTGGCCTGCTGAATAAGATTCATGCTTATCATCTGCAGGATCAGGGCAAGGACACCGTTGAAGCCAACGTGGAGCTGGGCTTTGCCGCCGATATGCGTGACTACACCATTTGTGCCGATATGCTGCGCAGCCTGGGTGTCACCGGGCTGAAACTGATGACCAATAATCCGCGCAAGGTAAAAGCGATGGAAAACTTTGGCATCAAGGTGAGCGAACGTCTGCCGCTGGAAGAAGGCCGCAACCCGTTCAATGAGCATTACCTCGATACCAAGGCCGGCAAGCTGGGCCATATGCTGAAAGAGCAGGACTGATTAGGATTCCGGCGCAAAGGCCGGAGTCCATTTTTCAAACCAGGATGTTGTCTGCAAATGGATTCCGGCTCACAGGCCGGAATGACCAAAGTGCTCTACGATAAATGCACTTCTTCTTCTTTTTCACCGGCATGCGGGTCGTGAAAGCGTTCCAGATCCATGGCCCCTTCACTCTTGCCCACAATGCAGGTCACAACCGCATCACCGGTAATATTCACTGCAGTACGGATCATGTCGAGCAAACGGTCCACACCAATAATCAGCGCAATCCCTTCTACCGGCAGCCCTACCTGATTCAGCACCATGGCCAGCATCACCATGCCCACACCGGGCACACCGGCGGTGCCGATGGAAGCCAGCGTCGCGGTCATGATCACCATCAGATAATCATTAAATGACAAATCGATATTAAACGCCTGGGCAATAAAGGCAGTGGCCACCCCCTGCATAATGGCGGTGCCGTCCATATTAATGGTGGCACCCAGCGGCACGGTAAAGGACGCAACCCGGTTTTCCACGCCCATACGGCGGGTAGCCGTTTCCAGGGTGACCGGAATGGTGGCGTTGGACGAGGCGGTGGAAAACGCAAACATGACGGCGTCTTCCATTTTCTTCAGAAAGGTCAGCGGGCTCAGGCCGGTAAACACCTTGAACAGCACCGAGTAAGTGACCAGTGCGTGCAGCAGCAAGGCCCCTGCCAGCACCAGGAAGTACTCCAGCAGATTAACAATGGCGTCCAGACCCAGAGAAGTAAACAACTGAGCCATCAGACAGAAAACGCCGTAGGGTGCCAGGTTCATCAGCAGCGCGACCAGCTTCATGATCACTTCGTTGAGATCAGTAAACAGCTCAGCAATACGCTCTCCGGGTTTACCTGCCAGGCTGATGGCAATACCAAACAGGACCGCAAACACGATGATCTGCAGGGTATTGCCTTCGGCCATGGCATTAATGGGGTTGGTGGGGAACATATTGATGATGACGTCTGCCAGGGATGGCGCTTCGCGGGCAGCAAAGGTGCTGGCCGATACCAGGTCGGCTCCGTCACCGGGCCGGAATACCTCACCCATGACCAGTGCCAGAGTAATGGCCACGGCGGTCGTGAACATATAAAACGCCAGGGTTTTGCCCCCGAGCCGGCCCAGGGTAGAGATGTCTTTCAGTGAGCTGGTGCCACACACCAGAGACACAAAGATCAGCGGTACCACCAGCATATTAAGGCTGGCAATAAAGATTTTTCCGCCTACCAGAAACAGGCCATCCACCAGGTAGTTCTGCACCAGTGCCACATCAGCAAACAGGCTGCGGATAATAAATCCTGCCAGCACCCCTGTGCCCATGCCCACCAGCACACGCGTGGTGAGTGACCACTTTTTCTCACTCGCATTCATGGCTGAATACTCCTTATTCACAGTTCTTGCGGTTTAATCAAGGGCGGCAAGAGTAGCAACCAATTCCGCAAAATGCTTCAAAAAACCACACAAAACCAACACAAGAGACCAATAAGTTGACAAAAGTTGAACAAAACACCTTTAAAAGTTGATTTAACTCACACAAACAACAGGCCTGCGTCAGCGGGTGTCTGCCGGGGCCAGCATGTGAGCATCACTTCGTTTAACCACGGAATAAATGACTCCGCTGAGCACGGCTCCGGCGGTAATAGCCGCCACATACCAGCCCAGCTGACTAATGGCATTGGGAATGAAAAACACAAAGACACCCCCGTGAGGGGCCAGCAGTTTGGCACCGAACAGCATGGACAGAGCGCCGGTCAGGGCACCGCCCGCCATGCAGCTGGGGATCACCCGTAACGGATCCCGGGCGGCAAAAGGAATGGCCCCTTCGGAAATAAAACACAGCCCCAGCACAAAGGACGCCTTGCCCGCTTCCCGCTCGGCAGGATTGAATTTGCTGCGCGCCAGAAAGGTGGCAATGCCCATGCCCAGTGCCGGCACCATGCCCGCGGCCATGGCCGCTGCCATGGGACCATAGGTTTGGGAAGCCAAAAGCCCCACGGAAAAGGCATAGGCTGCCTTATTGACCGGGCCGCCCATGTCAAAGCACATCATGGCACCAATAATAATGCCCAGCAGCACCGCATTGGCCGAGCCCATGTTATTCAGAAATTCGGTCATGACCGCCATGATGCCGGCCACAGGGCCACCTACCACATAAATCATGACCAGACCGGTAAACAGACTGGCAAACAGCGGAATCACCAGTATGGGCTTTAATGACTCCAGACTGTGGGGCATGGGAATATGCCGGGCCAGCGTGCGGGCACTGTAACCCGCCAGAAAGCCGGCAATAATACCGCCGATAAAGCCGGCCCCGAGAGAGCTGGCCAGCATGCCGCCAATCATGCCGGGAGCGATACCGGGCCGGTCGGCAATGGAATAGGCAATGTAACCCGCCAGCACCGGTATCATGAGGGCAAAGGCGGCGTCACCGCCAATTTGCATCAGTGCGGCTGCCAGGGTGCCTTCTTCTTTAAACGCTTCTATGCCAAAAATAAAAGACAGCGCAATAATCAGGCCGCCGGCCACCACCATGGGCAGCATAAAAGACACACCGGTGAGCAGGTGCTGATACGGCCCGGGAGCTTTTTCATCCTGAGGAGCAGCACCTTGCGACTGGCTGCCCTGCCAGATGCTGGCCTCACTTAATGCCGCCGCTATGGTTTGCTCCGGCTTTTTCAGCGCAGCGCCCGTACTGGTGCGGTACAGCCGCTTGCCGTTAAAGCGGCTGAGATTAACATCTATGTCGGCGGCCACGATGACACAGTCGGCCTGGGCAATATCATCGGCACTAAGCGCATTTTGCGCACCAACCGAGCCTTGTGTTTCTACCTTAATGTGGTGCCCGAGCTGCTCGGCGGTATTGGTCAGGGCCTCTGCCGCCATAAAAGTATGGGCCACACCGGTAGGGCAGGCAGTAATGGCCACCAGCCGGGCGGGCCGGGCTGAAGATGAGGTGACCGGCGCTGACAGCGGGGCAGCCTGCGCAGCGGCCTGCTGCAACCAGCCTTTGGGATCGTTCAGTGCCGGCTGCAGCGTGTCGATAAAACCGGCCTTGCCGGCAAAACGGGACAAGTCCGGCTCGGTACTGGCAGCCACCACCACCAGTTCAGCAGCATCAATCTGCTCACGGGTAAAGGCCTTGCCGGGCACCAGCGGGCTGTGACATTCCACCCATGCCTGCCAGCCCAGTTCATGCGCAGCCTGCTCCAGCAAACGGGCCGCCATGTAACTGCTTGCCATGCCACTGGGACAGGCGGTGATGATCAGAATGTTCATGTACGGCTCCCATGATCAAAAGGGGTTATCTGAATCGCTTGCTGAAAACCGGCAAAGGTATCGTTGCAGTAAATACCTACCCCTATCTGAGTAACGGCCATCAGTGACAGCGCCATGGCCCGGCGCAGATTGTCGGGGGCCTTCAGGCCTTCCAGTCTGCCGGCACACAGGCCGGCCACCAGTGAGTCACCGGCCCCCACAGTGCTGACGATATTGACTGCCGGCACCCGGCCCCGCCAGTCTCCTTCACTGCCAAACCAGTAAACGCCGTCAGCGCCGGCCGACACCACGACGTCCTTGATACCGCTTTGCTGAAGCTGACGGGCACAGCTGATCAGGGCCTGTTCATTCTGAATGCGACGGCCTGCCAGCTGGGCCAGCTCATCAAGATTGGGTTTAATCAGGCCAGGCAATGCCTGCACGCCGGTTTTCAGTGCCTCACCGCTGGTATCCAGCCACACATCTTTGCCCTGCTGTCGCCATTGGGTGAGCAGCTGTTCAAGCCAGCCGGGGCTGACGCCGGCAGGCAGGCTGCCGGCTACTATCAGATACTGACAGCGTCCGGACAGGTCTGTCAGTGTGCTCTGCAGCCGGGCAACGTCTGCCGGGTGAGGGCTGAGCCCGGGCAGATTAATATCAGTGATACGGCCGTCCTGTTCGCTGACTTTGACATTAATCCGGGTATTGCCGGCCACGCGTATAAATTCATCCTGCATGCCGTGCTGTTCAAACAGGGTGCAAAAAGCTGACTCATTGTCCCTGCCAAGAAAACCGCTGACCACGGGGCGGTGCCCCAGCTCACTGAGCACCCGGGCCACATTAATGCCCTTGCCTGCCGGCCCCAGATGCCCGGACTGGGCCACATTGACCTGACCGGCCGTCAGCCGGGCCAATGACACGGTTAAATCCAGCGCCGGATTCAGGGTAAGGGTCAGTACACTCATGGTGTTGCTCCTGTCAGTGCCCGCACGGCTCCGGCACTGTCTGCCGTAAGGGCGCGGGCGGCCAGTTGTTTGCACTGGCTCAGGCTGAACTCACGCACCCGGGCCTTGACCCGCGGCAGCCGTTTGGGACTGACCGAGATTTCATCAAGACCCAGCCCGAGTAATATCGGCAGCGCCTGAGGATCGGCCCCCAGCTCACCACACATGCCCACCCATTTGCCTTCGGCATGGGCCGCCTCCACCGTCATGGCCATCAGCCTGAGCACCGCCGGGTGCAGGCCATCGGACAAGGACGCCAGGGCACCATTACCTCTGTCGGCCGCCAGTGTGTACTGAGTGAGATCATTGGTGCCTATGCTGAAAAAATCGGCCTCTTTGGCAAACCGGGCGGCATTCAGCGCCGCCGACGGCACTTCCACCATCATGCCCAGCTGCACATTCGGTGCTCCGATCTCGGCCTGGAGGTTATCAAACAGCGCTTTGCCAAAGCGCCACTCGGCGATATCCGCCACCATGGGAAACATAATGCGCAGCGGCTCGCTGCCGGCGGCGGTAAGCAGCGCCCGCAGCTGGGTTTCCAGCAGCTCAGGTCTTTGCATGCACAGGCGAATGCCGCGCACGCCCAGAAAGGGGTTATCTTCTTTGGGTAAGGGCCAGTATGGCAGCGGCTTGTCGCCGCCCACATCAAGGGTGCGCGCTACCAGCGGCCGGCCTGCCAGCGCACTGAAGGCCTGCTGATATTGCGCCACCTGCTGCTGCAGACTTGGCTCACGGCCTTGCTCCATAAAAACAAACTCGGTGCGCAGCAGCCCCACGCCTTCGGCGCCGGCGGCCACCGCCGCTGCCGTATCGGCCGTATTTCCCAGGTTGGCTGCAATTTCTATGCGATGGCCGTCTGTGGTAACGGCGGGCTGCTCCCGCTGTTGCCAGGCTCGCTCCGCCAGTTCACGCTCGCGCTGTTGCGCCTGCTCTGCCTCGGCCAGCAGATGTTTGTCGGGATCCACCAGCAAGGTGCCGCTGTCACCATTGAGAATGGCCGGTGTGCCCGAGTCTAATGTCATTACACCTTTGCCCATGGCCACCAATGCCGGTATGCCAAGGGATCTGGCCAGAATGGCACTGTGCGATGAAGCACCACCACCGGCTGTGACCAGACCGAGCACCCGCTCTGTGTTCATGTTCACCACATCAGACGGGCCTATATCTTCTGCTACCCAGATATAGGGAGTTGAGGGTGGTTCCGGTAAGGCAGTGTTACACAAAATGGCCATGACCCGCCGGCCAATGTCTCTGATATCGGCGGCCCGCTCGGCCAGCATGGGGTTACTGCTGGCCGCCTGTACGGCTGCTGCCGAGTCAATTTCTGCCCACCAGGCCGCCGGGGCCGAAGCCCCCGTTTCAAGACGCTGCCGGGTGCCTTCTTGCAGGCCGGGATCGCTGAGTAATTCCCGGTGCATGGATAAGATGTCCCGGGCCTGTGCACCGCTTTGCTGCGCTGCCAGTGCCAGGCTTTGATCTGCCTGCTGCAGCGCCTGCGTCAGCCGCTGTTGCTCGGCGGCAGCATCACAGGCCACATCGGCGTAATCAAAATTGACCGGCATTTCTACATAAAGCGGCCCGATAGCAATGCCCGGTGAGGCCGCCACCCCTTGCCAGGGAGCGCCGGGATCGGCCGGAGCCCCGGTGCATGGCACTTGCTGAGCCGAATGCGGCGACGTCACCCCTTCTCCCAGTCCGCTGTTAACGGCGGTTTCAAGTTCGCTGAGTGCCGCCTCGGCATCGGTGCCGCTGGCAACAAACTGAAGCCGGTGGCCGGGCCGTACGCCAAGGCTGATAAGCTTCATCAGACTTTTGGCATTGACCGGCTGATTGTCGCCGTCGAGGTTGCGTACCTGAATGGTTGCCTCGAACTGCTTGGCAGCCTGCACCAGCAAGGCACCGGGACGGGCATGCAATCCCTGCTCGTTATGAATGGTGACCACCAGCCGATGCTCACCTTCCGCAACAGGGCCGTTATTCAGTGCCTGCGCCAGCTCATGGGCACTGTTCAGGCTGGCCAGACTGGCCGCCTGCCCCGCCACCAGCCAGTCGGCCAGCTGTGCCAGCAGCTGTTTATGGCTGCCGCCATGGGTTTTCAGCGCCAGCAGGCCACAGACCTTGTGCCCCTGATGGATAAGCGCCGGTGTGGTCAGAATGGCAGCCTTTGCCGGGCCGGCAGCGGGTACCTGACAGAGCCACCAGCCCTGCCCCAGATGCAGCAGGCTCTGCTGCAAAGCATTTCGTTCATGTTGCAGTTCAAGCGCGCTGGCGGCCTGCGCCAGCAACTCATCCATGGTGTCGGCGGGCTGCTGCAACTGCAGCATATCGGACTGCCAGCTGAGCATGGGAGTGTTATCGGCTGCAGAAGGCTGCAGCAGCGCCAGAATGTCTTCACTGTGTGTGGCCGAACGCACCTGCCCGGCCAGGTCGTCCCGCTGCAGCGCTCGGGTCAGCTGACGCAGCAGCTCAAGGTGCTCATCGGATCCGGCGGCGATACCCAGTACCAGATAAGCTTTCTCACCATCGCCCCAGTCGATGCCTTCAGGCAGATGCAGCGCCTTGATGCCGGTTTTTTTCACCAGGTGGCGGCTGTCCTGAGTGCCATGGGGAATGGCAATGCCCTGCCCCAGATAGGTGGCGGTCTGGGCTTCTCTGGCCAGCATGCCGGCTGCATAACCGGCACCGACATGACCTTCCTGCTCCAGCCACTGGGCCAGCGCCATAATGGCCGCCTCTTTGGTGGCCAGTGTCTGGCCCATTTTTATGTCTTGCGTAGTCAGAGTGAGCATGACATCACCTGTTAGCCAATCGAGATGAAACCGTTACTTAAACAGGCTGGGTGTTTTTTGTGAATGGAGCAAGGCAAAAAACACCTTAACGTGATGAATACCGGTTAAAAACCATTGCTCAGGGAATAATTTCCCGGCCGTCCCAGGCAAACACGCGCCCCGACTGCCCGGGTGTGAGACTGTCGATGACAGTGAGCAGATGCTGTGCTGCCTGCTCCGGTGATTGCAGCTGGCCATGAGCCAGGCCGGCACGAAACGGGGCTGACAGCCCGGTGGCGACGGTGCCCGGGTGCAGCCCTGCTACACAGGCAGCCGGAAAGCGCCGGCTCCATTCTATGCCAAGATTTTTGATGGCCATGTTCAGCGCTGCCTTGCTGATGCGGTAGCTGTACCAGCCGCCGCCGCGGTTATCACTGATGCTGCCTACCCGCGCCGACAGTGCGGTAAGCAACAGCGGCTGACGCCGCTCCATGCGGGCGGATAATAATCTGGCCAGCGCCAGTGTGGGCCAGGTATTGATACGCATGTGCTCCAGCAGCGCGTCCTGTTGCAGCTGCTCAATGCGTTTTTCCGGCTGATGATGCTCACTGTGCAGTGTGCCCACCGTATTGATAACACGCTCGGGCAGCGGCAAGGTGTTGCACAGGGCCGTCATGGCGGCTTCGTCGGTGTTATCGAGGCAATGCCAGCTAACGCCGGGCAGCCCGGGGTCGGTACGGCTGAACAGACTGACCTCGTCGCCCCGCTCCGCACACGTTGCCGCCAGCGCACGACCAATACCGCCGCCACCCATAATCCAGTAACGCATAGAAAGTCTCCCGCTTTAAACAGATACCATTGAGACCGTAACCAACGACGTTTACTTACAGTTACCATAGCGGGCGAAGTAGCAGTGCGGTTGCACTCCGCCGACACGCTTCAGGCCCATCCATGGGACGCTCGGCAAATTCCATCCCTGGAATTTGACGGTCGGCTTCGGCAATCCCCACTGCTGCTTCGGGGAACTGCCTGCTCCCTGCTCCCTACTCCCCATTCCCTACTCCCGTTATTTAAAAAGTGCAGGCGCTCGCCCAGTCTGCCAGTGTGCTGTACCACTGGTGAAACAGCTCGCCTTCGGTGGCGGGCGCGGTCACGGTAACGGGCTGGCCCTGCCAGTGAAAGGTGAGCTGCCAGGCGTGCAGGTAGCCTCTGTCGGCGGCAGTGCCGCCATAGCGGGCGTCGCCGATAATGGGGCAGCCAATGCTTTTCAGGGCCACCCTGAGCTGATGAGTGCGGCCGGTTTCGGGGCTGAGCACAAAACCTCTGAGGCCGGGAGCCAGTGAGGTGCTGTGAAAACGGGTTATGGCGAGATGATTGGTGTTGCGGGTCAGCTTCCAGCTGCCGTTACGGGATTTTTCCATGCCGCCCTTGATCAGTCCCTGCTTTTTGGCGGGCTTGCGATCACTGAAGGCGAGGTAGCGTTTTTGGGTGTTGCGTTCGGCAAACTGGGCACTGAGCAGCCGGTTGGCCTCGGGGTTGCGGGCCAGCAGCAGCACGCCCGTGGTCATTTTGTCGAGGCGGTGTACCGGATAAAGGGCTTCGCCCTGTTGCTCGCTGAGCAGGCGCACCAGGCCGGGCTCATCATTTTGCTGATGCATGCCAATGCCGGCGGGTTTGTTGATGACACAAAAGTCGGCATGGTCGAGCAATATGTTCATGGTGATATCCGCAGGGCTGAAAGCAAAAGAGAGTACGCCGCCAAGCATCAGTGCGGTTGCACTCCGCCGACACGCTTCAAGTACCTCCTTGTAACGCTCGAAAATGCCATCCATGGCATTTAATGGTCGGCTTTGGCAATCCCCACTACTGCTTGATGCAACACCGCCGTTGCCTGCAAACGAGTACATGTATGGAGAAGACAAAGCAAAAAGCCCGCTGCGTTTGCAGCGGGCTTTCCGATATGGCGGAGGAGGTGGGATTTGAACCCACGATAGGCTATTAACCTATGCCGGTTTTCAAGACCGGTGCATTCAACCACTCTGCCACCCCTCCTGACGGGCGCTAATACTACTGGGGCTTAAAATCCTTGTAAACTGTTATCTGTGTTATTCTGCTCAAGTGTCCAATAAACCGGCAAACATTCATGGAGCAGTGAAACGGAAGGCTCGACATTCGGGTCATAATATGTCCAGAATAGAGTAAATTTATTGATGTCTTTTTGAGTCAGATACCTAAGGAGTCTGGATCATGCGTTACAACAACACACTTTCTCGCACACAGGGTGGTGCGCTGGAAACCAACAAGGTATTGCGTAATACCTATATGCTGCTGGGCATGACCCTGGTGGTGGCGTCTTTGTCGGCGGGCATCAGCGCCATGATGAACCTGCCCCACCCCGGTCTTATCATCACTCTGGTGGGTTTTTACGGCCTGATGTTTCTGACCGAGCGTAACCGCAACAGCAGCCTGGGTCTGTTATTTATTTTTGCCTTTACTGCGTTTACCGGTTACACCATAGGCCCCATTCTTAATCACTACCTGAGCACCAGCTCGGGTGCTGAAACCGTGATGCTGGCACTGGGTGGTACTGCGCTCACCTTCCTGTCCTTGTCTGCCTATGTACTGACCACCAAGAAAGACATGTCGTTCCTGGGCGGCATGATGATGGCCGGTTTTGTGGTGATTCTGGTGGGCTTTGTGGCCAATATTTTCCTGGCGCTGCCGGCCCTGAGCCTGGCCCTGAGCGCGCTGTTCATTCTGTTCTCATCCGGTGCCATCCTGATGCAGACCAGCGCCATTATTCACGGCGGCGAGCAGAACTATATTTCAGCCACAGTAACGCTGTATGTGTCTATCTTTAATATTTTCCTGAGCCTGCTGCAGCTGCTGGGCATGAGCCGCGACTAAGCTCATCATACAAAAACGGTTCACAAGGCGGCGCAAGCCGCCTTTTTTACGAGAAACGCCATGCCTTCTTTCAGCCTGTGGCTGAGACGCATTTTTACTGACAGCCATTTCTTTTTTGCTCTTAAAGTGATGCTGGCCATGGCCAGTTTGCTGCTGGGAGGCTGGTGGCTGGATCAGGTGCCGGTGGCCGTGACCCTCAGCCTGGGAGCCATGGCCGGCGCCCTGAGCGAGATTGATCACAGACCCGGGCCAAGGCTGGTGCAACTGCTGGCAGGCCTGTTGTGCTTTTTTGTGGCCGTCACCGGCGTCACCGCCCTTATTGACTCACCCTGGCTGTTTGGTCCCGTACTGGTACTGGCGACCTTCTGCCTCATTCTGGCCGGTGCCTGGGGACAGGCCGCGGGCAAGCTGGGTTTTGGGGTTCTGCTGGTATCCATCTATGCCATGCAAGGACATATCGACAGCCCCCACTTCTGGTATCAGCCAGTATGGCTGACCGCTGGTGCCGCCTGGTACGGACTGTGTTCATGGCTGATATTGCTGCTCATGCCCTATAAACCCGTGCATGAACAGCTGGCTCAGTGTTATTTTGCCCTGTCCCGCTATCTGCTGGCCAAATCGCGTTTTTTTGACAGCCCCAACGAACTGCATCAGGGCCTTCGCCACCAGCTGGCGCAGGTCAATATTCAGCTGGTCAACAGTCTGGAGCTGACCAAACAGATGCTGAACCGGCGGTTAAAGGGCAGGCAGCCTGATGACGAGCTGGCCCGGCTGCTGGAGCTGTATTTACTGGTGCAGAGCATGCACGAACGGGCTGCTTCCAGCCATTATTCCTATAGCCAGCTGAACCAGGCGCTGGATCAGGCCGAAGTGCTGACCGGCTATCAGGTGCTGCTGGCGGAGCTTGGTGAGGCCTGTTACCGGCTGGGGCTAGCCATTCTCACCCACAAGCCTTATGTTCTCGACAAACGCATTGGCTGGGAGCTGTCGGCATTAAAGGATCAGCTCGATTACAGCCACTTGCGACGGCACTATTCTTCCGAGCTGATGAGCCCGCTGCGGTTTTTAACCCGGAACATGCAGCATGTGTATGACACATTATTACGGGCAAAAGAACTGACCGCAGGCGCAATGCCGGCAGACAGTCAGCGGGCCGAGCTGGCAAGACCGCCTTCTCAGCCGCTGGGAGAGCGACTGAAGGCCTTGCTGAACCCCAATGCCATTTTGTTCCGTCATGGTGTTCGCCTGAGCCTGTGCTTTGCGCTGGGTTACGGCCTGATTGCCACTCTTGAGCTGGAGCGGGGTTACTGGATATTGCTGACCAGCCTGTTTGTGTGCCAGCCCAGTTTCAGTGCCACCCGCCAGCGTCTGAGCGAGCGGACCCTTGGCACCCTGGCGGGTATCGTGGCCAGCGTGCCCCTGCTCTGGCTGTTTCCGGCCGTGGAAAGCCAGCTGTTTATGCTGCTGCTGTGTGCTTTTATCTTTTTTACCCAGGTACGCATCAATTACAGCTGGGCGGTGTTTTTTATTACGCTGTTTGTGTTGCTGGCCTTTAACCTGCAAGGGGCAAGTCTGCAGGAGGCAGCACGCACACCTGTGCTGCTGCCCCGGCTGTTTGATACGCTGACAGGCTGTGCCCTGGCGTTTGTGGCCGTCTGGTATATCTGGCCCGACTGGCAGCGCCGGCATCTGCCTCAGCTGCTGGCAGAGGCCATGCGGGCCAATGCAGCTTATCTGGCCGCCATCACTCATCAGCACGACAGCCGGGATAATCTGGCCTACCGGCTGGCCCGCAAGCAGGCGCATCTGGCTGATAACAAGCTGGCTCAGGCCTGGCAGAACATTCGGGTGGAGCCGGTCTCAAAGCACTGGCTCAACCTGTGTTTTGAAATTGCCTACCGCAACCATGCACTCCTGTCTTATTTGTCTACCCTGGGTGCACACCGGGATCAGGGCCTGAGTTTGCCTGTGGCACTGACCGGTGAGCTGAACCAGCGCCTGTGTGCCGCAGCCAGTGCCCTCGACAGCCACACCCCTTTGCCTCCGCAGCTGCCGTTGCCGGTCATGGCCGGCGACAATGAGCAGGAGCAGGACATACTGGCGCGCCAGCTGCACAATAATATGGTGCTGCTGGTCAACGATTTGTATCAGCTGGCAAAGGATGTGTGAAAGCTGTAAGCCAGAAGAAGCATCAGTGCGGTTACACTCCGCCGACACGCTTCAAGCCCATCCATGGGACGCTCGGCAAATGCCATCCATGGCATTTGACGGTCGGCTTCGGTAATCCCCACTGCTGCTTTGAGTAAGATCGGCATTGTCATGGAGTGAAATGTGTCCTTTGAGTAAAATGGTGTCCGATACGAGGAGACATCATGTTTGAATTTGAAGGCAGGTCCGTCGAGACCGACGCACAGGGTTATCTGAAACATCATGAAGACTGGCAGCCGGCCATGGTGGCGCTGCTGGCAGAGCAGGAAGGCATCACCCTGACCGATGAGCATCTGGAAGTCATTCATTTTGTGCGGGCGTTTTATCTGAAGTACAACACCTCGCCGGCCATTCGGGCACTGGTAAAGGCCATGGCCAAGGAGCTGGGTGAAGACAAGGGAAACAGCCGTTATCTTTACCGGCTGTTTCCTAAAGGGCCGGCCAAGCAGGCCACCAAGCTGGCAGGCCTGCCCAAACCAGTGAAGTGTATCTAAAATAAAATGCTCCGGCTTTCGCCGGAGTGTTTTATTTGGCCAGTACCTTGCCTTTGAGGCCGGTGAGCCGTTCCAGAGCAGGAAGCTGCTGTTCAAGGCGCGCTTTGGCATCGGGACCGATCCAGACCCGGTTAAGCTCTCCCTGACGCGGCACAGACGGGGTCGTATTCACACGATAGCCCGCCGCCCTGAGCTTGGCCACCAGGGCATTGACGTTGTCGGCATTACGAAACGCGCCCAGTTGAGCAACATAACCGCCGCCAGCCGGTGCCACAGGCTGAGGTTCGGGTTTAACCACTGGGGCCGGTCTGGGCTCGGGTTTGGGAGTCGGTGCCGGCTCTGCTTTGGGTGCGGGTTTTGAAACCGGTGCCTGAGCCACTTCTGGCTGTGGCTGAGGTGCTGGTCTGGGCGGCGTGGCCGGTGCTTCCTGTACCGTTTCCATGGTCCAGGTTTTTGCTCTGGCCGGTTCGGGTGGTGTTATTACCGGCTGCACCGGCTCCAGCTCAGGACGGAGCGGAATGGATACCACTTCTTCCGGCATGGGTGGCTGCTTGCCATCCAGCAGGTCGGGTAAAAAAATGACACCCAGTGCCACCAGAATAATGGTCCCTACCAGACGATGCTGAAACTGGGTTGCCACGTTAAAGCTCCTTCTGCTGAGTCCGGTGCCAGGCCAGGGCCTCGGCCACGGTAAAGAATGAACCAAATACCACCACACGTTCGCCCTCGGCTCTGGCTGCCAGTGCCGCCGTCAGCGCTGCGGTTACCGACTCAAAGTAAGCGGCGTGATTCAGCAATGCCGACAGCTCACTGCCATCAGCACCACGCGGGCCTGCCAGCGTCGCCGGATACCAGTGGCTGACCAAGGGTGTCAGTGCCGCCAGGGTGGCGCTTATATCCTTGTCTTTGAGCATGCCCACCACCGCATGAATGCTGCCCTGCCCTTCAGCAAGACGGGACGCCAGATAGGTTGCCGACTCAGGGTTGTGGGCCACATCCAGCCACAAGCCGGGCGACAGCTCGGTCAGCCGGCCTGCCAGGCTTGCCTGACGCAAACCGGTAGCAATGGCATCAACAGATAACCTGAAGGGAGAGGCAGCCAGAACAGCCAGCGCCGTGGCGGCGTTCATCAGCGGCAGGCCCGGCACCGGCAGGCCGTCAAACTGTTTGCCGGCCATGGTGAACGACCAGCTGTCGCCCTGCTGCTGCCAGTGAAAGTCACGGCCACTGAAGGCCATGGGGGTGCCCTTTTGCCTGGCCTGCTCGGCAATACTGGCTGGCGGGTTGGGATCACCACACACCGCCGGTTTGCCGGCACGCAGTATGCCGGCTTTTTCATAACCAATGACGTCGCGGTCCGAGCCCAGCCAGTCAGTATGATCCAGCGCTATGGTGGTGATCACCGCCTGATCCGAGTCCACCACATTGGTGGCATCAAGCCGGCCGCCCAGTCCCACTTCCAGCAACACCACATCAGGGCACTTGGCGCGAAACAGCCAGAGTGCCGCCAGGGTGCCAAATTCGAAATAGGTGAGCGCAGTATCACCCCGGGCTTCTTCTACTGCAGCAAAGGCATCACAGAACGCCTGTTCATCAGCAAAGTCACCGTTGATACGCACCCGCTCCCGGTAATCCAGCAGGTGAGGCGAAGAGTACACTCCTACCGTCATCCCCCCGGCCATCAGCATGCTTTCAAGCAAGGCACAGGTGGAGCCCTTACCGTTGGTGCCGCCTACCGTAATCACATAAGAGGGCAGGCTCAGCAGTCCCAGCCGGCCGGCCACGCGCTGCATACGCTCCAGGCCCAGCTCAATGCGGGCCATGTTCAGGCCTTCCAGCAGGGTCAGCCAGTCTGCCAGGGTGCGAGGCATCGGCATCAGATTTCCAGCGGCTCCTGGTTCATCAGCTTGCCCAGCAGACCGGCGAGCCGATCACGCATTTCCCGGCGATCGATGATCATGTCAATGGCACCGTGCTCCAGCAGGAATTCACTGCGCTGAAAACCTTCAGGCAGTTTTTCACGCACCGTCTGCTCAATCACGCGAGGGCCGGCAAAGCCGATCAGCGCTTTGGGCTCACCCACGTTCACATCACCCAGCATGGCCAGACTGGCAGACACGCCACCCATAGTAGGGTCGGTCAGCACCGAGATATAAGGCAGACCGGCTTCAGACAGACGGTTCAGCGCCGCACTGGTTTTGGCCATCTGCATCAGCGACATCAGGGCTTCCTGCATGCGGGCACCGCCGGAAGCAGAGAAGCACACCAGAGCGCGGTTTTCTTCCAGGCAGGCTTCTACCGCCTTAACAAAGCGGGCACCTACCACAGAGGCCATGGAGCCGCCCATAAAGGCAAACTCAAAGGAGCAGGCCACCACCGGCAGACCACGCAGTGTGCCTTTCATGACCACCATGGCGTCTTTTTCATTGCTGCTCTTCTGGGCGGCAGAAATGCGATCCTTGTAACGCTTGGAATCCTTGAACTTGAGAATGTCCTGCGGCTCCAGCTCGCTGCCCAGCTCTTCGCGGCCGTCCTGATCCAGGAACTTGTCGAGACGATCACGGGCACTGATGCGCATGTGGTGATCACACTTGGGGCAGACTTCCAGATTACGCTCCAGCTCGGCACGGTAAAGCACCTGCTCGCAGTTGGTGCACTTGGTCCAGACTCCTTCCGGAATATTATGGCGACGTACGCCGATGTTCTTGTTCTTGGGGAGAATTTTCTCAAGCCAGCTCATGGAAATCCTTAATCATTGTTCGTGGTTGTCACGCAGCGTTCATTAAATCATATATTCGGCTGCGGGTTGATAAAAATTAAAGTTGGTCGGGCAGCCACAAGGGCCCCGGAATGGTCTTCGGCAGCGCGTACTCTGCGGGGTAATCCACTTCCACCAGATAGAGGCCACCGGCCTTGGCCGTCACCCCGGCCAGGTTGCGGTCCCGCCCTTCCAGTACCTGCTTTACCCAGGCCGCATCGGCTTCGCCCATGCCCACCTTGAGCAGGGTGCCGGTGATATTGCGCACCATATGATGCAAAAAGGCATTGGCCTTGATATCGAGCACAATATAGTGGCCAAAACGCTGTACGTTAAGGTGCATAATATTGCGCCAGGGGCTTTTGGACTGACACTGTACGGCGCGAAAGGCACTGAAATCCCGCTCACCCAGCAGGCACTGACCCGCCTCGTGCATTTTAGCGGCGTCGATATGACCGGCATAATGGCTGACCCCGGCACCGTGAATGGCCGGGCGCATATTATGATTGAAAATAATATACCGGTAGCGACGGGCGCTGGCGCTGAAGCGGGCATGAAATTCATCAGGCACCGCTTTGACCCAGCGCACGGCAATGTCCGGCGGCAGGTTGGCATTCATGCCTAAGGTCCAGGCCCCGTCGGGGCGAATGGCGTGCGTGTCGAAATGCACCACCTGTGCCGTACCGTGCACACCGGCGTCAGTACGGCCGGCACATTGTACCTCTATGGGGTGATCGGCAATCTTTGAAAGGGCTTTTTCTACCTCTTCCTGGACACTGGGAACTTCCCGCTGCCGTTGCCAGCCGTAATAGCGGCTGCCGTCATACTCTATGCCAAGGGCGATGCGCATATTCAGTTCCAAGAAAAAAAGAGGCTAATTATAACCGTTGCCACAGCAAAATGAAGAACCGGCCGCAAGCGGCCGGTAGTGAACAAGAAAACCGCCCTGGCTTAGCGTCTGTCGAGCCGTTGCAACAGTTTGCGGGCATCATTCTGATGTTGCTCACTGCCTTTTTCCAGCGCTTCGTTCAGCAGTTCACGGGCACTGTCGATGTCGTCAATTTCAATATAGGCTCGGGCCAGATCCAGCTTGGCGCCCATGCCGCCTTCATCAGCATCGATATCAACGTCCTGACTGTTACCCAGCAGGTCGGCATAGTCGTCCAGCTCCTGACGCACCATGGGCTCTCGCTCGTCGGCAAAGGAACGGCTGTCTGACTGCATGGCAGACAGCGCATCGGCTTCCTGCTCGGCCAGGGTGCCGGCCAGAATGTCGTCAAACTCGTCGGCAGCCTTGTTTACCGCGCCCTGCTCAGCCAGTGATTCAGGTGCTTCGCTGGCCGAAGCCGGCTGTGGCTCGTCGTCACCAAGGTCAAACAGGGCTTCATCCAATGGTTCGTCGAGTGCTGGCGGTGCTGTCTGCTCCGGCTCAGGCGTGACCGCCTCATCATCAAAGAACACCTCTTCCCGATCAGCCGTTGTTTCATCCTCAAACAGTATGTCTTCTGCAGCAGCGGCATCATCGTCAAAACGCAGCTCTTGTGGCTCCGGCTCAATGGTTTCATCATCCAGCAGCGGCTCTGGCTGTCCGGCCTGTGCCATATCATCGAACAGGGCTTCTTCCTGCTGCTCGGCGGTCGTCTCGTCAGCTGCCTCTTGTGCTTCCAGCTGCTGCTGTTCTTCCAGAAAACGAGCAAAGGCATCTTCATCAATTTCAGGTTCGGCTTTTACCTCGGGCTGCTCCGAGGCAGCAGGATGGGGCTCATCTGCAGGAAGATCGACGGCAAAGATGTCATCAAAGTCATTGGTGTCTTCATCCAGCATCTGTTCCGATGTGTGATCCTGCTCTGCGAGCTCTTGCCTGGTACGGCGACGCCACCACAATGTAAAGAGTGCCAGCAGCAAAAGCGCCGGCAAGGTCAGTAAAATAGCCAGGTTCAGCGGCTGCTTCAGCAGCTGGCTTAACCAACCCTTGTCTGCGTCAGCAGCCGGCTGAGCCGCCGTGTCTGCTCTGGTCAGTTTCAGCTCATTGACTTCTGCAGTCAGCTGCCCCAGGCGGTTGCGCAAGGCCTGATTATTATCGGACAGCTCGGCCAGCTGTTCGTTGGACATGGCGACTTGTTCACGCAGCTCATCCAGCAACTGGGCCTGCAATCTGGCCAGGGCCGTTTGTTCGGCTTGCCCGGCACTGCTGTCTGCAGGTGCTTCAGACACGGAAGCAGGCTGCCCGGAAACAGCGGACGCTGACCGGGGCGGTGTCGCGACTGCGGCAGGCTGCACCGCTCTGGGTTCACTCAGGCCATTGGAGGCCGGTGTGGGTTCGGGCTTGGCTGCGGCAGGCGGTGTGGCCACCGCAGGAGCTGGTACGGGCTCTGCTGCCGGCTCCGGTCTGGGTGCTGGCCTGGCTTGTGCTGGTTTGGCCTGTGCTGGTTTGGCCTGTGCGGCAGGTGCCGGTGCCCGGGTAACGGTGCGGTTACCCTGACGACTTAAACGGCGAAACTCGGCTTCTGCTTCACGGGGGGTACGCTGCTGTGCCTGGCTGAGTGTGGGCAGCGTCAGGGTTGCGCCCCGCTGCAGATAATTGATATTGCCCCGGACAAAGGCACCGGGATTCAGGTAATACAGCGCCACCATGGTCTGCTGTACCGTGGCAGGGGCTTGAGTATGCTGGGCGGCAATGGACCAGAGTGTGTCTGTGGTGCGCACGGGGCCATAACGACGGGCCTGAGCGGGTAACGGCGAAGAAACCTGAACGGAAGGTGCCTCGCGTGTTTCTGGCCCGCGTAACTCAATATAAAATTCCTGTGCCGTGGCCGAAAGAGTAAAGGACAGCCACAGGGCCAGCACGGAATAAAGCGGTGGTCGGCATCTTCTCATTATCTTATTGGTATCCCTTGTTCTGACTCTGGCCGGCAACCCTGACGGTCCGGCTGACCATGGCACAAGTGTAGAAAAAAACAGTGCCAATAGGAACTTATCTGTCGGCTTATTCTAGTTATGCTTATCGGCCGCCTGTGCCGGCACCTTGAATCCGAGGCGCTCATCAAGACCGACGCCCTGCAATATCAGTGAGCCCAGCTCCCGGCGCTCTGCATAATGTTTGCGTAATGCATCAAAAAAATCCGGTGCGCCCGTGGCCAGACCACGACGAAAGCCGCTATCGTCATGCGCTATGTCGTACACCAGCCGGACCAGCTGCGCAAGCTGATGCTGACTGGGTGCGCGCGTCAGGCTCACAGCGCTGATATCCGGTGCGGGCAGCAGACTGGCGATACTGTGTTGCTCGGCACGGCCAATATGCTGACACAGAGCACGATAGAGCGCAAAAGTGCCCCTTGCCTTACCTTCCAGACTATAGCCGGCAATATGCGGCGTGGCGATCAGCACATAAGGGACCAGCGCTGCCAGCACGGCCGGCTCATGCTCCCATACATCCATGACCAGGGTCAGCGGCCTGGCACCCTGCTGGCGCGTAAGCAGTGCCTGATTATTCCAGACATCACCACGGCAGGCATTGATCAGTACCTGATTTTCATCAAGGGCAGCAATATGAGCGGCATTCAGCAGATGATGAGTTGCATAAGGGCCCTGATGAGTAATGGGCACATGATAGCTGATGATATCAGCGCTCAGCGCCTGGTCATAATTGACAAGTCCTGCCGCACCGGCTGCGGCCTTGGGCGGATCACAGCGCAGCACTTTCATGCCCAGCCCTTCCGCCCGGCGAGCCACCTCCGAGCCGGTGTTGCCGGCCCCGATCACTGCCAGGGTTTTATCCGCCAGCTGCCAGTTTTTATGAGCCGCTACCCGCAGCAGGGCTGCCATCACATAGTCACCTACCGCCACCTTGTTGCAGCCCGGGGCACTGGCAAAGGCAATGCCGCGCTGCGCCAGCAGTTGCGTGTCGATATGGTCACAGCCAATGGTGGCGGTGCCGACGAACGTCAGTTTATTGGCTTGCTCCAGCAAATGCGCATTTACCTGCGTCACTGAGCGCACCAGCAGCGCATCGGTATCATGCAAGTCAGCCGGTACCATGGTACGACCGGGACGCGTAATGACCTCAGCCCAATCACCAAACAGCTCCCGAACAAAGGGCATATTCTCATCGGCCAGCACTTTCATGACTATCTCCTTGTTAAATACAGCGTTATTGTACTCTGTCATTGCAACCGCTTCACTGCTACCTTGCTGCTTCGCTGCCTTGTTGTTATGAGATTCGCTTCATGAACTTGCGTTTGCTGTTGTTTGTTATTGTGTTGCTGATTGTGCCCGTGGCACTGGCCAGCCTGGCCTGGCAGTGGGATTTGCACTGGTTTCCGCTGCTGGATCTTGATGAGCCCCCTGCTCTGCTTGCTTACGCCATGACGCTGACGGTGGGCAAGCTGGGCATAGGTTTTACCCTGCTTGCCCTGAGCGCGCTGATCCTGCACCGCTGGCGCAGCCAGCCACGTCAGCTGCTGGTGTTTTTCTTCTGTCTGTTTGCGGCGCTGGGCAGTGCCTTTGTGACCAAAACGGTGGCCAAGCTGTATTTCAAGGAGCCCAGGCCCTATGTGCTGTGGCTGGTACAGCAGGACAAGCTGGCAGACAGCCGCCGTTTTTATGCCAGTCCGGAAGCCGAGCGTGAGCATGAGTTACAGCAAAGCCTCAGCCGGGTCAGCGATAACCAGATTCCGGACTGGCTCAAGCACCATTGGCAGGAAGAAGTGAACTATTCGTTTCCGTCCGGGCATTCGATTGCTGCCATGACCATTGCCGGCTTTTTTTGCCTGATGCTGGGCTACCGGCGTAAACCGGTATGGATGATGCTGACTCTGGCAGGCTGGGCGGTGGCAGTGTGTTATTCCCGTCTGCTGCTGGGCCTGCACTGGCCGGCAGATATTCTGGCCAGCAGCGTGCTGGGGCTGCTGTTTGGCGCAGCCGGTGCCTGGAGCTTTGTGGTGCTGGACCGGCGGTTGGCATCGCCTGAAAGCAGCTAGCTGAGCTTTAAGCTGTAAGTAAAACAAAAAAGTGCATCTGATCGCCGGCATGTTGGGACCCGTACCAACCTGCCGTTAACGCGGGCAACGCCGATGTCGCTCGAAGCAGCAGTGGGGATTGCCGTAGCCGACCGTCAAATTCCAGGGATGGAATTTGACGAGCGTCCATGGGGCTAGCTTGCTCGCCGTGATGAAGCAGTGAAGCTCGACCGAACATTAAGTATGTTCGCAGCGGGCTTTAATGCTGAATGCCATTGACCGAAGCGTGTCGGCGGAGTGCAACCGTACTGATGCTTCGCCCTCTCAGGCAGCAGGCATAAAAAAAGCGCCCGAAGGCGCTTTTTTTGATCACCGGGCAGTTCAGGCCTTATATTTGCTGAACACCAGGCTGGCGTTGGTGCCGCCGAAACCAAAGCTGTTGGACATGACGGTGTCCAGCTCGGCTTCCTTGTACTCGGTCACGATGGGCAGGTTCTGCGCCTTTTCATCCAGCTCGGTAATGTTGATGCTCGGCGCAATAAAGCCGTGCTCCAGCATCAGCAGAGAGTAAACGGCCTCATGCACACCGGCGGCACCCAGGGCGTGACCGGTCATGGCCTTGGTGGCAGAGATGTAGGGCGCATGGTCGCCAAACAGGCTGTTGATGGCTTCCAGCTCTTTTACATCACCCACCGGGGTGGAGGTGCCGTGGGTGTTGATGTATTGCACCGGGGCCGGGGCCGTGGCCATGGCCTGCTTCATGCAGCGTACCGCGCCTTCACCAGACGGTGCTACCATGTCGTAGCCGTCTGAAGTGGCACCGTAACCGGTGATTTCGGCATAGATATGAGCGCCACGGGCCAGCGCGTGCTCCAGCTCTTCAACGACCACAATGCCGCCGCCACCGGAGATAACAAAGCCGTCGCGGCCGGCGTCGTAAGTACGGGACGCCAGCTCGGGGGTGTCGTTATATTTGCTGGACAGGGCGCCCATGGCGTCAAACTGCAGGGCCAAGGTCCAGTCCACTTCTTCACCGCCGCCGGCAAAGACGATGTCCTGCTTGCCCAGCTGAATTTGCTCCAGCGCGTGACCAATGCAGTGCGCAGAGGTGGCACAGGCAGAGCTGATGGTGTAGTTAATGCCCTTGATCTTGAAGGGCGTCGCCAGACAGGCGGAGGTGGTGGACGACATGGTGCGCGGCACCATATAAGGGCCGACACGACGCACACCTTTTTCCCGCAGAATATCGCAGGCTTCAATCTGATTTTTGGAAGAGGCACCGCCGGAGCCGGTCACCAGACCGGTGCGCTCATTAGACACCTGGCTTTCATCCAGACCGGCATCGGCAATGGCCTGTTCCATGGACAGATAGGCAAACGCGGCAGCGTCGCCCATAAAGCGCATCACTTTACGATCGATGTGTTCGGCCGGGTTCAGTTTGATGTTGCCCCAGACCTGACTGCGCAGCTTATGATCGGCAAATTGCTGGGAAAAAGTGATGCCGGAGCGGCCGCCCTTGAGAGACTCAAGTACCTCTTCCTTGTTGTTGCCAATGCTGGAGACCACACCGATACCGGTAATGACTGCTCTTCTCATCTATCGTTCCTACTGTTTCGATTTGGTGCCAATTCTAACCATAAATCATGGTCAAACTGGTCAGCTTTCACATAAAATGACCGTTTTTTGCGGCCCCGGAGCGCTCAGTGTCTCACCGTTTTATTACCACCGCCCGTCTCGACTGGAATGACCAGGGAACCCCGGTCGCCACCGCCTTTGACGATGTCTATTTTTCCAACGATAACGGCCTGGAAGAAACCCGTTATGTGTTTCTTGGTAACAACGGCCTGCCACAACGCTTCGTCCACCACGACCGCGAGCTGTTCGTGGTGGCTGAAACCGGCTTCGGAACCGGCCTGAATTTTCTGGCAACCTGGAAGGCGTTCACCGACTACAAACGGCAACATCCTCAGGGTAAAACACGCCGGTTGCACTTCATCAGCGTGGAGAAATTTCCGCTCTCCCGCGACGATCTGCAACTCGCCCTGCGCCAATGGCCAGAGCTTACCATTTTAAGCGAACATATGTTAGCTGAATATCCGGTACTGGTTGACGGCTGTCACAGATTGCAGCTTGCCGACGATGTCTGCCTGGATTTATGGCTGGGAGATGTGGCCGAGATGCTGCCACAAATGGATGCCGGCCTCGCCGGCCGGGTCGATGCCTGGTATCTGGACGGCTTTGCACCTGGCAAAAATCCGGAGATGTG
This sequence comes from Oceanimonas sp. CAM02, assembly GCF_032842915.1. Lineage (NCBI taxonomy): Bacteria > Pseudomonadati > Pseudomonadota > Gammaproteobacteria > Aeromonadales > Aeromonadaceae > Oceanimonas > Oceanimonas sp. CAM02. The sequence goes on from NZ_JAWJBK010000025.1 coordinate 91,242, forward strand.
GACCCCTGAGCTGTTCACCCAGCTGGCCCGGCTGGCCCGTAACGGCGCAACACTGGCCACCTTTACCTCTGCCGGTTTCGTACGCCGCGGGCTGATTGAAGCCGGCTTTGACGTGAAGCGGGTCAAGGGCTTTGGCCGCAAGCGGGAAATGCTGGCAGGCTTTCGACGAACTGACACCCGCCTGCCCTGCCCTGCCCCCTGGTACTGGCGCAGGCCCGGGCAGGGTGAGCATACCCTGATAATCGGTGCCGGTGTGGCCGGTGCGGCCCTGGCCCGCCAGCTTGCCCGCCGGGGGCAAAAGGTGACGCTGCTGGAGCAGGCCGGCGCGCCGGCACAAGGAGCTTCCGGTAATCGTCAGGGAGCCATTTATCCGCTGCTGAACGGTGATCATGACACCCTGAGCCAGTTTTATCTGCCCGCCTTTTTATATGGCCGGCGTACGCTTGACCGGCTGGCACAGCGCCAGCCCTTTACCCATGACTGGTGCGGCGTGGTGCAACTGGCCCACGATGACAAAAGCAGCAGTAAAATCGACAAACTGATGGCCGGAGGCTTTCCGCCTGAGCTGGTGCAGCCACTGTCAGCCGAAGAAATGAACAATACTGCCGGCATAAAGGCCAACCTGAGCGGCGTGGCCTATCCGCTGGGAGGCTGGGTGTGCCCTCACGAGCTCACTGCCGCCCTGCTGGCGGATGCCGGTGATATTGCCTGCCATTTTAATACCAGAGTAACCGGTCTTGAACGCAATCATGACGGCTGGCAAGTACAGACTGAACACGGTCACACCTTCAGTGCCGATAATGTGGTGCTGGCCAATGCTCATGCCCTGACCGAGCTTAAGCAAACCGAAGGCCTTGCTCTCTATCCGGTACGGGGGCAGGTCAATCACCAGCCCACAACCCCCGTGCTGGAAAAACTGAAAACCGTGGTGTGTTATGAAGGTTATCTCACTCCCGCCTGGCAGGGCCTGCATTGTGTGGGTGCCAGCTATAACAGACGTGATGCCGGACTGGATTACCGCGCGGAAGACGAAGCCGATAACCTGGCCAAACTGACAGCCACTCTGCCCGTCCTGGGCGAACTTGCGGCCTCTCCGGATGAAGGCCGGGTGGGTATTCGTGCCGCCTGCCGGGATCACCTGCCTTTAGCCGGCAGTGCACCCGATAAAGATGCTCAGCTGACGGATTATGCCGACATGCCAAGACGCGCCGGTCAGGCGTTCCCGCTGGCGGCGGATCATGAAGGGCTTTATGTGTTGTCGGGACTGGGCTCGCGGGGCATGTGTTCAGCCCCTTTGCTGGCAGAGCTGCTGGCATCACAAATCCTGAATGAGCCCCTGCCGCTCGGGCAACCGGTGCTGGATGCCCTTAATCCCAACCGCCACTGGCTGCGTAAATTGCTGAAAGGAAAACCTTTATAAAGCTGTGAGCTATAAGCTGTCAGCTGGCCGGAGTGGAGTGCCGAGCAAGAGCCGCATTTGCAATAAACGCAGTTTTTGCAGGCACAACACCACACCGGCAACACACTCAAAACAACTTACGGCTTATAGCTGACGGCTTACAGCTCCCCGAAGGGGGGGCTTATTGCGCCGGGCGGATAAGGCCGAGCTGACGGCCAAATTCGTGCTGACGCTGAAATTCCTGGAGCAGCCCCTGTGCGATGCCAAGCTGGTGGTAACCCACGTTGTCGGCGACCCGGTGCAGTTGCGTACAGCTAACCTGAGGAGCAATATCGAACAGGGAGCGCTCTAGCCATTCCGCAGCCAGCAGGGCACGCTCGCGCACCAGACGCTCATAGGCGGTCAGTGCCAGCCGGTAGTTCTGCCACTCCGGTGTTTGCGGCCATTCCAGTGGCTCGGTCACGGTTGCAGTCAATGACACCAGTACCTGAGACGGCACACAGCCTTGTTCAAGCTGTTCACCACTCAGCTGCCAGGACATACGGTAATCTACGTCTGCCAGGCTGGGCTGCAGCGCCGCCGAGCCATACACATCCACGGTTTGCCTGGCCTTCAGCTCCATGGCAGCAGAGACCGGCAAGGCAAGCATTGTCAGCAATGCAACAAAAATCACTTTCACCACGCAGACTCCGGAAGGGCGCAAGACGAATATCATGATTATAAACCCGCCAGCGTCTCAAGTCATTTGAGTCTTTGATGGAAAAGACCGCAATTGACGGTGTCACTGGCATTCGTAACCTGACAAGTACAGCCCGGCTCTATATAGTGCAGACAAGCATGACTGGTTGGAGTGTTGCATGATCACAGCCTATATCCTGAATGGTAAGTCCCTGGAAATTCAGCCTCTGAGCCTGACAGACAGGCCGCCGCCCAATACCCTCTGGCTGGATATTCACAAGCCCGACGAGCAAGAGCAAAGCTGGATGCAGCAACTGTTTGTGGAGGAAGTGCCCGAGCTGGACGAGCTGGACGACATAGAGGCCTCGGCCCGTTTTTACCGGGACAAGGATGGCCTGCACATTCACTCTTTGTTTCCTCAGCGCATGGGCAAGGAAATTGACGGCATTAACGTGCTGTTTACGCTGCGTCAGAACATGCTGATCAGCTTTCGCGAGGACGATCTGGGCCTGATGCGGCTGCTGCGCCATTATATGCGCCAGGACCGGCTGGAAGTGGAAGATGCCCTCGATTTATTGCTGGAAATTTTTCAGCTGAAAATCGAGTACATCTCTGACCTGATTGAAGACGGCTATAAAACCCTGGAAGACACCGCCAAGGAAGTGCTTCATGTGGAAGACTTACGCCAGACCATGTCGAACCTGATGCTGCAGGAAGACGGTAATGGCCATATTCGTCTGGCCTTGTACGACACCCGGCGCGCGCTGCGTTTTATTCGTCGCACCCTGCGCAAGCAGGCCGGTGACGAGCAGCGCAAATGGATAGATGAGCTGCTGTATGATATTGAATCTCTGCTGCCGCACACCCAGTTCCTGTTCGACAAAATCAACTTTCAGCTGGAAGCGGCCATGGGTTTTACCAGCCTGGAGCAGAGCAAGGTGATCAAGATTTTCTCGGTGGCCGCCGTGGTGTTTCTGCCGCCCACCCTGATTGCCAGCATCTACGGCATGAACTTTGCGTTTATGCCCGAGCTGGCGCTGAAATACGGTTACCCGATGTCGCTGGTGCTGATGCTGCTGTCGGCCTGCGGCACCTATTACTTCTTCAAGCGCAAAGGCTGGCTGTGAACGTGAGGGATTGGGGGTTGGGGATTAGCGATATTGTTAACCGAGGAAGGGCATTGATGAAATACAGATATCTGGCTGTACTGGCGCTGGCTGCGGGCCTGGCTGGCTGTGATAACAACGAAGTGGGTGATGTGTCATTGGGCTTGTTTACCACCAAAGACATCAAAATCGAGGTGCTGACCGATCCGGAAGTGCCCGGCGTCACCTGTCATATGTCCAATATAGTGGCAGATCTGGATCTGGCAGATCCGTCAGACATGTCTATCAGTTGCCGGCAGACGGGAGAAATCACGCCGGCCATGATAGCTGGCATCGACCGTTCAAAAAGCGGTGAAATCGTCTTCAAGAAATCAAAGAGTATTTTTCTGAAGAGTCTGAAAATTCGCCGTATCTACGATGACACCAGTCAGAGCCTGCTTTATATCGCCTACAGCACCAAGGAAACCAGCGGCAGTTACAAGCACTCCATGTCAACCGTACCTCTGTGGGATACCGCCGCCTATCAGGCCGGGAGCACATTCCAACAATAGAGTTCATATGAAACTTATTGCTTTGCAGCCTGTTGATATCCGGAGCTAACTTTACTAGCCTGAATGCTCAACCATAGGAGGATAGTTCATGACTGACCATTCCAGAAAAGCCTGTGCCACTGCCCTGTCTCACGTTCTTGCTGACACTTATGTCCTTTATCTCAAGACTCACAACTATCACTGGAACGTTGAGGGTCCCAACTTTCGTCAGCTGCACTTGCTGTTTGAAGAGCAATATCAGGACATGTGGGCCGCCCTGGATGATATTGCCGAGCGCATTCGTGCACTGGGCGAATATGCACCGGGCACCTATACCAAATTTGTTGAGCTGGCAAAGATAAAGGAAAATCAGAACATTCCCACCGCCAGCGACATGCTCAAAGAGCTGGTTGCCGATAATGAGCTGCTTATCTCTACCCTGATTGAAGCGACCAAAACCGCTCAGGAAGCCGGAGACGAGCCGACTGCAGGCATGCTGACCGACCGCCAGACAGTTCATGAAAAAGCCGCCTGGATGATGCGTTCCATGCTGGCATAACCAGGGTACTCCACGATAAAAAAAGCCGCCTTATTCAAGGCGGCTTTTTCGTCTCTGGCTCAGCTTCTTATCAGCTGCTCCCTGAGTACATGAATGCGATCCCGCACTTCGGCAGCCTGTTCAAACTCCAGATTCTGGGCGTGCGCCAGCATTTGCTGCTCCAGCTCATTGATTTGATGACTGAGCTCTTTGGCACTGGGCAGGTGTTCAGGCAACGTCGTTTTCTCTTTCGCTCGTTTTGAGCCCACTCGTTTGGTGCCATCCAGATCCATCACATCGGTAATACGCTTGTTCAGGCCCTTGGGCACTATGCCATGCTCCGCGTTAAAGGCCTGCTGTTTGGCCCGGCGACGCTCTGTTTCCCCTATGGCTGCGGCCATGGAGCGGGTTACCCGGTCGGCATAGAGAATGGCCTTGCCGTTGAGGTTACGGGCAGCCCGGCCTATGGTCTGGATCAGCGAGCGCTCGGAGCGCAAGAAGCCTTCCTTGTCGGCATCGAGAATGGCCACCAGTGACACTTCCGGCATATCCAGACCTTCCCGCAGCAGGTTAATGCCCACCAGCACATCAAACTCGCCCAGGCGCAGATCGCGAATGATCTCCATGCGCTCTACCGTATCAATATCAGAATGCAGATAGCGAACTTTTACGCCGTGTTCGTTCAGGTATTCGGTGAGATCTTCCGCCATGCGCTTGGTAAGGGTGGTCACCAGCACCCGTTCCCCTTTTTCTATGCGCAGCCGGGCTTCCGACAGCAAATCATCCACCTGAGTAGCCACCGGCCGGACTTCAAGTTCAGGATCCAGCAGACCGGTAGGACGCACCACCTGCTCAGCAATATCATTACCGGACTTGTCGAGCTCATAAGGGCCGGGAGTGGCCGAGACAAAAACGGTCTGCGGCATCAGGGCTTCAAATTCTTCAAAGCGCAACGGCCGGTTGTCCAGCGCCGACGGCAGCCGGAAACCATATTCCACCAGGGTTTCCTTGCGGGAACGATCCCCTTTATACATGCCACCAATCTGCGGCACGGTCACGTGAGACTCATCAATAATCAGCAGGCCGTCATCAGGCAGATAGTCAAACAAGGTGGGCGGCGGCTCGCCTTCCGCCCTGCCTGACAGGTAGCGGGAGTAGTTTTCAATGCCGGAGCAATAACCCAGCTCCTGAATCATTTCTATATCAAACTGGGTACGCTGGCTGATACGCTGCTCTTCCAGCAGCTTGTTGGCAGAAATCAGCTGAGCCTTGCGCTCATTAAGCTCCGCTTTTATATGCTCTATGGCTTCCAGCAGGGTTTCCCGTGGTGTGACATAGTGGGTTTTGGGATAGATGGTAAACCGGGCCACCGTTTGCAATACAGTACCGGTCAGGGGATCAAACAGACTGATGCGCTCAATTTCATCATCAAACAACTCTACTCTTACTGCCTGATCGTCCGACTCTGCCGGAAAAATATCAATGACTTCCCCCCGCACTCTGAATGTGCCGCGCTGAAACGCGGCATCGTTGCGGCTGTATTGCAGCTCGGCCAGCCGGCGCAGCATGTCTCGCTGATCCAACACATCGCCGGTACGCAGGTGCAGCATCATGCTCAGGTAAGACTGGGGATCCCCCAGACCATAAATGGCAGACACCGAGGCCACAATAATGACATCACGCCGCTCCATCAGCGCTTTGGTCGCCGACAGACGCATCTGCTCGATATGATCATTGATGGATGCATCTTTCTCGATAAAGGTATCTGTGGTGGGCACGTAGGCTTCAGGCTGGTAGTAATCATAATAAGAGACGAAATACTCCACCGAGTTATGTGGAAAGAACTCCTTCATCTCACCATACAACTGAGCTGCCAGCGTTTTATTGGGTGCCAGCACCATGGTAGGCCGGTTGAGCGTGGCAATCACATTGGCCATGGTGAAAGTCTTGCCCGAGCCGGTTACCCCCAGCAAGGTCTGATGCGCCAGCCCCGATTCTATTCCATCCAGCAGCCTGGCAATGGCAGTGGGCTGATCGCCCCCGGGCTGATAATCACTGACCAGTTGAAACGTTTTACTCATGGACCCTGCCTCCTCGAATGCCGGTAAAGTGTACCCTCAGAAACGGGTTTCAGGCAAAAAACGGCGCTAATACTAAAAAGTCTCTTGGGACTTGACCCGGAACAATCAGGGGCGTATCATTCGCGGCCTCTTCACGAGATTCCCCCTTAGTTCAGTCGGTAGAACGGCGGACTGTTAATCCGTATGTCGCTGGTTCAAGTCCAGCAGGGGGAGCCATCTTTTGCCTTCCCGGCACTTGACTTATTCTACTTATCAACAATTCTGCTCGAGCAAAAATCACATGTTGGTTTTTTTGCTCCATGGCTCGCCGGTGTTTACAAACCGAGCGGGTTTTTTCTGTTGCATTTTTTAATCCATTGATTTTACAGCACTTATTTTCTGTCTGTTTTTTTACCGGTTCAATTGAAAGCCGCGTCCTGTCTGGCTTCTCACTGGTTTCAATCATGAAATCCACAACCTTATCCACAGAAAACGTGGATAACCCTGTCTACCCCTTGGCAGACAAGGCTTTCCGTTGCTGTGCATAACCCGGGATAAAAGGAGTGTCGAACGGGCCAGAACCTTTTTTATCGCCAAAGTTCACAGCCCCCGGGGTAACATCTTGTATTTTTACAAACATTATTCTCATCAAAGCGAGATAATCCGCCAGTTTGCATGACTTTTAACGCGTCTCGTATACACGAGCGCGCAAACCCCCTGAAAAGATCATTTTTTTCGCTTTCGCAGTGCTGCTGCTAGCGTCTCTGCTCTGGCACCCAGGACCACCTGAAGCCCATGATCACCCAGGTGCACCACTCCCCTGGCCCCAAGCGCACGCAATGCCTGCTCGTTAACCAGGCTGCTGTCTGCCACTGTAAGCCGCAACCGGGTAATACAGGCGTCGATATGCTCAAGGTTTTCGGCTCCGCCCAGCGCGGCAATAAAGGCGTCGGTATCATCTGCCTGATGTGCATCAGGCTCAGTGAATGAGACCACAGCTTCCGGCTCACGGCCGGGAGTGGCCAGGTTGAGCGTACGGATCAGCATATAAAATAAACAAAAGTAAACCACGCCGGTGGCCAGTCCCAGAGCCAGCAGCCGCCAGGGGTGGGTCGCCAGTCCCCAGTTCAGTATCAGATCAAACAGGCCGGCAGAAAAACCAAAGCCGTGCAATGTGCCCAGCCAGTTGGCTGCCACCAAAGACAAACCGGTCAGCAGCGCGTGCAGGCCATAGAGCAGCGGAGCCAGAAACATAAAGGTAAATTCCAGCGGCTCGGTAATACCGGTGAGAAAAGAGGTGAGCGCCACCGACAGCAGCAGGCCTGCGGCCCTGGCGCGGTTACCTTCAGGGGCGGCCAATATCATGGCCAGTGCCGCCGCCGGCAGCCCGAACATCATGACCGGGAAAAAACCGGCCATAAACACACCGGCGGTGGGATCACCGGCAAAAAAACGATTCAGATCACCCCGGGTCATCTCAGTGGCGATCTGAGTAATTTCACCGCTATTAATGCCGGGCACGGCACCGCCCACACTCAGGTTTTCTGCCAGTGCGGGTGCCAGACAGATATTATGCAGGCTGCCGGCCGCTTCGTAGCTGACCTTGACGCACTCATCAAGTCCAAACCAGAACAGCGAATTAAGCACATGATGCAACCCTACCGGGATCAGCGCCCGGTTCAGTGCACCATAAGCAAACTGCCCCGCCGGGCCGGAACTGGCGACAGCCTGACCAAACGCATCTATCCCTTGTTGTACATAAGGCCAGACATAGCCCGCCACAACAGCGGCCAGCAAACAGAATAATCCTGTCATGATGGGAACCAGCCGTTTGCCGCCAAAAAAACCAAGATACTCCGGCAGCCTGACTCCCTGAAAGCGGTTATAGCTGTGGCCGGCAATAATACCGGCGATAATGCCACCAAAAAACGACAGGTTAAGATCTTCATTAATGGTGACGGCGGCACCGGTCAGCACAAAATAACCCACAGCACCCGCCAACGCCGCCGCACCGGCATCATCCCGCGCCAGCCCCACTGCTATGCCCAACCCGAACAGCAGCGGCAACTGGTCAAAAATGGCACCGCCTGCCGCTGCCATAAAAGGTATACTCAGCAGATCCGGTTGCCCCAGCCGCAGCAGCAGCGCCGCCACCGGCAACGTGGCAATGGGCAGCATCAGTGCCTTGCCAAGGGTTTGCAGATATCCCAGACATTTCATGGTGCGCTCCTGAATCAGGCTGTGACAGACCAATGGCCCATGGTAAGAAAACGACAGTTTTTTTATGATAGAAACAACATCATCACTAAAGGTTTGAACATGCGCCTGATCCCTCTGGCCACTCCTGAACAACTGGGCCGCCGCGCGGCCCGCTATATTGCCGATCGTATCAATGGCTTTGCACCAACAGCAGACAGGCCCTTTGTGCTGGGGCTGCCCACCGGCAGCACGCCGCTGGACACCTACCGGGAGCTGGTACGTCTGCACCGGGCCGGTGAAGTCAGCTTTCGCCATGTGGTGACCTTTAATATGGATGAATATGCCGGTCTGCCCCAAACGCATCCGCAAAGTTATCATTTCTTTATGCATGACAACTTGTTTCAGCACCTTGATATTGCGCCCGAAAATATCAACCTTTTGAATGGCATGGCGGAAGATCTGCAGACCGAATGTCGTCGTTATGAGCAAAAGATGACGCAATTCGGGCCGGTACATCTGTTTTTGGGAGGTGTGGGCAGTGACGGCCATATTGCGTTTAATGAAGCGGCCTCTTCACTGGCGTCACGCACCCGGGTAATGGCCCTGACCGATTCTACCCGCCGGGCAAATGCCCGTTTCTTTGAACATGATCCGGCACAGGTTCCGCGTCACGCTCTGACGGTGGGCGTGGCCAATTTGCTGGAAGCAGAAGAAATCGTGCTGCTGGTTACCGGAGCTCACAAGGCAAGAGCGCTGCAGGCAGCGGTGGAAGGTCCGGTAAACCATCTGTGGACAGTATCGGCACTTCAACTGCATCCGAACAGCCTGATTTTCTGTGATGATGAAGCCACGCTGGAGCTGAAAGTGGGTACACTGCGCTATTTTCAACAACGTGAAAACCAGCCGGAAGTCTGATTGATGTTTGCTCTCACCCCTGATTCTGTCTTTGATGGCAAGGTGCTGCACCGGAACACCGCTGTGGTGATTGCGGGTGAACGGGTTCACGGGCTGGTGCCCGTGGCGGAGCTGGATAGCAGTATCAGACAGCACACCCTGCCCGGTGCTCTATTGTGTGCCGGCTTTATTGATCTGCAGCTGAACGGCTGTGGCGGCGTTATGTTCAACCATGATATCAGTGCCGCTGCCCTGACCCACATGCACGCGACCAACCTTAAATCCGGCACTACCAGTTTTTTACCGACCCTGATCACCAGTACCGATCAGGATATGCGCCAGGCGATAAAGGTGGTCAGTGAATACCGTGCTCGGCACCCTTATCGTGTGCCAGGCCTGCATCTGGAAGGGCCTTATACCAATCTGGCCCGCAGAGGCATACATCCGGCAGCGCAGATACGCCCTCTGGATAACGGCATGCTTGAGTTCCTGTGCCAACATGCCGCCGACATAGCCATGCTGACCCTGGCACCCGAGGTCAACCGTGATTCGGCCATCACCCGGCTCAGCAAGGCAGGTATTCGGGTGTCCATGGGACACACCGCAGCCAGCTATGAAGAAGCCATGGCAGGCTTTGCTGCCGGCATCGGCTTTGCGACTCATCTTTATAATGCCATGACCCCCACCGCCAATGGTCGTCTGCCCGGGGCCGTCGGGGCCGTGTATGACTCACTTACTGTGGGTGCTGGCATTATTGCCGACGGTCATCACGTACATTACGCCAATATTCGCCTTGCTCACCGCCTGCTGGGCACGCGTTTATGTCTGGTTACCGATGCCACCGCTGCCGCCGGTGCTCCTGAAGGGTTTGATCAATTTAACTTTTGTGGTGCCACCGTTTATGTGCGCAACGGTCAGTGTGTGGATGAAAATAGCACCCTTGGCGGCTCGGCACTGACCATGGCAGAAGGTGTCCGCAACCTGGTAAAACATGCCGGTCTTTCGCTGGAGCAGGCGCTGGCCATGGCCAGCTGCAATCCGGCGTGTGCACTCGGACTTGAGCAGCATATTGGCCTGCTTCAGGCCGGCCGGCTGGCTAACCTGGTGGCGCTTGATCAAAACCTGCAGGTGATCGCCACCATGGTAAACGGACGGTTTTCAGTATGACTCACGGAAAAATAGCCAATGTGGATCTGGTTAAACAGGTAAACAGTGCCGCCGTATACCGGCTCATTGACCATGCCGGCCCCATCTCCCGCGTGCGCATAGCCGAGCTCAGCCATCTGGCACCCGCCAGTGTCACCAAAATCACCCGCGCGTTACTGGAGCACGGATTAATTCAGGAGCTGGCGCATCAGGCTTCTACCGGTGGCCGGCGGGCAATATCACTGGCTACCGTTACTCAGCCCTTTTACCTGATTTCGGTAAAACTGGGCCGGGAAGAGCTGAGACTGACCTTATATAATCTGGCCGGAGACGAATTCGGCCGCCGGCTTTTGCCCTTTCCCAGCCGCGAAGCGACCAATCTGCTGGCGGCATTACATCGCCATATAGACGATTTTATGCAGGCGTTTGGCAGCGGCAAGCAGATTATTGCGGTGGCAGTGATTATGCCCGGCCTGACTGATGCGCAGCATGGACAGGTAGTTTATCACCCCAGCTATCCGCTGGCGGGAGTGCCACTGGCAGCGCAGCTGGGCCATCAGCTTAAACTGCCGGTATTTATTGGTAACGATACGCGGGCTCAGGCACTTGCCGAGCATTATTTCGGCGCTTCTGCCGATTGTCTCGACTCGGTGCTGGTGCGGGTACACCACGGCGTGGGTGCCGGGATTATTACCGAAGGCCGTATTTTCAAAAGCCAGGGCCGGGATGTCGCCGAGATGGGTCATATTCATATGGACCCTCTGGGTGAGCGTTGTGACTGTGGCAATGTGGGCTGCCTGGAAACCATGGTGGCCGACGCGGCCCTGCTGCGCCAGGCTAAGCGTATGCTGAGCCAGGGCTATCGCAGCTCGTTGGCAAATCAGACCCTGTCCATTCACGCTCTGTGCCGGGCCGCTGATGAAGGTGACCATCTGGCACTGACCATTTTACGCCGTGCCGCAGAGCGACTGGGGCAGGCTCTGGCCATCGTGGTGAACCTGTTTAATCCGCAGCGGGTATTGCTGAGCGGGGCCTTGTGTGAGGCGGAAGATATCGTTTTTCCTATTATTAATCAGGCCATCAGTCATCAGTCTCTGCCCGGCTTTCATCAGGGCCAGCCGGTCATGAAAGCCCGCTTTCAGCATGATCAAACCATCGGCGGTCTGGCGCTGGTTAAACGCGCGCTGCTGGAAGGTGAACTGCTGCAACGTATTCTGGAGAAAAAATCATGAGTAATATCGTATTCAGTACCGATCCGGACTGGCAGCCGGCGTCAGAAAAACAGCAACAGGCTGGCCGGTTTCCTGAAGATGGCACAATACGACTGCGCCGGGAAACCAAGGGCCGCAAGGGCGCGGGCGTGATTTGTGTGTATGGTCTGGCACCGGATCAAGTAGGTGACGTGGCCAAAAAGCTGAAAAAACAGCTGGGTACTGGCGGTGCCGTTAAAAAAGGGGTGATTGAAATTCAGGGTGATCGGCTGGAGCAGATCAAGCAGTGGCTGGAAAAAGCCGGCTTTACGGTCAAGCAGGTGGGCGGCTGAGACTTGAACTTGCAGCCCAAATTACTATAATGCGGATTCCCTGCTCAAGGGGGAGTAGTCACTATCGGGCAATCAGCCTGAAGACGGTCGTCAACATAGTTGGTGCAAAATCACCATGGCGGCCGTGACCCTGACCGGTTTGACGAGACCTTTGACAGACGAGTGCCAATACCGGGGACGGGCGGCCAGTCGTCTGTTATTCGGCCTCATTACAAGCCTGTCCCCTTTGGAAGCACATTGGAAGCCCTCACCACCTCAACCCTTGCCGTAGCCATTGCCGAAATTGGTGACAAAACCCAACTGCTGGCGCTGGTACTGGCTTGCCGTTATCAAAAACCTTTGCTGATTGCCGCCGGCATTTTGCTGGCCACCGTGATTAACCATGCTCTTGCCGGTACTGTGGGCGTCTGGCTGCAAAGCTGGCTTGACCCTGACTGGCTGCGCTGGCTGCTGGCCGCGTCCTTTTTTGTAATGGCGGCATGGATGATGATTCCGGATAAGGCCGATGATACCGACAGCCGCTTTTATCGCCTTGGCCCTTTTATGGCCACCTTTATTCTGTTCTTTATCGCGGAAATCGGCGACAAGACCCAAATTGCCACCACGCTGCTGGCGGCGCGTTTCGTCGATGATTTCTGGTGGGTGGTGGCAGGCACAACGCTGGGCATGATGGCGGCCAACCTGCCGGTGGTGCTGGCCGGCCACAAAGGCAGCGGGCGTATTCCCATGCACTGGGTACATGGTATCAGCGCACTTATTTTTCTGGTGCTGGGGATTACTACGTTGTGGTGGCCATTATAACGAAAACGCCCCGCTCAGCGGGGCGTGTCAGCTGTCAGCCGTAAATACTGAAACTGTCGGCGTTCAGCCACAAATGCACCATGATGCTGGCCACATAGCCCAGCGCAATCACAGGGGTCCATTTAAGATGGCCGGCAAAGGTATACATGCCCCTTGCCTGGCCCATCAGCGCCACACCGGCCGCCGAGCCGATAGATAGCAAACTGCCGCCCACACCGGCGCTCAGGGTGATCAGCAACCAGTTGCCATGAGACATTTCCGGTTGCATGGTCAGCACGGCAAACATCACCGGAATGTTATCTACGATGGCTGACAGCACACCCAGGGTAATGTTGGCGTATACCGCATCCCAGCTGGTATAGAGCAGATCGGAGACCAGTGCCAGGTAGCCCATGTATCCCAGTCCGCCCACGCACATGACCACACCATAAAAGAACAGCAGCGTGTCCCACTCGGCCCGGGCCACCCGGTTGAACACATCAAACGGCACCACGCTTCCCAGGCGTTTCAGGGCTTCATCATCACCCCGCTTGCGGGCCATGGCGCGTTTGCGTGCCAGTGAGCCCGGCAGGGTACGACGCAGAAAGTAACCGAAGAACTGCAGATAACCCAGGCCAGTCATCATGCCCAGCACCGGCGGCAGGTGCAGCAGGCTGTGACAGGCCACGGCAGAAGCAATGGTCAGCAGGAACAGCATCACAATGCGAATGGCACCGCGCTTGAGTTCAATTTCTTCGTATTGTGCGGCCGGTTTGCGATTCTCGATAAAGAAATTCATCACCAGCGCCGGCATCAGATAGTTCACCAGGGAAGGAATGAACAGAATAAAAAATTCGTTAAATTTCACGATACCGGCCTGCCAGACCATCAGCGTTGTGATATCACCAAAGGGGCTGAAGGCACCACCGGCGTTGGCGGCAATAACAATATTGACACAGCACAAATTGATAAAGCGTCTGTCACCTTCACCCACCTTGGTCACCACAGCACACATCAGCAGGGCCGTGGTCAGGTTATCGGCAATGGGGGAAATAAAGAAAGATAAAAAGCCGGTCAGCCAGAACAGTGATTTGTAACTGAATCCCTTGCGGATCATCCAGGCCCGCAAGGCATCAAACAGCCTGCGCTCTTCCATGGCATTGATATAGGTCATGGCCACCAGCAGGAAGAGCAGCAATTCTGCATATTCAAGCAAATTCTGACGAAAAGCGGCTTCCGTGACTCCGGGAATGCCGTTGTTCATGTAGGTCCAGCCTATCATGGTCCAGATCACACCGGCCGCCACCAGCACGGGTTTGGATTTGCGCAGGTGCAGGTATTCCTCTCCCATCACCAGCAAATAAGCCACCACAAAGATCCCTACCGCAAACACCCCTACCCCGGTACTGGTCAGATCCAGCTGCCCGGTGGCAGCAGCAAAGGCCGGCGCGCTTACCAATGCCGCCAGGCCGCCCAGTAACAGGCACAGTTTCCTTGTCATTGTTATTCTCGCTTTTATATTGTTTTGACTATAGTTACAGGCTTTTTTCGTGACCGAGCAAAGCCCTTAAAAAGGCTAACATAAAGGCAGCCCTCGGCGCAGACCGGTTTCCCGACACGGCTCTCAGTTTTGCATTTAAAACAAGCCACCATCCGCCCGATACATGCGGGTAAAGCCTAACGCCGTCACACACATTACAAAATGGATAATTAGTCTTGTTTTTTGCATGAATTTTCACGATGATAATCCGGTGTTTTTCAGGCAAGCAAGGACAAGCCCGTGCGCGAAAATGATGCCGCCCTGGTCAAGGCGTTTCGCCAATCCAGCCCCTATGTGAATCTTCACCGTGGCTCTACCTTTGTGATCATGCTCGGTGGTGAAGCCATCGATCAGGACAACTTTCCCAATATCATCAGTGATATTGCTCTGCTGACCAGCCTGGGTGTGAGGCTGGTAATTGTGTTTGGCGCCCGCCCCCAGATCGACCGTGGCCTGACCGAAGCGGGTCTGAGTGGCGTATTTCACAAGCACACAAGGGTGACCGACGAACCCAGCTTTCGCGTGATCAAGGACGTGTGCGGCGGCCTGCAGATGGACATTACCGCCCGTCTGTCCATGGGACTGATAAACACCCCCATGCAAAACGCCCGTATCAATGTGGTGACCGGCAACTTTGTGATTGCCCAGCCTCTGGGGGTGGATGACGGTGTGGATTACATTCATTCTGGTCGTGTGCGCCGTATTCACACCGATACCATTCATCATCAGCTGGCCAATGGCGCTACCGTGCTTATCTCCCCTATCGGTTTTTCGGTGACCGGTGAAAGTTTTAATTTGTCATCGGAAGAGCTGGCCCGCCGGCTGGCCATTGAGCTCAAGGCCGATAAGTTAATCGGCTTTTGCTCTCAGCGCGGTGTACTCAATGAAAACGGTGAAGCCATTGCCGAACTCTTCCCCGAGCAGGCAGAAGCACACTTGCAACAACTGCTGGAAGACGGCGAGAGCCTGTCTGGCACAGCCCGTTATCTGCGGGCTGCCATTTCCAGCTGCCGCGGTGGCGTGCCTCGCAGCCACCTGGTGAGCTACCGGGAAGACGGCGCGCTTATTCAGGAGCTGTTTACCCGTGATGGCCTGGGCACCCAAATTGTCAGCCTCAGTGCCGAGCAGGCCCGCCAGGCCCGCATTGATGATATTGGCGGCATTCTTGATCTGATCCGGCCCATGGAAGAAGAAGGGGTACTGGTGCGCCGCTCCCGGGAGCAACTGGAAATGGAAATTGACCAGTTCACCATTATCGAAAAAGACGGTGCCATTATCGGTTGCGCTGCCCTTTATCCGTTTCCGGAAGATGGCATGGCAGAAATGGCCTGTGTGGCCATTCATCCGGATTACCGCAAGGGCAGCCGGGGCGATATGCTGTTGCAAAAAATTGAAGAGCAGGCCCGTAAACGGGGAATGAGCCGGCTGTTTATTCTGACCACCCGCTCCATTCACTGGTTTCAGGAGCGGGGCTTCAAGCCGGATGATGTGAATGCGCTGCCCATGGGTAAACAGAAGCTGTATAACTTTCAACGCCGCTCCAAAATCATGATTAAAGCGCTTAACTGAACGATTTAACCTCACCGTCATTGACAGTGATGCCATAAATCAGTAGTTATAGGGCCGCATCAGCACAATGTGCTGATACAGCAAGAAGAGGCGCGTTATTCAGGCAGCCGGCAGCAGGAGTCGCCACTCCGATGATCGCCGGTCAGGGGAATAACGCCGAGATTGAGAGCGTGGGCGTTGCGCTTTTGGTCGGCTGCGAAGGCTGAATCCTTCGGGCTGTCACCTGTTGGGTGGAGTGCTTCCTGATGACCTTTTCAATGTCTTCTCAGCCGTTCCCCCGTAATTTGAACTGATAAGCAAAGCAAGGAGCTTGCCTTGAACCAAACCGTTGTAGCCAAATTCGGTGGAACCAGCGTTGCCGACGCCGATGCCATGAGCCGCTGCGCCGCCATTCTTGAACAAAACCCCGACACTCGTCTGGCGGTGCTGAGTGCCAGCTCCGGCGTGACCAATCTGCTGGTAGCACTGGCATCGGGCAATCACGGTCCGGCCGAGCGGGAACAGATGCTGCAGCAATTAACCGCCATTGAGCAAGGCATTCTCGACAGCCTGCAGCGTCCGGAAATGCTCACCCGGCATATTGAAGACATTCTCAACCATATTCGTGAGCTGGCTGACAGTGCCGCCATCAGCCCTACCAAAGCGCTGAGCGATGAGATTGTGGCCCAGGGCGAAATGATGTCCACCAAGCTGTTTGTGGAATTACTGCGCAGCCGCGGCACCGATGCAGTCTGGTTTGATGTGCGCAAGGTAATGCGCACCGACGACCGCTTCAGCCGCGCCACCCCGGATCTGGTCACCCTGAAGGCAGAAGTGGAAAAAGAACTCAAGCCCCTGTGCGACAAACAACTGGTGGTCACTCAGGGCTTTATTGGTGCTGCCCCCGATGGCCGCACCACTACCCTTGGCCGGGGTGGCAGTGATTTTTCCGCCGCTCTGCTGACCGAAGCCCTGAACGCCTCAGCGGTGCAAATATGGACCGATGTGCCCGGCATTTACACCACGGATCCACGCCTGGTAAGCGAGGCCCGCGCCATTCCTGAAATCAGCTTCAGTGAAGCCTCGGAAATGGCCACCTTTGGTGCCAAGGTGCTGCACCCGGCCACCCTGCAGCCGGCGGTACGCTGTCAGATTCCGGTGTTTGTCGGCTCCAGCCGGGCACCGGAAGAAGGCGGCACCTGGATTCGCAACAGCACCCCCAGTCAGCCGCTGTTCCGGGCCCTGGCCCTGCGCCGCAATCAGGTGCTGCTGACCCTCACCAGCCAGAGCATGTTTCAGGCTCACGGTTTTCTGGCAGAAGTATTCGGGATTCTGGCCAAGCACAAAATCTCGGTGGATTTGATCACCACCTCTGAGATCAGCGTATCCCTGACACTGGACGCCGGTGCCGAGCTGCTGACCGAGGAAGTGAAAACCGAACTGGGCCGGCATTGCCATCTGAAAGTGGAAGACGGTCTGGCGCTGGTGGCACTGATTGGTAACCGCATGAGCGAGTCGGGCGGCACCGCCAGCCGCGTATTCCAGGCCATTGGCGATGTGAATATTCGCATGATCTGCTACGGTGCCAGCCCCCATAATTTCTGCTTTCTGGTGGAAGAAGACAAGGCTACTCAGGTCATTGCCGATCTGCACAAAGAACTGCTGCCGGCTTAAACCGGCCTTTGGCCGGTGCTATAAGCTATAAGCTATAAGCTATAAGCTATAAAATATTAATAAGCAGCGTGTATCAGGCAACGCTGCTTTTTTCTTTTCAGACACCACAATCACTTCATCACTACCGCAATTTCCACAGCCTCTTCTGTACAACTTATAGCTGACAGCTTACGGCTGAAAGCTTTAGTTCAGGCTCCAGGCGGTGAGCAGGCCGGCGATCAGGGAGATGCCCATGGGCCAGGCTACCCGCCGGCCAAGCGCGCTGTCACCCAGGCTGACTGCCATGCCCGCCTTGACCAGATTGTTGACCGATGCCGCCAGCACGATTCCCAGCACAGCGGTTCCCGCATCCAGACTGCTCTGGGACATGCGGGTTAACGACAGGGTAATGGCATCCACATCAGTCACTCCCGATGCCAATGCCAGCAACAGCACACCGGCATTGCCCAGCGCCTTTTTCAGCCATTCTCCCAGCACCATAATCAACAGAATAAGACCGCCAAACAACAATGCGGCCTTCAAGTCCAGCGGATTCATATTCAGACTGGGCTGCTCCACACTGCCGCCGGCGCTGTGCCGGTGCCAGATCACCGCCGCCGGGCCATAAAGCAGCAAGGTCATCACCAGCACCGGCCACCACAAAATGGGCAGCAAGGCCGGATTAATCAATGCACAATACACCAGAATACGGGGAAACATGGTGCCACAGGCCAGCAGCACACCGGCCGCCAGCAAGGGCGACAGCACAGGTGACTCCTTTGACAGCCTTGAATAGTGCAGAGTAAGGGCGGTAGAGGAGCTGAGTCCGGCAAACAGACTGGTGAACAAAATCCCTTTTTCAGTGCCGCCCACGCGAATGGCAAAATAACCCAGAAAGGAAATGGAGGCGATCAAGACCACCATCCACCAGATCTCAAAGGGATTAATCACGCCACCCGGCCCCATGGCCTGATTGGGCAGCAGCGGCAGCATCACCACCGTAATCAGCAGCAGTTTAAGGCCGGCGTCCAGCTCATGCTCCTGCAGCTTGCGCAGCAGGCCATGAATTTCCTGTTTGTTATCCAGAATAAAGGCCGTGATCACCGCCGCCGTGGCGGCAATGGCCGGACTGTTCACCACCGCCAGAGCACCAAAGCAAAACGTCAGCAGCAGGCCAATGCTGCCGGTAATGCTGAAGTCATTCATGGTGCGCACCTGAGCCCGGTAAGCCACCAGACTGATGGCCACCACACTCGCCAGTCCTGCCACCAGCAGCCAATGGCTGGTGCTTTGTCCGAGCAACGCCATCAGTCCGCCCAGCAGACCGGTCAGCGAGTGAGTACGAATGCCGGCAATACGCTGGCCGGCTTCGGCCTTGCGCCACTGCCAGCCCCGCTGAATACCAATCAGGGCACCCAGTAACAGGGCAATACCAAGGCGCACCAGTGCCTGATGATCACGCCACAACTCGGCGGCCAGCTCATTCATGTCTGTTTATCCGCTTAGTCCTGTTCAGCCAGCACCTGCTCCAGTGGCTGATGAGTCAGATTATGTGCCTCGGCCACCGCCTGATACACCAGCTTGCCGTTGTGAATATTCAGCCCGCGGGCCAGATGCGGATCTGCCTGCATGGCCTTGCGCCAGCCCTTGTTGGCCAAAGCCTGCACAAAAGGCAGCGTGGCGTTGGTAAGCGCCAGGGTAGAGGTGCGGGCCACACCGCCGGGCATGTTGGCCACGCAATAGTGCACCACGCCATCCAGCTCAAAGGTAGGCTGCTGATGAGTGGTGGGCTTGCTGGTTTCAAAACAGCCGCCCTGATCAATGGCCACATCCACCAGCACGGCCCCCTTGGGCAGTTTTTTTAGCATATCCCGGGTCACCAGCTTGGGCGCAGAAGCACCGGGGATCAGCACGGCACCAATCACCAGATCCGCCCGTGACAGCTCGGCCTCAATGGCATCGGCAGTGGAATACTGGGTTTTAATGGCCGGGCCATAGAGCGCGTCGAGCTGAGTGAGCCGGGGCAAGGATCTGTCAAAAATAGTGACGTCGGCCCCCAGCCCCATGGCCACCCGGGCCGCGTTCACGCCCACTACCCCGCCGCCCAGCACCAGCACCCGGGCCGGCACCACGCCGGGCACGCCTCCCAGTAACACACCTCGTCCGCCTTGCGCTTTCTCAAGGCAGTGAGCACCGGCCTGCACCGCCATGCGGCCGGCCACTTCACTCATGGGGGCCAGCAACGGCAAACCGCCGTGATCGTCGGTGACGGTTTCATAGGCAATGGCGGTGCAGCCCGAAGCCAGCAGGCCCTTGGTCTGAGCTTCATCCGGTGCCAGATGCAAATAGGTAAACAGTACCTGACCGGGTCTCAGCCGCTGATACTCTTCCGGCTGTGGCTCTTTTACCTTAATAATCAGCTCGGCACCGGCAAACAAAGCACCGGCGTCCTGCACCAGCTCGGCCCCGGCGGCGGCATATTGCTCATCACTGAACCCCACGCCCTCGCCGGCACCGGTTTGCACCCGCACTGTATGCCCGGCTCTGGTCAGCTCGCGCACACCACCCGGCGTCATCCCCACCCGGTATTCATGATTCTTGATTTCTTTGGGTACTGCGATATCCATGTTCAACCCCTGTGTGCGTACCTGTTTTAGAGTAGAATGCGGTCACTACACGGCCGCTTGCATTCATTGTT
Organism: Oceanimonas sp. CAM02; assembly: GCF_032842915.1. NCBI lineage: Bacteria > Pseudomonadati > Pseudomonadota > Gammaproteobacteria > Aeromonadales > Aeromonadaceae > Oceanimonas > Oceanimonas sp. CAM02. Next base: position 111,554 of record NZ_JAWJBK010000025.1, read on the forward strand.
GTTGCTTCTTTTGTTATAGAAGCCGGAGCGACATTCTGCTTGCGCAATAATAAAGATTCAATTGCAACTTAGGGAGTACACCGCCGTTATGGATATTGGCCTTCGTCTTAAAACCATTCGCCTGCAGGCTAAACTGTCGCAGCGGGAGCTGGCCAAACGCTCCGGCGTGACCAACGGCTTTATTTCCCAGGTCGAAAAAAACCAGGTCAGCCCGTCCATTGGCTCTTTGAAAAAGCTGCTGGACGGCTTTCCCATGACACTGGCGGACTTTTTTGCCGAGGAAGAAGCCGCTGATGCCATTAAACCTGTGGTGTACCGGGCTGAAGATCAGCCCGAGCGTGGTACCGGTAATATCAGCTACCGGCTGATTGGCAGCCGTTTTCCGGGCCGGCATATTACTCTGCTGCGAGAAACCATGCCCATTGGTGCCGATACCGGCCCGGACATGATCAGCCACCCGGGCCAGGAGTGCGGTGTGGTGATTGAGGGCAGACTGTTACTGGTAGTAGGCGAACGCCATTTTGAACTGGGCCCGGGCGACGGCTACTACTTCGACAGCACAGAGCCTCACCGTTTCGTGAATATTGGCGACAAGGAGCTGCATATTGTTTCTGCCAGCCAGCCCCAGACCATGTAACTAAAAGGTGGGCGGTGTGGCAGCGGAGATCAGCTCGCAGGCCTGAGTACCCGGGTTGCGAAAACGGTGTGGCTGATGAGTATCAAAGTAATAGCCGTCACCGGCCTTAAGCAGGCGGCATTCCTCCCCCACGGTAATTTCAATCTCACCACTGAGCACCAGGCCGGCTTCTTCCGCGTCATTACTGAGCATTTCCGGGCCGGTATCGGCACCGGGCGGATAATGCTCCCGCAGCAGCGCCAGCTTGCGATCACTGCCCGGTGGCCCCAGCAGCCACATGGTGACGCCATTACTGCCCAGCTTCACCAGTTCATCGGCGCGAAAGAAAACGGGCCTGCCGGCGTTATGCTCCAGACTGAAAAACGCCCCCATGGAGATGGGAAAGCCATCCAGCACTTTTTTTAACGTCGCCACCGACGGATTTACCGCCGCCTGCTCTATTTGCGAGATCAGGCTGTTACTCACACCGGCCCGCTTGGCCAGCTCCCGCTGGGTCAGGCCATGCCGGATGCGCAGCCATTTCAGTCGCTCGGGTAAATCCATGGCAACCTCCTCAGCCGGCCCGGGCAGCGGCCGCTTCCTGTGCCCGGCGCTTTTCGGCCCGGGCCATCAGCCACCAGCCGATAAAGGTCACCAGCGACACTATCACGATGATAATAGTGGCCAGGGCGTTGATCTTGGGGCTGACTCCCAGCCGTACACTGGAAAACACCACCATGGGCAAGGTAGTGGCATTGGGTCCGGACACAAAGCTGGCGATCACCAGATCGTCCAGCGACAGGGTAAATGCCAGCAGCCAGCCGGCAACAATGGCCGGCGCAATAATGGGCAGGGTGATCACAAAAAATACCTTGAGCGGCCGCGCGCCCAGATCCATGGCGGCCTCCTCCAGCGAGCGGTCCAGCTCACGCAGACGGGAGCTGACCACCACCGCCACATAGGCGGTACAGAAGGTCACATGGGCAATCCAGATGGTGCTCATACCGCGCTGGGCCGGCCAGCCCACCAGATCCCCCATGGCCACAAACAACAGCAGCAAGGACAGACCGGTGATCACCTCAGGCATGACCAGCGGGGCCGTGATCATAAAAGCAAATCCGCCCTCACCACGAAAGCGGCCGATGCGGGTGAGCACAAACCCCGCCACCGTGCCCAGTACCACGGCCGCACTGGCGGCAAAAAAGGCAATGGTCAGACTTAAGCCCACCGCCTGCATCATCATGTCGTCGGCCAGCAGCTCGCCGTACCATCTGGCGGACCAGCCCGCCCATACGGTGACCAGCCGGGAGCTGTTAAAGGAGTAGATGATCAGCAACAGCATGGGCGCATACAAAAACCCAAAGCCCAGCCAGAGGATCAGGGGCCGCAAACGAGAGCGGCTGACAGGAATCATATTCATGGCTCAGCCCTCCATTTCGCGGCGTTGAATGCGGTGGAACCACATAATGGGCACCATCAGCAGCAACAGCATCACACTGGCCACCGCCGCGGCTACCGGCCAGTCCCGGTTATTAAAGAATTCCTGCCACAGCACTCGGCCAATCAACAGGGTATCAGGGCCGCCAAGCAGTTCAGGAATCACAAACTCCCCCACCGCCGGAATAAACACCAGCATGGCACCGGCAATAATGCCGCCTTTCACCAGCGGTACTATCACCGTAAACAGGGTTGTCATGGGCCGGGCGCCAAGATCGGCGGCGGCTTCCACCAGGGAGTAGTCCAGCCGCATCAAGGCGGTATAAAGCGGCAATATCATAAAAGGCAGATAGGCATACACAATGCCGATATAAACGGCGGTGTTGGTGTTGAGAATTTGCAGCGGCTCGTCAATGGCTCCCAGCCACAGCAGCGCATTATTAAGAAAGCCGGTATTACCCAGTATGCCCATCCAGGCATAAACGCGGATCAGAAACGACGTCCAGGACGGCAATATCACCAGCATCAGCAGCACATTGCGGGTAGAGGGTTTGGAGTGAACAATGGCCCAGGCCATGGGAAAGCCAATCAGCAGACATAATAATGTGGAAACAGCCGCGACTTTCAGAGATTGCAGGTAAGACTGTATATATAAGCTGTCGCTCAGCAGAAACAGATAATTGCCAAAATTAAGAATAATCTGCAGCTGCTCATCGGCAAAGCTCAGTACCTCGCTGTAGGGCGGAATGGACAGCGCCGCTTGCGACAGACTGATTTTAAATACAATCAGAAAAGGCACCAGAAAAAACAGCAGCAGCCAGGTGTAAGGCAGCGCTATCACCAGCCGCTGACCAGTGGCGATTTTCAACGTTTTCATGTATCGGCCTCCTCAGGTCATGAGCACGGCACAGCTGTCCGCATTCCAGCGCAGAAACACATTGTCACCCCAGGTAGGATTATTCTGCCGGTGCCGGTCAATATTGGGCAGGGTGGCCAAAATGCGCTTACCGGATGGCAGCCGCACATGATAAATGGAGACATCACCCAGATAGGCAATTTCATCCACCACACCCCGCAGACGATTATATTCCTGCTCCGGCTCGGTAAAGCTCAGGTGCATTTTTTCCGGCCGCACCGCTATCATGATGGGCAGGCCCTCACCAATAGACACACCATGGTTGATTTGCAACGGGCGCTTTACATCAGGGCAGCGAATCAGTGCACTGTCGGCTTCGTTACTTTCCAGCACACCGTCAAACACGTTTACCGAGCCGATAAACTCGGCACTGAAGCGGCAGTTGGGGTATTCATATACATCCAGCGGCTCGCCTACCTGCACCAGCCGGCCCTTGTTCATAATGGCTATACGTCCGGCCATGGTCATGGCCTCTTCCTGATCGTGGGTCACCATCACACAGGTCACGCCCACTTTCTCGATAATGTTCACCAGCTCCAGCTGCATTTCTTCCCTGAGCTTTTTGTCGAGCGCGCCCATGGGCTCGTCAAGCAGCAGTAGCTTGGGGCGCTTGGCCAGACTGCGCGCCAGCGCCACCCGCTGACGCTGACCGCCGGACAGCTGATGGGGCTTGCGGCGGGCATAGTCTTCCATGTGCACCAGTTTGAGCATTTCTGCCACTCGCTCAGCAATCTCGTTCTTGGGCAGCTTGTCCTGTTTCAGCCCAAAGGCGATGTTGGCTTCCACCGTCATATGGGGAAAAAGCGCGTAAGACTGAAACATCATATTGATGGGTCTGTCGTAGGGAGGCACATCGGCAATATCGACGCCGTCGAGAAAAATTTCTCCCTTGCTCGGCGGTTCAAACCCGGCCAGCATGCGCAGCAAAGTGGACTTGCCACAACCCGAGGCTCCCAGCAGGGCAAAAATTTCCCCCCGCTGCACTTCCAGGCTGACGTCGTCCACCGCCGGCTGACCATCATATAACTTGCTGACGCCGCGAATATTTAAAAACGGTGCCGTGACCGCACTAATGGCTTGTTCCTGCTCTGGCATGCTTGTCTCCGTATTGCTTGCTTAACGTTAGCTGACCTGCAAAAACATTGAAGCTCCGGAGCAACGGCAGGGATTACCGGATTCGACCGTCAAATGCCAGGGATGGCATTTGCCGAGCGCTACATGGATGTACTTGCAGCGTGTCGAAGGAGGTAGCCCTGCCGGTGCTTCGGTGTGGCTCCGAAGCTTGTTTACCTGCCAGTTTTTACCCGGGTCCAGGCGCGGGTGATCACCCGGTTTACTTTTTGCGGCAACAGTTTGGCGGTGTAGAGCTTGTCGGCCACTTCCTGGCTGGGATAAATGCCCGGATCGTTAAGAATGTCGGCATCCACAAACTCATTGGCGTTTTTATTGGGGTTGGCGTAAGCCACATAGTTGGAGACTTCCCCTATCACCTCGGGCTTGAGCAGGTAGTTAATCAGTGCATGAGCATTGTCGGGGTGTTTGGCATCCTTGGGAATGGTCAGCATATCCACCCACATCAGCGCTCCTTCCTTTGGAATGCGATAGGCCACCTTGACGCCTCTGTCTGCTTCATCGGCTCTGTCTCTGGCCTGCAGTATGTCGCCGGACCAGCCCACGGCCACGCAGATGTCACCGTTGGCCAGATCGTTAATGTATTTGGAGGAATGGAAATAGGTAATGTGGGGGCGCAGCTGCATCATCAGCTCGGTAGCCGGACCATTGTAATCGGCGGCATTGGTGCTGTTCGGATCCAGCCCTTTATAGTTGAGCGCCGCGGCGAAAATTTCGGTGGGCGCATCCAGAAAAGCCACGCCACAACCAGCCAGCTTTTCCAGGTTGTCCGGGTTCAGTACCAGATCCCAGGAGTCGACCGGCGCATCCTCGCCTAACGCCTCTTTCACCTTGTCGACGTTATAACCTATGCCGGTGGTGCCCCATAAATAGGGAATGCCAAACTGGTTGCCGGGATCTTTCTCCTGCAGCAACGCCATGATGCGCGGATCCAGGTTGTCGTAATTGGGCAGTTTTTGCTTGTTCAGCGGTAAAAAAGCCCCGGCCTGAATTTGCCGGCCCATAAAGTCACCGGTGGGCACGACCACATCAAAACCGGTATTGCCCGCCAGCAGCTTGGCTTCCAGCACTTCGTTGGAGTCAAATACATCGTAGGTGACCTCAATGCCGGTTTCTTTGGTGAAGTTGGCCAGGGTGTCTTCGGCGATATAATCAGACCAGTTATAAAAGTTGACCTGAGCCGGCTCCTGCGCCTGTACATTCAGCGCCAGTGCCACACCGGCGGCCAGCAGTCCGGTTTTAAAAACGGGAGATTTAGTCATGGTGCTTTCCTTGTCGGTTGTTCAGCGTAGAAAGGGTCAAATCCAGCGTTTGGCGTGCCTTGTCTATCAGCTCGTCTACCTGCTGATGAGTGATCACCAGCGGCGGTGAAATAATCATGGTGTCGCCCACGGCGCGCATCACCAGCCCCATCTCCAGGCTGTGCTCCCGGCAAATCATGCCGGCACCGGCGCTCTCTGAGTAACGGGCTTGCGTGGCTTTGTCGGCCACCAGTTCCAGCGCGGCTACCAGCCCCAGACCACGGGTCTCCCCTACCAGAGGATGGCTGGCCAGACTGGCCCAGCGCTGTTGCAGGTAAGGACCAATATCATCATGCACCCGCTCAATAATGTGCTCTTGCTGCATCACTTCGATATTGGCCTGGGCCACGGCACAGGCCACCGGGTGGCCTGAGTAAGTGTAGCCGTGAAAGAATTCCCCACCGGCAATCAGGGTGTGTGCCACCCGCTCACCCACCGCCACCGCACCCAGGGGAATGTAGCCGGAGGTAATGCCCTTGGCCATGCACAGCAAGTCGGGCTCCAGGCCGTAGTATTCGCTGGCAAACCAGTGGCCGGTGCGGCCAAAGCCGCAGATCACTTCGTCCACCACCAGCAGAATGTCGTACTTTTTACAGATGCGCTGTATTTCCGGCCAGTAGCTGGCGGGAGGAATAATGACGCCGCCGGCCCCCTGAATGGGCTCGCCGATAAAAGCGGCTATCCGCTCGGGCCCAAGCTCCAGAATTTTCTGCTCCAGCTGCCCGGCCCGCTCCAGACCAAATTCATGGGGCGTCATTCCCTGCCCTTCGGCAAAATAATAGGGCTGATCAATATGCACCATGTCCGGCAGCGGCAGACCGCCCTGTGCATGCATGGGCTTCATACCGCCAAGAGAGGCCCCGGCAAGCGTGGAGCCGTGATAGGCATTTTTGCGGCTGATAATCACCTGCCGCTTCGGCTGGCCCTGCTGTGCCCAGAAATGTCGCACCATGCGCACGACAGTGTCGTTACACTCGGAGCCGGAGCCGGTAAAAAACACATGCTGCATATTTCCGGGCAAAATACCCGCCAGGGTGGCGGCAAGCCTGGCCGCCGGCGGATGGGTGGTCTGAAAAAACAGATTGTAATAAGGCAGCTGCTGTAACTGCTGATGCGCCGCCTCTATCAGCTCCTGACGGCCATAGCCCAGATTCACACACCAAAGCCCGGCCATGCCGTCAAGAATGCGCTGGCCCTGGCTGTCCCACAGGTACACCCCCTCACCCCGCTCAATCACCCGGGCCCCCTTTTGCTGCAGCGCCCGGCTGTCAGTGAAAGGATGCAGATGATGAGACGCATCCAGCTGTTGCCACGATACTTGATTCAACTCCGGCATGATTGACTCCTGTCAGCAGTTATACGTTCAGCAGCAGAAACTCCCGTTCCCAGGCGCTGATCACCGTAAAGAAAGCTTCATATTCCTTGCGCTTGACCGCGATAAAGGCCCGTACAAAGCGATCCCCCAATATGTCCCGCAGCTGCTCGCACTGCTCCAGCTCCAGCAGGGCTTCTTCGAGGTTGCGAGCCAGGCCAAAGGGCATGTCGTAGGCGCTGCCCACCACTTCTTCCGTAGGAGCAATGCGCTGTTTCATGCCGAGGTAACCGCAGGCCAGGCTGGCTGCGAGCGCCAGATAAGGGTTGGCATCGGCACCGGCAAAGCGGTTTTCAATACGCCGGTCAGCCAGGCCCGAACGCGGCACCCGCAGCCCCACAGTGCGGTTGTCTTCTCCCCAGGCCATATTGCGCGGAGCTGAGTCACCAAAAGCCAGCCGGCGGTAGGAGTTAACATTGGGCGCAAACAGCGCCACCGCTCCGGGAATAAAGCGCTGCATGCCACCTATATAATGGAGAAACAGCTCACTGTGACTGCCGTCCGGATTGGCAAACAGATTGTTACCTTCTGCATCTACCAGGCTCTGATGAATGTGCATGGCGCTGCCGGGTTCGTTTTTCATCGGCTTGGCCATAAAGGTGGCATACACGTTGTGGCGCATGGCCGCCTCGCGCATAGTGCGCTTGAACAGAAACACCTGATCGGCCAGATCCATGGCATCGCCATGAATAAAGTTCACCTCCATCTGCGCCGCCCCGGATTCGTGGATCAGGGTATCCACTTCCAGATCCTGCGCCTCGCAGAAGTCGTACATTTCCTCAAAGATAGGATCAAACTCGTTAACCGCATCAATGCTGAACGACTGACGGGCAGTCTCGGGCCGGCCATTGCGGCCAATGGGGGGCTCCAGCGGGTAGTCCCAGTCTTCGTTTTTCTTCACCAGAAAAAATTCAAGCTCGGGAGCCACTACCGGCCGCCAGCCTTCCTGCTCGTAAAGCTTGAGTACCCGGCGCAGCACACTGCGCGGCGCAATTTCCACCGGATTACCGTCGGCATCGAAACAGTCGTGGATCACCTGTGCGGTGGGTTCGCTGGCCCAGGGCACCAGACGGGGCGTATTGATGTCGGCATGCAGCTCCATGTCGCGCTCGGTCCAGTCGATGTTTTCATCATCGGGCCAGTCGCCATTCACGGTTTGCAGAAAAATATTGTCGGGCAGGCGCATACCGCCTTCTTTCAGAAACTTGCTGGCGGGCAGTATTTTGCCCCGGGCATTACCGGTAAAGTCGGGCAGCAGGCATTCCACTTCGGTAATGGCATGCTGCTGCATCCACTGGCGCAGCCATTCCATATCGCGATTTTCAGGATCTTGAACACTCATAATTCAGGCTCTGGATGAAAAACACACTGGTCAGCATAGTCCATATCGGTGTAAAAGTATGCTAGACATAGACATAGCGTATCGTTAATAAAAAACTAATGTTACTCTAATGTAAATTTTTAACCTTTACAATTTAACAACGTTTTATGGATAGTAAACATGGTTTGACTGTTTAAGGATAAACTCATGACCAAATCCCGTTACCGGTCCCGCACCGGCCAGCTCGCCTCATCCTGGGCTGATTATCAGTCTGTGGATCTGATGCTGTGTGATATCAATGGCGTTATTCGCGGCAAACGCATTCAGACCAGCGCCTTTGAAAAGGCGCTGGAGCAGGGCATCAGCCTGCCAGCTTCGGTGTTTGCCCTCGACATTACCGGCCAGACAGTGGAAGAAACCGGTATGGGCCTGGCGCAAGGGGACAGTGATCGGGTATGCCGGCTGCTGCCTCACACCCTGGCCCCCGTGCCCTGGCACAAAATTCCGTCCGGGCAGATTTTAATGACCATGGAAGATGTTGACGGCAGCCCGTTTTTTGCCGATCCCCGCCATGTGCTGCAGGGGGTGCTTAGCCGGCTGAAAGAAAAAGGCCTGCACCCCTGTGTGGCAGTGGAGCTGGAGTTTTATCTGGTGGATCAAAAAGAAGGGGCCGACGGCCTGCCCCAGCCGCCCATTTTGCCGGGCACAGACGAGCGCATGCACGACACCCAGGTCTATTCCCTGGACGATCTCGACAGCTGGGAAGACTTCCTTATTCAGGTAGCCGAGGTGTGCAAACTGCAGGGCATTCCTGCCGACAATGCCGTAGCCGAATATGCACCGGGCCAGTTTGAAATTAACCTGACTCACCAGCACGATGCCGTGGCCGCCTGCGATCAGGCCATTTTGCTCAAGCGGGCAATCAAGGCCATTGCCATCAAGCAGGGCATGTATGCCACCTTTATGGCAAAACCTTACAACGGCCAGGCCGGCTCGGGTATGCATATTCATGTGAGCCTGCTGGATGATGACGGCAATAATGTCTTTGCCGAGGATCACGAGCTGTTGCGTCAGGCCATTGCCGGCACCCTCAGCATGCTGCCGGAGTCGATGGCGTTGTTTGCCCCCAATGCCAACTCCTTTCGCCGGCTGCAGCCCCATATGTTTGTGCCTCTGCACGCCAGCTGGGGCTTTGACAACCGCACTGTGGCGGTGCGCATTCCGTCCGGCGATCCCGCCAATACCCGGCTGGAGCACCGCGTTGCCGGTGCCGATGCCAACCCCTATCTGGTGGTGGCGGCCATTCTTGCTGCTGTGGATCACGGCATTACCGAACAGCTGCATCCGCCCGCCCCCATTCAGGGTGATGCCAACAAGCTGGATCTGGCGCTGCTGCCCTACCGCTGGCAAAGCGCGCTGGACCGTTTTGCCCAGTCGCACCGGCTGTCGCAATATCTGGGCAAGGAGTTTCATCGCGCTTATCTTATCAACAAGCGTTTTGAACTGGCCGAATTCGATCAGCATGTCACGCCGCTGGAATATCAGTGGTATCAACACCTAGTGTAAGAGTCAGGAGCCTTTATGCAGTCTCACGCCGATTCCTATTACGCCGCATCTGCCCACTCGGTACTCGATCACCCTGCCCTGCATGACAACCTGGAGGTGGATGTATGCATTGTGGGGGCCGGAATTACCGGCTGCAGTGCCGCACTTAATCTGGCAGAACGAGGTTATAAGGTCGCCGTGCTGGACAGCCATAAAGTGGGCTGGGGTGCCTCCGGACGCAGCGGCGGCCAGATGATTTTTGGCTATGCCTGTGAGCAGCACACCCTTAAAAAGCTGGTGGGAGACACCGTCGGCCGGCAATTATGGAACATCTCCATTGAGGCCCTCACCCAAATGCGCCAACGCATTGATAAACACAATATTCACTGTGACCTGGCCAACGGCCACCTGCATGCGGCGGTAAAACCCCGGCATATGAAAGAGCTGGAAAGCTGGGCCAACAGCCTGCGCCAGGATTATGGCTACGACTCGCTGGAGATGTGGAGCAAAGAGCAGGTGCGCGGGCAAATGAGCACTGAAGCTTATCTTGGTGGCCTTTATGACAGCGCCAGCGGTCATGTGCATCCGCTTAATTACACCCTTGGGCTGGCACAAGCCGCTGCCGAGGCCGGCGCGCAGTTTTTTGAATACACCCCCGCCACCCGCATTGAGCAGGGCGAGCACCCTGTGGTACACACCCCTCATGGCGTGGTGCGCTGCCGCCATCTGTTGCTGTGCGGTAACGCCTATCTGGAGGGCATAGCGCCGGATATTGAGCGCAAGATCATGCCGGTGGGCACCTATATTACCGCTACCGAGCCGCTGGGAGAGGAGCGGGCCAGGCAATTAATTGCCAACAACATGGCAGTGGCCGATATCAACTTTGTGCTCGACTATTTTCGTCTGAGTGCTGATCACCGCCTGCTGTTCGGTGGCCGGGTCAGTTACTCCGGGCTGGATCCGGTCAACCTGGCAGACTCCATGGGCAAGCGGCTGCGCCATGTGTTTCCGCAGCTGAAAGGCGTTAAACAAGCGTACACCTGGGGCGGCTATGTGGGCATCACCATGAACCGGGCCCCCCACTTCGGCCGGCTCAACGGCAATGTGTATTTTGCCCAGGGATTCTCCGGCCACGGCATTGCCCTGACCGGCATGGCCGGCAGCCTGATGGCAGACGCCATTGCCGGCAGCGCCGAGCGCTTTGATTTGTTTTCCCGCATTCCCCATCACGACTTTCCCGGCGGCCGGCTGCTGCGCACGCCGGCACTGGTGCTGGCCATGACCTGGTACCGGCTGCGGGATCTGTTGTAAATGTAAGCAGAATATGCTCCATTGAAAGCAATGGAAAGGAGGCGGCTTTATGGAGCAACTGGAGTTTTTTGATGTCCCCAGCCCCTGCACCGGCGTCTGCCAGGTCAACAACAGGGGTTACTGCAAGGGCTGCTTTCGCAGCCGGGACGAGCGCTTTAACTGGCTGAAGTTTACTCCCGCCCAGCGCCGGGAGGTGATCCGCCTGTGCCAGGATCGCAAGCGCCGGGTGCTGGCCGCCGCCCGCAAGAAACAGCTGGAGCTGGAGCTCGAACAGCAACATACTCCGCCCCAGGATACCCTGCCATTGTAAGGCTACACCTCCATTGTCTGTAATAAAGGAGTTCACGAATCAGCAGCGCGGTTACACTCCGCCGACACGCTTCAAGTACCTCCATGTAACGCTCGGCTACGGCAATCCCCACTGCTGCTTCGAGCAACGTCGGAGTTGTCGGGTCGGTTGGGACGAGTCCCAACTTAATCTGTTACAACCTTTCCCTGATAAGCCCGGCAATCAACGCCGCCGGTGCGTCTTCCAGATGCATATGATGGCCGCCGTCGAGCACTCGATAAGTCAACTCGGGCACCAGTTTCAACAGTGGCTGCACGCCGTCAATTTCATCACCCCGTTCAGCCATCATCAGCAGCACCGGCATGCTTAGCCGCTGCAAAAATGCCGCTATCTGTTCGTTACACAAACGCACCACAGAGGGCTGGCTCAGGGCGATATCGTGCCGCCAGACCCAGCCTTCAGGCCTGTGTTCCAGACTGCGGGCCAGCAGCCAGTTTGCGGCTTCACGGCTGACCGGATAACGGCCACTCATGCGAGCCTGCAGCGCATCATTAAAGCTTGAGTAAGGCCGCCAGCCGCGCCGGCGAATGCGCTTGCCTTTTTTCAGTGCCGCCGCCATTTGCTCCGGCAGAGTATCGGCGGCGTAGGTGCGCGGGGCCAGGCCGTCGAGCAGCATCAGCTGGCTGATCCGTTCAGGAAAAGCCCCTGCCAGCAGGGTAGCGATACTGGCCCCCATGGAGTGGGCGAGCAGCGCCACTTGCTTAAGTTCAAGTGCATCCAGCAAGGCCAGCACATCGGCCACATTATCCCAGATGTAATAGGGCTGGCCGGGAGCGCGGTGATCGGAGCGGCCGTGGCCGGCCAGATCCGGGGCAATCAAACGAACGTCGGGCAACCGCTGCGCCAGCAGGGTAAAGCTGGCGGCGTTATCGAGCCAGCCGTGCAGCGCTACCAGAGGTGTCCCTTGCGGATCACCCCACTCTACCACCGCCAGCCGGCGGCCATCCAGATCGATATGGTATTCCCGGGGATCACTCATGCCAGGACTCAGGGTACTTGTAACCTTCAAACTGCTTGCTGGCGTATTCTTTAAACACCTCACTGTTATAGGCGGCGATCACATCCTGCACAAAGGGTTGCTCTTTGTCTTCGGCACGCACCACCACCCAGTTGATAAAGTCGTAACTGCGCTCCAGAAACAACCCGTCGCTGAAGGGAATACCACTGGATGCGGCATAATTGCCGTTAATCACCGCAAAATCCACGTCCTGCCGTGAGCGCGGCAGCTGGGCGGCTTCCAGCATTACCAGTCGAATGCCTTTGGGATTCTCCGCCACATCAAACTCGCTGGCCTTGAGTGGATCTATGTCCTTTTTAAGGGTAATCCAGCCCATGTCTTCCAGCATCAGCAGGGCCCGGGCCTGATTGGTGGGATCATTGGGAATGGCAACCGTGCTGCCCAGCTTTACCTGTTCAAGCGAATCCGCCTTGCCGGCATAGAGCCCCATGGGGCCGGTGGGTACCTGGGTGATGGGGCTCAGCGCCAGGCCGCGGCTTTGGCTGAAAGTATCCAGATAAGGCTTGTGCTGAAAACAGTTTACATCCAGTGAACCTTCCGCCAGGGCCAGATTGGGCATCACATAATCGGTGAACTCCACCAGTGTCACTGTGTAGCCCTGTGCTTCAAGCTGGGGCTTGATCGACTCGGTGACCATGTCGGCAAAGTCGCCGACTGTGGTACCAATCACAATTTCCTGTTTGGCCTCATCCACCGCCAGCAGCGGAAAGGAGCACAGCGCCAGCAAGGGCAGAGCAAGGGAAAGACGGGACATAAGCACTCCTTTGAAACGGAATCACATAACGGACGTTTAGACGTCCATAATATGCAAGAGGATTCAAACAGGCAATGGATTTATCGGCTTACACGCCCCGCTCGTTGTTCCAGATAATCACATGCAGCTGGGGCAGCACCCGGGCGTTGAACCAGCCATCGGCGGTGACTCTGTCCACCAGCCAGCGCAGGCGAGCATTCAGCGCCTCAAGATCGGTTTCCCGCTCCGGCTCGTCGGGGGTGGCGGGCACCGGGTTGCAGGGCTGCAGGGTGAGCGGCAGTTGCGGATAGCGGGCGGCAAATTCACGGGCCCACTGATAATCGGCTTCGTCGGCAATCACCAGTTTGAGGGTGACTTGCGTATTCACCCCGGCGGCGGCCAGACAGGCATCAAACCGGCTTTGGCTGAAGGCCATGCCCGCCGACGGCGGCTTGGGGCTTAAGGTCAGGTGATCGAGCTGGGCAAACCAGTCCTGCACCTTGCTGCCCTGAGTTTCAATGGCAAAGGTGTAGCCCCGTGCATGGCCAAGATCCAGCAGCTCCCCCAGCGGTTGCAGCGCCGGATTACCGCCGGAGAGCGTTACCAGCAGTGGCCGGCCGCCGCTCAGGCGCTCCACCTCGGCCAGCACCGCCCTGGCGCTCGTGGGGGTCCAGTCGGCCTTGAAACGGGGCTCGACCGCATAGAGGGTATCGCACCAGCTGCAACGAAAGTCACAACCGCCGGTGCGCACAAACACGGTGGGCACACCGGTGAGCGCTCCTTCCCCCTGAATGGTGGGACCAAAGATTTCGCTGATGGCGATCATGGCCGGAACTCCGCCCAGGTTTTGGGGGTTTCCGATACCGCCACGGCACTCACCTCAGGCCAGCGTGCCCGCGCCCAGTCATAGAGGTGGCGGGCCAGCCGCTCGGCGGTGGTGCACTCGTCCCCCAGCACCTCGTTGAGGTGACGGTGATCGAGCTGGTTGTCGATGTAATCCTTGAACGCCTTGAGTTCAAGGTAGTCGCGCACAAAGCCGTACTGATCGAGATGCTCACTTTGCAGCTCGATCACCACCACATAGTTATGGCCGTGCAGCCGGGCGCAGGGATGCCAGTCGGGCATTTGTTTCAACTGGTGCGAGGCGGAAAAATGAAACTCTTTTTTGATGGTATACATTATTTCGCCCTCGCCACTGCCTGCTGCCAGAACTCCGTGTCCTGATAAGAGGTGGGATCTTTCAGACCAGCCAGAGCCATGGCCTCAATACGCTCCACACAGGTACCACAGCGGCCGCAGTGCTGCTCGCCGCCTTCATAGCAGGACCAGGTATCGGCCACCGGCACTCTGAAGCGGGCCGCATCCCGGGCAATGTCGGTCTTGTCGGTGTTGACGTAAGGGGCCAGCAGCGCCACCTCGGCCACGCCGTCGAGGGCTTGTGCCTGCATCTCGGCAAACAGACGAATAAAGTCGGGGCGGCAGTCGGGATAGATAAAATGATCACCGCCATGCACCGCCAGCGCCACCGTATCGAGGCCACGGGCAGCGGCCACGCCAAACGCGATGGTCAGCATGATGGCATTGCGGTTGGGCACGACTGTCACCTTCATGTTTTCTTCGCTGTAGTGGCCGTGGGGCACGTCTATGTCGTCGGTCAGTGCCGAGCCGGAAAGCTGGCGGCCGATATGGCCGATGTCCATTACCAGATGAGGTACATTGAGGCGCTCGGCACACAGCCGCGCGGCGTCGATTTCTTTTTTGTGGCGCTGACCGTAGTCAAAGGTCAGCAGAGCGCCGAGGGCATTGTCCGCCGCCAGACGCCAGGCAAGCGTGACGGAGTCAAATCCGCCGGAGCAGATCAGCAGTGCTTTCATAGATTGTGTCCTTGTTTTGTCCGGGTAGGCTGCGACCGGGTAAAAAGCGATGGGCATTTTAACGCCGTGGGCGGTGAGCGCAAGTCTGGGGACTGGCAATGATGCGCTCCCCCTCTAATCCCAAATCCCTAATCTCTATTCCCTGGTGCACTACACACTAAAAAAGGGCGCCGAAGCGCCCTTGATATTCACCAGACAGAGATCAGTGCTTAACGTGCTCCGCCAGATACAGCCAGGTGTCGATCACGGTATCCGGGTTGAGGGACACGGAGTCGATGCCCTGCTCCACCAGCCAGGCGGCAAAGTCGGCGTGATCCGACGGGCCCTGACCGCAGATGCCCACGTACTTGCCGGCCTTGCGGGCAGCCTGAATGGCCATGGCCAGCAGCGCCTTGACCGCCTCGTCACGCTCGTCAAAGGAGCCCGCTACCAGTCCGGAGTCCCGATCCAGGCCCAATGTGAGCTGGGTCATGTCGTTGGAGCCGATGGAAAAGCCGTCAAAGTAGTTGAGGAACTTGTCCGCCAGCAGGGCGTTGGACGGCAGCTCGCACATCATAATGACCTTGAGCCCGTTTTCACCGCGCTTGAGGCCGTTCTCGCCAAGAATGTCGATGACCGACGCCGCTTCGTTCAGGGTGCGCACGAAGGGGATCATGATCTCGACGTTGGTCAGCCCCATGTCTTCACGCACCCGCTTCATCGCTTCACATTCCATGGCAAAGCAGTCACGGAAGTCGTCAGAGATATAACGGGACGCGCCACGGAAGCCCAGCATGGGGTTTTCTTCGTCCGGTTCGTAGGCGTCACCGCCCAGCAGGTTGGCGTATTCGTTCGACTTGAAGTCAGACATACGCACTATCACCCGCTCCGGCCAGAAGGCAGACGCCAGGGTGGCGATGCCTTCGGTCAGCTTGGCCACAAAGAATTCCCGCGGGCTGTCGTAGCCGGCGATGATCTCGTCGATTTTGAGCTTGAGCTCGGGGCTTTCACTGTCGTAGTTCAGCAGCGCCTTGGGATGCACGCCAATCATGCGGTTGATGATAAATTCCAGCCGCGCCAGGCCCACACCGGCGTTGGGCAGCTGAGCAAAGTCAAAGGCCCGGTCGGGGTTACCCACGTTCATCATTACCTTCACCGGCGAGGCAGGCATGGAGCCCACTTCCGAGGTATTGACGCTGAACTCCAGCTTGCCGTTATAAATAAAGCCGGTGTCGCCTTCGGCACAGGATACAGTGACCTGCTGGCCATCCTGTACCAGCTCGGTGGCGTTGCCACAGCCCACCACGGCGGGAATGCCGAGTTCACGGGCAATAATGGCCGCGTGACAGGTGCGCCCGCCTCTGTTGGTCACGATGGCAGCAGCCCGCTTCATGATTGGCTCCCAGTCCGGGTCGGTCATGTCGGTTACCAGCACATCACCGGCCTTGATATCGTCCATCTGCTCAATGGATTCAATCACCTTGGCAGTACCGGCACCAATTTTATGACCGATGGCGCGGCCTTCGGCAATCACGTCACCCTGCTGGCTGAGCGCGAAACGCTCCAGCACATTGGCATCCTGACGGCTGCGTACCGTTTCCGGACGAGCCTGTACGATATAAAGCTTGCCGTCTGCACCATCTTTTGCCCACTCAATGTCCATCGGACGCTGGTAGTGCTTTTCGATGATCATGGCCTGCTTGGCCAGCTCCATCACTTCCTCGTTGGTGAGGGAGAACTGACGACGCTCTTCCCGGCTGGTTTCCTTGATATCCACCTGCTTGCCAAGTTCGGCACCGCCGGCGTAGATCATTTTCTGCAGCTTGGAGCCCAGCGTTTTACGCACCACCGCGGGGCGGCCGGCCGTGAGTGTTGGCTTGTGCACGTAGAACTCATCGGGGTTCACCGCACCCTGCACGACCATTTCACCCAGGCCCCAGGCGGAAGTTACAAACACCACCTGATCAAAACCGGACTCGGTATCCAGAGTAAACATGACGCCAGAGGCGGCAATGTCGGAACGCACCATGCGCTGAATGCCCGCCGACAACGCCACGCCCTTATGGTCGTAACCCTGGTGCACACGGTAAGAAATGGCCCGGTCGTTAAACAATGACGCAAAGACGTGCTTGATGGCTTCCATTACCGAGTCAAGGCCACGCACGTTGAGGAAGGTTTCCTGCTGCCCGGCAAAGGAGGCATCGGGCATGTCTTCAGCGGTGGCAGACGAGCGCACCGCAAACGACGCCTGCTCACCGGCCTTGCCACACAGCTCGGTGTAGGCATCACGAATGGCGTTTTCCAGCTCGGGCTGGAACGGCGTGTCAATCACCCACTGGCGAATAGACTTGCCGGCGTCACCCAGGGCGGCGATGTTATCTACATCCAGTTTGTCGAGCAGGTCATGAATCCTGTCGTTCAGGCCGCTCTGTTCAAGAAATTCGTTAAAGGCATAGGCGGTGGTCGCAAAGCCACCGGGCACGGATACACCGGCACCGGCCAATTGGCTTATCATCTCGCCCAAAGAAGCGTTCTTGCCGCCAACCCGGTCTACGTCGTTCATACCGAGTTGCTCATACCAGATCACATATTCCTGCACTGCCACGTCTCCACAAAAAGGGTTGGGATATCCGTATCTCATCAGATTTCTGTGTAGGATCAGACCCTTGGTATTGTTGTAATGATATGGGCCTGTACACGGTTTTGATTCTACAATGGCCTCGAAAAGCGGGTAAACGTCTTACCCGCGTCAATACGCGAAAGTGAGATCTGGAGGCCCTGTGCACACGGTTTTTTATGTTTCTGATGGGACGGCGATCACAGCCGAGGTATTCGGTCATGCAGTGCTGAGTCAGTTTCCCCTGCCTTTTGAGCAAATAACTTTTCCTTTTGTCGAAGATGAAGACAAGGCGCGGGCCATCCGTGACCGCATCAACGACAGCTTTCACCAGAGTGGCAAACGCCCCTTGGTATTTCATACCATCATTGATGATAGGCTGCGCAATATCATCATCGACAGCGAAGCCATGTGCTACGACTTTCTTAACACCTTCGTGGCTCCCATTGAGCAACAACTGGGAGTAAAGGCTGAACCCCGCGCTCACAAGGCCCACAGCATCGCCAACAAACAAAACTACGATCTGCGCATCGACGCAGTGAACTATGCTCTGGATAACGACGATGGTGTGACCACCAAGGAATATGACGAGGCCGATATCATACTGGTGGGCGTATCTCGCTGCGGTAAAACGCCCACCAGTCTTTATCTGGCGCTGCAGTTTGGCATACGGGTGGCCAACTACCCCTTTATTGATCAGGACATGCAGCAAATGAACCTGCCGCCGGCACTCAAGGCAAACCGCCACAAACTGTTTGGGCTGACCATTGATGTGGGCCGGCTGCAAGAAATTCGTCAACGTCGCCGGGCCGACAGCCGTTATGCCGACATTGAACAATGTCGTTACGAACTGGATCAGGTTGAACGCCTGTTTCGTATGGAAGCCATTCCTTTTATCGACACTACCTTTCACTCGGTAGAAGAGATTTCAGTGAAGATTCTGGAGAAAACAGGCATAAAACGCAGAATTTACTAAGGCCTCAACCACCGTTTACAGTACAATAAATCGCGACCAAACACACATATCAAGCATCAAATATGCACAAAAAATTGATTTAGTGTTTACAAAAATGTATACATTGATCCCTGTGATTAACCACAGGGTCAATCCACCCTGAAACTGGTTATTTTTGAGCCTCACAGAGTGCCCAAAACACTGCGATGTGGTTCTGCCCGCCATACCAGACAGATAACAAGGCCGGCAGTTAACAACAACTTAACTTGAGCAACCCTCAGGGACTTATTGCAATGAAACACAGCCAAAGCAAATCGGTATTCGATTACTACGGCAAGCCGTCTTTCGGTAAAGCACTGCCGCTCTCCTTCCAGCACATTCTGGCAATGATCATGGGCGCAGTGACGCCGCCGCTTATCGTTGCTGGTGTCGCCGGGGCCAATGGCCAAGAAACCATGATGCTGGTGCAGCTCGCTCTGTTATTTTCGGGCATTTCCACCCTGCTTCAGTTATATCCTGTCGGACGGTTTGGTGCCGGTGTGCCTACCATCTTCGGCGTAGGTTTTGCCTATGTGCCCAGCCTGATTGCTGTTGGTTCTGTTTATGGCATTCCCGGTATTCTGGGTGCCCAGATTGCCGGCGGTATTGCCATGATTGTTGTGGGCCTGTTTATCAAGCAGATTCGCCACCTGTTCCCGCCTGTTGTGGCCGGTACCGTTGTGCTGGTCATTGGCCTGTCCCTGTATGATATTGCCATTAAATACATGGCCGGCAGCGGTAACACCAGCGCAGACGGCTTTGGCAGCGGCATGAACTGGCTGGTTGGTCTGACTACCCTGGCTGTGGTGCTGCTGTGTTCCCAGTTCGGTAAAGGCTATCTGCGTCTGGCCGCCATTATTGTGGGTATTGTCGTGGGTTATGTGATGTCCTTTGCGTTTGGCATGGTCGACTTTACCAGCCTGCACGAAGCGCCCTGGGTGATTGTGCCCACGCCTTTCTCCATGGGCATTGAGTTTCACGCCTCTGCGGTGATTTCCATGGTAGTGATTTGTATCGTGAACTCGGTACAGACTATTGGTGACCTGTCTGCCACTACCGTGGGCGGCATGAACCGTGAGCTGAAAGACAAAGAGCTGTCCGGCGGCCTGCTGGGTAACGGCCTTTGCACTCTGGTTGGCTCCATCTTTGGTGCCCTGCCTACCGCGTCGTTCAGCCAGAACGTAGGCATTGTGGCCATGACCAAGGTGATCAGCCGCTATGTGCTGGGCATTGCCGCTGTGTTTTTGGTGATTGCCGGTCTGCTGCCCAAGTTCGGTGCTGTGATGACCACTATCCCCTATCCTGTGCTGGGTGGTGCCACCATTATCGTATTTGGCATGATCACCATGACCGGTATTCAGCTGCTGGTGAAAGACGAACTGTCTTCCCGCAACATTACCATTGTGGCCCTGTCGGTGGCGCTGGCCATGGGGATTAACGCTGTGCCGGAAGCCATTGCCCAGCTGGGTGACACTGCCCGCATGCTGATTGGCTCGCCTGTTATTGTTGCAGCCACCGTTGCCTTTACTCTGAACATGCTGCTGCCCAGGAAATCTCTGCAGGACGAAGCCCGCGAGCGTGAAGAAATTGAGCGCCAGATGAACCAGGGCTCTGCCAAAGAGCAAACCGAAAGCGATAACGCTCAATTGCGTCAGGCTAACGCCAACAATTGAAAGGGTAAGCCTTCGGGTAAGGATGACAATCCGCAGTGAAAAAAGCCGGTCACAAGACCGGCTTTTTTATTAGGTAACACACTCATTCTGAAAACGACAAGGCGGTATATTCAGCCGGGTAAAAAAAAGCCCGGCACCTGCCGGGCTCTGTGAGTTACTTAAGCCGCCAGAGAGTCATCTCGGCTACCGTATGCTGATGCTTGCGCCGGGTTTCCCGAATAACAAAGGGAATGTCCTGCTGGCCCACCAGTTCAAAACGGTCATTCAGGGTGGCTTTCAGACCATCCAGAGTACTGTAGTTTTCACCGTTAACCTTGATACCGCCCAGCCATTTTTCTTTAGGAGTGTATTCCTCAAGCCAGGTGTAGGGTGAGGTAAGCACCAGATAACCGCCCTGATTCAGACGCTGATGAATGGCCGCCAGGAAGCCGGCCGGATCATAGAGGCGGTCAATCAGGTTACCGCAGAAGATAAGATCGTAACCGCTGAAGCGCGGTTTGAGATTATGGGCATCGCCCTGCACAAACTCGATACGTTCCGCCACCCCGGCGTAACCCATGTCGGCCAGGCTGGCTTCCTTGAACTCCACCAGCTCGCCTTCGGTCGGAACAGCAAAACGGGTCTGGCCACTTTCCTTAAGCTGAAAACCATGCTGAATAAAGCGGGCAGAAAAGTCGATACCATCCACTTGCTTAAAGTGCCGGGCCAGTTCAAAGGTGGCCCGCCCTACCGAGCAGCCCAGATCCAGGGCTTTGCCCCGGTTCAGCTCAGGCAGCCTTTCCAGCAGCGCATTAACGCACGCCAGCGGATAGTTGGGCACACCAAAGTAGCTGTCACCGTAGTGGAATTCCAGATACTGAGCGACCAGCTCATCGGTTTCATACGTGTTTACTGGCTCCACAGGAACCTCCGGGTTGTCGGATTCAAGATAGCGAAAGCCGGCATGCTGAAAAAAGTGCCGGCGAAATGCATAGCGGGAGTAACGGGTGGCTTCATTGCCGGTAGAAATCCAGGAGCCACCCTTGAACAGGTTATGCCGGTTATCAAAGGTAGGCGTAGAGAAATCATCATAGAGCGGATGCACCTCAAAGCCGGGAAAACCATCGATGGGGGTTTCGGTCCACTGCCAGACGTTGCCGGTAATGTCATAAATACCGTCATGCTCAAAGCGGTTTACCGGACAGGACGAGGCAAAGTGCTCCAGATTGATATTGCCCGGGGCCTGCTCCCAGTGGGGTTGATCGGTATCAATACGGTTTCTCAGTACTGTCCATTCGGCTTCAGTGGGCAGCCGAATGTGAGTACCGGTTTGCGCTGCTTTCCAGTTACAGAACGCTTTGGCTTCCAGATAATTGACCTCTGCCGGCCAGTTCAGTGGCAGCGGAATTTCTTCCAGTAAATTACGCTGCCAATACTCACCATAGCGCTGCAGCCAGAAGCGAGGCATGGCAGCTTGCGTATAATTCAGCCATTGCCGGCCTTCTTCAGTCCAGAGCTCGGGCCGCTGATAGCCGCCGTCCTGCACAAACGCCAGGTATTCACCATTGGACACCAGATACCGGGAGACACGAAAAGCCTCTACTTCCACCGTTTTACTGCCGTATTCGTTGTCCCAGCCATAGGTGGCGGCGCTGGCCGGCTTACCCAGCGTGATGGTATCGCCTGCTACTGGCAGCAGACTGTTTTGCGGGGCCGGGCCATATTCACGGCAGGCCACCCACAGCGGATGTGGTTGCAGCTGAGACAGCGGCAACATACGCATGATTACCGATGAGGTTTCCAGATGAATGCGTTCGTGCTCTGTACCCATCAGCACAATCCAGGCCGGACTGTCAGGAGTAATGGGCAACGTCAGCGGCATATCACTGATAAAGGCATCCACGGTTTCCCGAACCCGTTGACGATAAGCCCGGGTATGATCCAGGCTGGGCCAGTCGTAATGGGCGTCGTTGAGATCATCCCAGGACATTTCATCCACGCCAATAGCAAACATGGACTCAAGTCGCTCATCCAGGCGTTCAGGCAGATATTTGCCCAGTACCAGCTTGTTGATAAAAAAAACAGCGGTATGGCCAAAATAGAAAATCAGCGGATGGCGCAGCGGCTCAGGCCGCGAATAGTAGGCATCTTCTGTGGTAATGCAATCAAACAGTGCCTCATAAAGGCAAAAGGTCTGATGAAAATAACGGCGTATTTCTTCCCGCTTTTGCTCCGGATCCGTACCGGTCAGCAAGGGGGTTTTCGTCACAATATCCGACAATGTATGCATGAACGTGTCCCTGATCACATTAATGATTAACGTTACCTTGGCATCAGCCAAATGAGAAGTCTGAATCGAAGCAACAGACCTGACGGCTGCCCGTTTCTTTCAATTTTCAGGGATCATTTTCCAAAACCCGGGCCTGTGCTATAACCAGTCCTCTTTGCTATTCACTTACAGGAAGTATCATGTCTCACACCGACACTCAGTTCGACAATGTTACTGTTATCAAGCAGGCCAATGTCTATCACGACGGCAAGGTCACCAGCCGGGTAGTGAAGTTTGCCGACGGCAGCCAAAAAACTCTGGGTATTATGCTGCCCGGTGAATATACCTTTGGCACAGAGGCCGCCGAACTGATGGAAATTACTGCGGGCAGTCTGGATGTGCAGTTGCCCGGCAGCGACAGCTGGCAGCGCGTTGAAGGCGGTCAGTCCTTTGACGTGCCTGCCAACGCCAGTTTTAACCTCAAGGTGTACAGCCTGGTAGATTACTGCTGCTCCTACTTCGGCTGAGCACAGCCTGCAGGGCGAGCATCTCGCCCTGACTTTAAAGCATAAATATCCAGCCAACACCGCCATTATGGTTATAAAAATTCAACTGAAGCAGTTTTAAACGCAAAAAATCCATTAATAAGCTCCTTTCATCTTGCGGGCGCTGACCAGCTTGGTTAAAGTTCTGCGCTTTGTTTCTCAAGGCTCAGGCCTTGGCGGTAAAGGAAATCCTGCTTATGGCAAGCCCCGATATCAGTTCGCTGATCCCCATTTTTCTTACTCTGCTGCTTTCACTGACCACACGCAACGTGGTGATTGGCCTGTTTGCCGGTGTGTTAAGCGGTGTTGTCATGCTGAACGACTGGCTGCACCCGCTGGACAGTTTCGGCATTCTGGTTAAAGACCATCTGGTGGGTCAGCTGACCGACAGCTACAACGCAGGTGTACTGGTTCTGCTGGTGTTTATTGGTGGCTTTGTAGCACTGATGGAGCAGTCCGGTGGTGGTCAGGCTTTTGCCCGCCGGGTGACTCACTGGGTCAGCAATAAGTGCCGGGCGCAAATCTCGGCCTGGCTGGGTGGCATTGTTATCTTCTTTTCCGATCTGGGCACACCACTGATCGTCGGCCCTGTCTTTCGCCCGCTGTTTGACAAGCTGGCGCTGTCCCGCCAGAAACTGGCCTTTATTATCGACTCTACCGCCTCACCGGTGGCTATTCTGGTGCCCTTTATCGGCTGGGGTGTCTACATCATGGGGTTGCTGCAAAAGGAATTTACCGCCCTTGAACTGGATCTGAGCGACTGGCAGGCCTTTATTTCCGCCATTCCCTTTCAGTTTTACGCCGTGCTGGCAGTCACCATGGTGCCGCTGATTGCCTTTAAAAGGCTGGACTTTGGCCCCATGGCCGAGGCAGAACGGGCTGCGGAGCGCGGTGAGATTGCCACCGGGCCTCAGCAGGAGCTGACGCCCTTTACTCACGATAATGCCCGCGCCAGCTTTGTGTGGGCCCCGCTGCTGGTCATGGGCGCAGTGCTGGCAGCCATGCTCGGCCCGCTGGGATTTCCTTTTGAAAAAATCTCCGGCTCCGTGTTTCGTGCCGCTCTGTCCACTGCTTACTTCTCTGCTGCCGTTACCCTTATCAGCCTGATGGCCATTTATGGTGTGCGCCGGGTCAGCGACGGTATTGCCGTTTATCTCAGAGGCATGAGTAACATGATGCAGGTGGCCATTGTACTGATCCTGGCCTGGACCCTGAGCAGTGTGGGCAAGGAGCTGGGCGCGGCCGCTTATATTGCCGAACAGGCTCAGGCCGGTTTTCCTGCCTGGCTGGTGCCGGCCGTGGCCTTTTTGCTGTCCGGAATCATCTCCTTTGCCACCGGCTCATCCTGGGGCACTTTTGCCATTATGCTGCCACTGGTGATCCCCACCGCCATCGCCATTGATGCACCGCTTTATGCATGTATTGGTGCCGTGCTGTCCGGTGGTCTGTTTGGCGATCACTGTTCACCCATCTCGGAAACCACCATATTGTCTTCTACCGGCTCTGGCTGTGATCAGTTTGAACACTTCCGCACTCAGCTTCCCTATGCCCTGCTGAATGGCAGTATTGCCCTGAGCGGTTTTGTGCTTGCTGGTTTTATCGCCAGCCCACTGATTCTGGCTGCCGCCATTATGGCGCAGCTGGTGCTGGTCAGCCTGCTGGCCTGGCATCAGCGTCAACGCCTGCAACAGCAGACAGCCTGATCTCTTATCCGGGCTGGCTGCGGCCAGCCTCACATTCCGGGGGTGCCACACAAAGCCGGTTGCGCCCCTGCTCCTTGGCCGCATACAGTGCCTTGTCGGCCTTGGCCACCATGTCTTCTATACGGTCATACTGCTCGGGTACAAAAGCGACCACGCCCAGGCTGAGCGTCACTCTCTTTTGCTCTGAGCGAATATGTTCAATATTGAGTTCACGCACCGCATTGAGCAGGTGCTCGGCCACATGACGGGTTTGCCACAGATCCTGCTCCGGCAGCAGAACAATAAATTCCTCACCGCCGTAGCGGGCGACCATGTCTCCTTGCCGGTGCAGCTGGCCGGCCAGCGCCTGCGCCACAAGGTGCAGACACTCATCGCCCTGCTGGTGACCATATTCATCATTAAAGCGCTTGAAGTAATCAATATCGCCCATAATGAGCCCCAGAGAACGCTGCTCACGCACAGCCCGCCGCCATTCCGCTTCAAGGTGCCGGTCAAAACATCGGCGGTTGGCAATCTGAGTCAGATCATCGATCTCACTCAGCCGTTGCAGAGAGGCGTTCATGCTCTGCAGTTCCCTGTTGGCCAGTGCCAGCTGTTGCTCAGCCCGTTGTCTGGCATCCACAAAAAATGCAAAGGTTTTACCCATTCGGCTGATTTCATCATCTCCGTTAACTGGAATCGGCTCGGGCTCTCCCCTGCCGTGTGCCTGCATGGCCCGGCTGAGCCTGTTAATACGCTGAATAATGGAGCGGCGAATATAGAGCAATGCCATCAACGTGGTGATCACCAGTAGTACCAGGGCGGCCAGCAGCACCGACATGGAGCGGCCCATCAGGCGTTGCTGCTGTTGCAGCGCCTGCTCTGCAGACGCTTTGAGCCGTTGATGATAGCTGAAGGTGGCACTGGTCAGCTTTTGCGCCAGCACCCGTGTTTCACGGGCCGTGGCAAGGGTAGCCCGGGCATGACGCAGCAGCGGCCTTCGTTGTTCAAATATCATCGGCAGCAGCTGCTGCAGGCGGGCACGCAGCGCAACTGCCGGCGCATAGGTCAGCTCAAGCCCGGCAAGCACCTGCAGCCGGGCATCGCTGAAACGCTCAAGGTTAATCAGATGGCCGGGCCGCTCGGCGCTGAAGACGGCAGCGGTGTAGCCAAGCGCCGCCAGGGCATGGCCAATAAAGTGCTGTTCCGGCAAAGGCAGATCCCGTGCCACTGTTTCCAACTCTGTGAGCTGGCGCAGCATTAAAAACAGTTCATCCATCTGCTGCTGCTGAATCGCCTGCAGCTCCTGCTCGGCACGCAGCCGTTCATTCAGTTTGTCCAGACTGCTGAAAAACGGTGTTTGCCATTTATCCAGCGCCATCCTGTCGCTGTCACTGAGCTCGCCGAGTTGCTCCAGCCGCTTTCGGGTAGCCTGATAAATACCTGCCAGATTGGCTACCCGGCTATTGACAGTACTGACAGAAATATCATTACCTGCCAGGAGTTCATAGACTTCTCCGGCAATGGTCTCTGCATCGCGGGTCAGCTCGCCGGCAATCATGGCCCGCTCAAAATGACGGCCTGTGGCTCCGGTCAGTCCCACATACTGGCTGTAGACAAGGTAAGCAAAAAACGAAGCCAGCAGCAGATAGAGGCCAAACACCAGAATGATGATAAGGGTCAGTTTACGACCCAAGCTGCCGGAAGTGGCTGTGGTACTCATGCCTGCTCTCAGCGAAACAGCGGTGCAAACAACAGGCCACCCCGGGACCAGGGCTGATTCAGTCCGGCAGGTATATTCACCGGAGTGCCCGGACCAAAATGACGCTGATAGATTTCGCTGTAGTTTCCTACACTTTTAATCATCTGTAGTGCCCAGCCGGCTGGCAACCCCAGCTGCTTGCCCAGATGCCCACTGACACCCAGTAGATTCTGCACTTCCCTGTCGGTGCTCTGCCTGGCTACCTCCGCTACATTCCCCTGCGTGATGTGTTTTTCGTCGGCCAGAATAAGCGCATGCACAACGGCACGGATCACCCTGTGCCACTGGGCATCATCATTGCGCACCATGGGACTGATGGGCTCACGAGACAGGAGTTCAGGCAAAATCAGATAGTTATCCGGATTATCTGCCCTGTGGGCACGGTTAATGGCCAGATTGATGCGGTCTGCCGAGTAGGCATCACAATGCCCTCTGAAAAAGCTGTCGCCATTGGACGGCAGAACACGAGCATGAATTTGATTCCGTTCAAGCAGCATCAGCAAATTACGGTAAGTTGTGGTGTTTTCGGTAACACATACCGTTTTGTTATCAAGATCCGCCAGTCCGCCAATGCCTGAGTCTTTACGGACCAGCAGCCCCTGGCCGTCAAACAGATAAATGGCCGGAAAGGCCACCTGATAGGCATCTTCCCGCCCCAGGGTCCAGGTTGAGCTGTACATCACCACATCACTGTGTTTTTGCTGCAGTGTGGTAAAACGGCTGGTGGCATCCACTTCCACAAACTGTACCCGTTCAGCGTCGCCAAATAAGGCCGCCGCTGTGGCGCGGCAAAAATCGACATAAAAGCCGCGCCAGACACCGTTTTCATCAATGGCACTGCGGCCCGGGTCATCGGGAAATACACCACAGCGAATATCACCATGCCGTACCACTTCAGCCAATGTGCCGGCGCTGACCTGCCCGGTAGTCAGGCACAACACCGCCAGTATGGTGCTAATTATTGTTCTCATTTTGCATTCCTGTGTCATCGTCCCTGAACCTGTTTAGCATGATCCATAATGACAGAAAACCACAAACACCATATAGGAGTAATCACATATGCGGATATTGATGCTGCTGGTACTGATGCTGTTATCCCGGCCACTGATGGCCAACGGGCAGATGCTCACGCTGGCGGAAGGGCTGGATCACCCCTGGGGACTGGCGGAGCTGCCCGATGGCAGCCTGCTGGTTACTGAGCGTTCAGGGCGTCTGCTGCACCTGCAGCCTGATGGCACACGCAATAACATAACCGGATTGCCGGCCATTGCCGCCGGCGGTCAGGGTGGCTTGCTGGATGTGGCACTGCACCCAGACTTTGCCCGCAACCGGCTGGTCTACTTCAGCTTCAGTCAGCCGGGGCCGGGTGGCAGCGGTACTGCTGTGGCCAGCGCCACACTGAGTCAGCAGCAGCTAAGCAATGTGCAGGTTATTTTTGAGCAGATACCCAAAACTTATGGCCGCGCCCATTTTGGCTCGCGCCTGGTGTTTGACAGGCAAGGCTATCTGTTTATTACCACAGGTGATCGCTATCACAGCCGGGATCAGGCCCAGTCACTTGACAATCACCTTGGCAAAATCATTCGCCTGCACGATGACGGCCGGGTGCCTGCCGATAATCCCTTCGTAAACAAGACTGGTGCCCTGCCGGAGATATGGAGCCTGGGCCACCGAAATGTGCAGGGTGCTGCCATTCACCCCGAAAGTGGCGAGCTCTGGACCCACGAGCACGGCCCTCAGGGCGGAGACGAAGTAAACCGCATTCAAAAAGGCCATAACTACGGCTGGCCCGTGGTGACCTTTGGGGAAGAGTACGGTGGCGGCCGTATCGGGGAAGGCAGCCGCAAGGCCGGCATGACGGATCCGCTTTGGGTATGGGTGCCCTCCATAGCGCCGTCGGGCATGCTGTTTTACCGCGGCAACGCCTTTCCTGAATGGCAACACCATCTGTTTGTGGGAGCCCTGGCCGGGCGCAAACTGGTACGTCTTGAGCTGAGTAACGGCAAGGTGGCGGGTGAGTATCATCTGCTAACTGACCTGAACGAACGCATTCGGGCACTGGCGCAGGCTGCCGACGGCGGCATTTATGTGCTGACCGATGCTGATAGCGGCCGCCTGTTAAAGCTGCAGCCATCGCGCTGAAGGGCTGACCTTGAACGTGAAATGGGGTAACCTGTAACAACTGTACTTTATTTCAGTTACTTTTGTGAACAATAAGGGAAGCGATATGAGCAACAAAATTTGGAACGTTTATCTGTCCGGTGAAATTCATACCGACTGGCGTGAGCAGATTATTGCCGGTTGTGAAGCCAAGGGCCTGAAAGTACGCTTCAGCTCTGCGGTAACCGACCACGATGCCAGCGACATGGTCGGCGTTAACATTCTGGGCAGCGAAGAAGATAACTTCTGGCGCGACCGTAAGGCCTCCGGCATCAACAGCATTCGCACTTCCACTCATATCAAGGAAGCGGATCTGGTGGTGGTACGTTTCGGACCCAAATACAAGCAGTGGAACGCCGCCTTTGATGCCGGCTTTGCCGTGGCTTCCGGTGTGCCCATCATCACCCTGCACGATGCCGAAAACGATCATCCGCTGAAAGAAGTGGACGAAGCGGCCAAGGCCACCTGCCGCCACCCCGAGCAGGTTGTTGAGATCCTGGCTTATCTGATGTCCTGATCAGCATCAGCAAGAGATTCTCAAACGGAGCCTAAATGGCTCCGTTTTTATTTCTGTGTGCCGAGTTCTGTCGGTTCGTCACTGCTATTAGGCCGAAACACGTCCTATCTGTTTTAGAATTAAGGGCGAATACATGAATGAAGGAAGGCGCTTAACATGACCCGGTTTGCGGTTTTACTGATGATGGTAGCGACACCACTGATGGCTTCTACTCTGGCCCGCAGCGAGCCTGCCCGCGGCAATAATGGCTCAGTCTGGATTGATGTACGCACGGCACAGGAATACCAGCTGGATCACCTTCCCGGTGCTGTGCTAATTCCGCACACGCGCATCGCCCGGGGGGTGAGTGAGCAATATCCTAATCGCAATACGCCCATTAATCTCTATGGTGCCGACGGCGTACGCTCACGCATGGCGATGGAGGCGCTACAGGCATTGGGTTATCAACGAGTGGAAGATCTGGGCAGCCTGAATGCCATTCGCGGCATTGAGCCGGCAACGGTATCGGTGCAGCACACCGCCAACAACCAATAAGGCTTAACCCGGTTCAAACTCCCGCAAGCCCGCCTTCAGCACTCTGTCTCCGTCAACATCGGCCACTGTCCACACCATGCCATAACGCTCAAAGTGATCCCCCACCACAGGGTGACCATTGGTATGCTTGAGCATAAAGTCACCTAAAGGCATGCCGGCTTCATCGACGGAAACATCCACCCCATAGATGAGCGCCACATCCCCCATACGGGCATCCGCGTCCAGAATAAAGTCGCCAAAGAACGCCCTGGCTTTTTCCCGGGCCAGCTCCAGGTCACCCCCGAACATATTGTTCAGGGTTTTAAGGTGCGTGCTGCGGCCAATCACACACAGCACATCATTGATGGCCAGACGAGTACTGCCCGAGGCCGGCAGCAGATGCTCACCTCTGAACACCGCTGCTACCCGGCAGTGAGGCGGAAAGGTCAGCTGACGTACCACAATGCCGTCCAGTGACTGACTTTCTACCTGATAGAGAAACATCTCAAAGTCATTTTCCTTGAAAATACCCAGCATGGAGCGGCGCCTGGGGGCCGGCTCGGGTGGCACCTCTACCGCCAGCCAGCGAGCCATCAGCGGCAAAGAAGAACCCTGCACCAGCAAAGAAATCAGTACCACAAAAAAGGCCACATTAAACAGCATGCCACCTTCCTCTATGCCAGCCATCAACGGGAAAATGGCCAGCACTATGGGCACGGCTCCTCGCAAGCCAACCCAGGAAATAAAGCCCAGCTCACGGGCATTGAAACGGAAAAACGGCAGCAATGATGTCAGCACTGCCACCGGCCTGGCAATAAAAATCATCGCCAGAGCAATCAGGCTGGCTGGCAGTGCCATGGCCCACATATCGGCAGGAGAAATCAGCAACCCCAGCACCAGAAAGAGGCCAATCTGGCTGAGCCAGGCCAGACCATCAAACACCGGCAAAATCGACTCCAGGTTGCGCAACCGGGAGTTGCCCAGCACCAGTCCGGCCAGATACACCGCCAGAAAGCCGCTGCCCTGCAGCATGGCCGTTAACGCAAACAAGGTGAGGCCAAAACCGGTCACCAGCAGCGGATACAGGCCCGACGCCAGACTGATCCGACGAATAAGCTGCACCAGCACCTGCCCGCCCAGCAACCCCGCCAGCGCCCCGATGCCAAACTGACTGAGCAAAAACAGCACAGCCTCGCCGCTCCCCTGCATATCACCGGTGATAAGAGCTATCAGGGTCAGGGTTAAGAAGATGGCCATGGGATCGTTGGTGCCCGATTCGATTTCAAGGGACGCTCCCACCCGCTGGTTCAGCTGCATGCCCCGCCCGCCCAGCAGAGAAAACACCGCCGCAGCATCGGTCGAGCCCACGATGGCCCCCAGTAAAAGCCCCTGCAGCCAGCCCAGATCAAGAATATAAACCGCAATTAAGCCGGTAATACCACTGGTGATCAGCACGCCAAAAGTAGCCAGACTAAGGGCGGGCTTCAGCCCCACCCTGAAGGTCTCCATGCGGGTGCGCATGCCGCCGTCCAGCAGAATAATGGCCAGGGCCAGGTTGCCCACGGTATAAGCCAGTGAATAACTTTCGAACATGATGCCGCCGGGGCCACTTTCACCGGCCAGCATGCCGATCAGCAGAAAAATAAGCAGTATGGGAATGCCGGAGCGGGCAGAGACCAGCGTGGCCAGCACACTCAGACACAGCAAAACGCCGGCCAGCAAAAACAGATGTTCGATATTATCCAATAGAGTGATTCCAGCTTATTTTTAGATGGTTATGTTATATCACATTCACGGCCAAAGCCGGTCAGGGTTTTTATGCATTCACGCCTTGCTGCTGTTGCTGCAGCGCCCTTCCCAGAGTATGAAAATAATGCCGAAAAGCACTGTTGCACCTGTCCCGCTGTGTACCCTGAGGGTAAAGCCCACATTGCGCTTCCCGGGTGGCTTTGGTCCCCTTGACCAGAAAGCTGTTCTTGATGCCGGCATCCTGCACAAAGGCTTCAAAGGCGCGGGCACACAGCTCTTCGGGCCGACTGAAATATACTATTCCCTGTTGTTCGTCCATTTGAGCCGAGGCATAAAACAGTGGGCTGGGCTGGCTGCCGTCTTCACTTAACAGCACAGCCTCAAAGCACTGGAATAGCAGTGTATTTAACGGGTGTTTGATGGTGGCGGCATTATTGAGCCAGGCATCCGATGTGAGCCTGTGCCGGGCAACACCGCTTAATGCCTTATCAGCCATGTGGTGATCAAACGCATGAAACCACTCATGAGCAATACTGCCCGGACCGGCATTTTTGGCCAGCGCAAAGCTGCGGGTGGCCGGCTGGTAGTGCGCGCTGACTCCAGGCCGGCCACCGGTGCCATATTGCAACGACAAGCTGCCACGCAGGGAGATAAGCGACTCGGGTGCCTGCAGGATCAGCATTAAATCACACAGGGCGTTATAAAAGTAGCCGGCCGCGACATCACGCTCGGCTCTGGTAACCCAGCGGCCAATTTCAATACTGCGAAAATCAAAACGCCGGCGGATTTGTACAAAATCCACCGGCTCTCCCTGTATATGTTCAGGGCCGTTACGATAAAAATGAATAACCCATACTCCTGAGGGCAAAAGGCCAGGTTCAGGGGCCCCGGCGTCCGGTAAACAAACTGATTATAAACAACACTATGCCCACCACAAATACCAGTTTGGCCGCGCCTGCTGCCGCCCCGGCCACACCGGTAAACCCAAGCAGGGCAGCGATAATGGCAATAATAAGAAAGGTAATTCCCCAGCTGAACATGGCATTTCCTCCAAGTTTGAAGTCAGGATATGGCCACACAAGAAACCTGTGGCCACTCGCCTTGCCGGTGACTTAGTTGGCGATCTGTATGTCGTTTTTCACCGTGGTCACCCCTTCTATATTGCCAGCCAGCAACGCCGCCTGTTCGGCCTGCTCCCGGTTTTCAACTTCACCGCTGAGGTGCACCACGCCGTTATCGGTTTCCACGCTGACATCGGTACCGGCCACCATGTCATCGGCCAGCAGCACCGCTTTCACCTTACCGGTAATTAACGCATCGCCGGCCAGACCAGCCAGAGAGTCATTGTCTTCGGCTGCTGCTTCTTTTACATGCAATTGATCCTCAACGGATTCAACACCCTTGATGTTTTTAGCCACTTCGACTGCTCGCCCGGCCTGCTCCTGAGCCGGCACAAAGCCACTGAGAGTTACCTTGCCTTTTTCGGTTTCCACGGAAATATCCACGCTGGATACACCTTCATCATTCAGCAATGCCGACTTCACCTTGCCGGTGATCACACTGTCATTCATGTAAGTGCCGGCCTTGGTAGCGGCCTGCTCGGCTTTTTGCTGAGTCTGCTCTGCCGTCTCTTCCATTTTGGTCGCCAGCGATTCTTCGGCCAGGGCGTGCCCTGCCACCATGGTGGAACTCATTACTACAGCCAGTAGAGTGCGGGAAAAATGATGCTTGTTCATATTTCTTCTCCAGTAGTAAACACGGTTATCCATGGGGGTTGATACTGATACGCAGGTTCAACACCATTTGCATCAGGTGCTTAAGACTATTGAAGTTCAAAACAAATATTTCAAGAAATAGCCAAATGGCTGCGAAACAGACTGACGGAAGATAATAGCGACAATGTGTCCTCAAATGGATTCATTCGCACACAAACCGAATAAAAACCAAATAAAACAGACACTTAAAAAACAGCATAAAATAGCGACCGAGCACCATACCCTATCTTTCAGGCCGTGCATTCATACCAGTGTCACATTGTAATAAAACCGTCATATTCGGCCTGCATAGTGCGCCCATCATAACGATGAGGATGTACCGATATGACCACTGAGACCACTGCCCTGCCCGCTGCTGCCCAGCCGGCTCAGTCATCTTACCGCTGGCTTTCCTGGCTGCTGGTGGCCGCATTGGTTTATTTGCTGCTGGCGGCAGTGGGTGCCATTGGTGCCGGCTTTAAATCCGCTGCCGGCGATAACGCCAAAGCCCTGTTCGAGTTTGCCTCAAACCCGATCATTGCTTTGATTATCGGCGTGGTGGCCACGGCGCTGATCCAGAGCTCCAGCACGGTGACCTCCATTATTGTGGGCATGGTGGCCGGTGGCCTGCCGATTGCCATTGCCATTCCCATGGTGATGGGGGCCAATATCGGTACCTCCCTTACCAGCACCCTGGTCAGTCTGGGCCATGTGCGCAATGGCGAGGAGTTTCGCCGGGCCTTTTCTGCCGCTACCGTGCATGACAGCTTTAACCTGCTGGCGGTGGCCATAGTGCTGCCGCTGGAGCTGCTGTTTCAGCCGCTGGCACGTTCCTCCGAGTGGCTCGCAGGCTTGCTGGTAAGCGATGCCAGCATGAGCATGGGCAACATGAACTTTATGAAAGCCATGCTGGCCCCCGCTACCGGCATCATGAAAGAAAGCGTGGCCTGGCTGCCCGGCGTCTGGTCCGGCATTGCCCTTATTATGCTGGGCATTGGCATGATACTGCTGGTGGTGACTCAGATAGGCAAAGTACTGCGCACCCTGATGGAAGGCCGCGCCATGGGCATTTTGCGCACCGCCGTGGGCCGCGGCCCTGTGTCAGGCATGGCCTCGGGCACCCTGGTCACCGTGCTGGTGCAGTCGTCTTCCACCACCACTTCGCTGATAGTGCCGCTGGCCGGCACCGGCATGTTCAGCCTGAAGCAGGTTTATCCCTTTATTCTGGGCAGTAACATCGGCACCACCATCACCGCCCTGCTGGCTGCCACCGCCATTACCGGTGCTTCGGCCATGGTGGCGCTGCAGATTGCACTGGTGCACTTGCTGTTTAATGTGCTGGCCATTGCCCTGATTTATGTGCTGCCGGTGCTGCGCAACCTGCCCATGCAAATGGCCGAGCTGCTGGCCACTCAGGCCCAGCGCAACAAAGCCTATGTGGCGGCTTATATCGGCGGCGTCTTCTTCGCCTTGCCCCTGACCCTGGTCGGCCTCAGCCAGTGGCTGTGACCTGACAGACGGTAGTTGGCGATGAGCAAAGCGAATCCCAACCGCGGCTGCCGACTAAAGTGGCAGCTACCGCTCCCCCAAAGGGCTGGTGGAGTTATCAAAAGCAGGTCGCTAGAATGGCGCCTGCTTTTTCTTGCCGGACAACACTATGGACGCCACCGCTCTGCCCACTTTTCAGGCTCAGCTGCACACTGCGCTCGCCAAGCCACCCACCGAAACCCGCCGAATATTTCATGGCCGGGGCCGTTGCTGGCCCGGGCTGGAGCAGTTAACTGCCGACTGGTTAAAAGGCCCGTCAGCCGGTCAGTTGCTGATAAGCCTGTTCAAGGAGCCGGAGCCTGCCTTGTTAGCCAGGCTGCTGGCCATGCTGAATGAGCTGGTAACTACACCCGTCTGGCAGCAAAGCGGCGCTCGCTCTTTGCTGCTACAACACCGCAGCCGGGACGGCTCACCGCTGGAGGTGATTTGGGGTGAGCTGAATGCCAGCCCTGTGGTGCATGAGCATGCGCTTGCCTACCAGCTGAGCCTTGGCAAAAACCAGAATCACGGCCTGTTTCTGGATATGCGGCTGGGCCGGCAGTGGGTAAAAGAGCAGGCCCGGGGCAAACGGGTACTGAACCTGTTTGCCTATACTTGCGGCTTTTCTGTGGCAGCCATGGCCGGGGGTGCCGAGCAGGTGGTGAATCTAGATATGGCCAAGGCAGCCCTTTCCCGTGGCCGGGATAACCACAGATTAAACCAGCATGATCTGAGCCGGGTCAGCTTTCTGGGCCACGAGCTGTTCAAGTCCTGGGGCAAGGTGCGCAAACTGGGCCCTTATGAACTGATTATTATCGACCCGCCTTCGTTCCAGAAAGGCAGCTTTGCCCTGACCAGAGACTACGGCAAAATTCTGCGCCGGCTGCCGGAGCTGCTCACGCCACAGGGCACTGTGCTGGCCTGCGTGAACGATCCCGATATTGACTGCCAGTTTTTGATTGACGGCATGGCAGCACAGGCACCGACTCTCAGGTTTGTGCAGCGGCTGGACAATCCGCCCGAGTTTACCGACGTCAGCCCCGAAGCCGGGCTCAAGGCGCTGGTGTTTGCTCAGGGTTAAACTCGGGCTCGCCTTGCCGCGCGTATTTTTGCGCCAGCACGGCACAGACCATCAGCTGGATCTGATGAAAAATCATCAGCGGCAACAGCGCCGGACCCAGCATGGCTCCACTGAACAGCACCTTGGCCATGGGCACACCCGTGGCCATGCTTTTTTTGGAGCCGCCAAAGATGATAGTGATGCGATCTTCCCGGTTAAAGCCAAAACGCCGGCCCAGCACGGCAGTCAGCCACAGCACCAGCGCCAGCAACACACAGCAGACCAGTGTCAGGACAGCCAGCTTCGATATCGACACCGTATGCCAGAGGCCTTCCACCACGGAAGCACTCAGGGCCGTGTACACCACCAGTAAAATGGAGCCCTGATCTATTTTGCTCAGCCAGGCCCGGTTACGATCCACAAAGCCGCCAATGACCGGACGCAACAAATGACCCGCCATAAAGGGCAGCAACAGCTGAGCACTGATGGACAGAATGGAGTCAAGCGGTGACACTGCTTGATCTGCCTGCATATTGAGCAGGGCGGCCACCAGCAGCGGCGTGAGCACTATGCCCAGAATACTCGATGCTGAGGCACTGCATACCGCCGCCGGCACATTGCCGCCCGCCAGCGAGGTAAAGGCAATGGCCGACTGTACCGTGCCCGGCAACACACACAAAAACAGCACTCCCATATACAGCTGCTCTCCCAGCAGCGGCAGCAGCACCGGCTTTAACAACACGCCGATAACGGGAAACATCACAAAGGTACAGCCGAACACCAGCAGATGCAGCCGCCAGTGGGTGGCACCGGCTACGATGGCCTGACGAGACAACTTGGCCCCGTGCATAAAAAACAGCAGAGCAATGGCGGCCGTGGTCAGCCAGTCAAAAAACACGGCCCCCTGCCCCTGGGCCGGCAGCAGGGTGGCGGTGGCCACCACACCCAGCAGAATAAGGGTAAAGTTATCAAACAGCAGACGTAACATTCTGAACATTTCTAGATTCCGGTGGAGACAAGATTTTCACCCATTATAATGGCGAAAGTGTCAGGATTTTATCGGCAAAAAGAGATGAAGTGTCGCCAAAAAGACAATCAGCAAGTATTACTGGAACAGCTTGGGCAACTAAGGCACTTGCCAAGGCCGGTGCTGGGCCAGCTGCAGTCCTTGCCCAATCAGGCCATTAACACTCATCATGTCCATGCCTGGATACAGCTTTCCTATGCCGCTGCAGGCGTGCTGACGGTGAACACACCCGAAGCCCGCTTTGTGGCCCCGCCCAACCGGGCGGTGTGGATTCCGCCCCATCTCAGCCATGGCGTGCACTGTGACGCCGGCACCCAAATTCGCAGCCTGTATATTGACGCTGCCGCCCTGCCAGCCCGCCCCTGTGAAGTGGTGGAGATAAGCCCCTTGCTCAGAGAGCTGATTCTGACGTTCAGTCATTTTGATGTGGAATATAACGAAAGCGGTGCCGAGGGTCGCCTGGTGGCGGTGCTGCTGGATCAACTGGCGCTGGCACCGGCCTGTGCCCTGATGCTGCCCTGGCCCGGCCATCACGCTCTGGCGGCTATTTGCGATTATCTGGCTGCACACCCGGACTGCCGCCGGCCCATGCGTTATTTCAGTGAGCAGCTGGGGGTCAGCGACAAAACCCTGAGCCGCTATTTTGTGCGCGACACCGGCATGAGCTTTCGGCAGTGGCGACAGCGGGCCCGCCTGCTTGCCGCCCTGCCCCTGCTGGAGCAAAACCTGCGCATTACCGATGTGGCGCTGGAATGCGGCTACGACAGCCTGTCTGCCTTTATTGCCGCCTTTGGCGAGCTACTGGGCTGCACACCAGGTGAATATGTGCGCAACAAGTAGGCCTGAAAGCCCGTGACTTCTGCTTCACCGCAAAGCGAAGCAGCAGCGCGGTTGCACTCCGCCGACACGCTTCGAGCCCATCCATGGGACGCTCGGCACATGCCGTCCATGGCATGTGACGGTCGGCTACAGCAATCCCCACTGCTGCTTCGTGAAACTCCGGCGCTACCTGCCACGAGATTTTCTATTCCCCAGTCCCTATTCCCCAATCCCTCGCCTATAACGGCAGGGCCGTGGTGTACTTGATTTGCTCCATGGCAAAGCTGGAAGTGATGTCAGACAGCCCTTCGGTGCTGTTGATCAGCTTTTTATAAAAACGATCAAAGGCGGCAATGTCGGCCACCACCACTCTGAGCATATAGTCCCACTCGCCGGACATGCGGTAAAACTCCACCACTTCGTCAAACGCGGTGACCGTCTCGGCAAAACGGGCCAGCCAGCGGCTGTCGTGATGCTGGGTTTTTATCTGCACAAACACCGACAGGCCCAGCCCAAGCTGCTCGGCATCCAGCAGGGCTACCCGGCCGCGAATGTAACCGGCTTCTTCCAGCCGCTTGACCCGCTTCCAGCAGGGCGTGGTGGACAGGTTCACCGCCTCGGCCAGATCTTTCAGCGCCAGGGTGGCGTCCTGCTGCAGCAGGGCCAGTATTTGACGATCGAAATTATCCATTCGTTTTTATGCCATTAGGGAGAAAAATTTTCTAAAAATTATCGCTTATCCTGAAAACAAGAGAAAACCTTTTTCCCCTTATGAGAATACAATTTTCAGTATCATTTTATTTTTGAGTCTGATGCCATGAGCCAGTGGACCCGCACCGCCCTTAAAGTTTTGTCCAGCGATCAGCTGCGCACCTCGGACACTCACCTGTACCGGCTGGACATTCCGGCCCTGGCCGGCATTGATATCTATCTGAAAGACGAAAGCACTCATCCCACCGGCAGCCTTAAACACCGGCTGGCCCGCTCGCTGTTTCTGCACGCCATCTGCAGCGGCAAAATTCGCGAGGGCACCCATGTGGTGGAAGCCTCATCGGGCAGCACGGCGGTGTCGGAGGCCTATTTTGCCAAATTGCTGGGCCTGCCCTTTACCGCCGTGATGACGGCGTCCACCACCCGCAGCAAAATTATTCAGGTAGAGCGCCTCGGCGGCCGCTGCCACTTTGTGCAGCATGCCAGTGAGGTGTATGCCGCCGCCGAGCAGCTGGCACGGGAAACCGGCGGCCATTATATGGATCAGTTTACCTATGCGGAGCGGGCTACCGACTGGCGGGGCAACAATAATATTGCCGAAAGCATTTTCCGCCAGCTGGCAGAAGAGCCCCACCCGGAGCCGGACACCATTGTGATGAGTGCCGGCACCGGCGGTACCTCGGCCACCCTGGGCCGCTATATTCGCTATGCCGGCCTGAATACCCGGCTGGTAGTGGTGGATCCGGAAAACTCGGTGTTTTTTGACAGTTTCCAGCAGCAGGACCATACCCTTACCAGCCGGGCCTGCGGCCGCATTGAAGGCATTGGCCGCCCCCGGGTGGAAGCCTCGTTTCTGCCCGAGGTGATCGACCGCATGATAAAAGTGCCCGATGCCGCCAGCATCGCCACCATTCACTGGCTGGAGCACATACTGGGGCGCAAGGCCGGCGGCTCGACCGGCACCAATCTGTGGGGCGTACTGCAACTGGCGCAGGAAATGCAAAAAGCCGGCAAAACCGGCTCCCTGGTCACGTTAATGTGCGACGGCGGCGAGCGCTATCTGGACACCTACTACAACCCGGAATGGGTCGCCGAGCATATCGGCGATATTCAGCCCTGGCGTGAACAGCTGGCCCTGTTGGGCTAGCTGGAAGCTGGAAGCTTGGAGTGTGGAGTGGCCCCGATAAAGTAGACACTTAAATTAAGCGGCAGCTGCGTAGGCATTGGGAGTTATTCCTCCCAGCGCCATGTGGCGCCGCACTTTCGGGTAATACTCGTCCGTATAATACCGGACTTCATCTGCCATTT